>NZ_JAIUMC010000015.1 GCF_022565775.1 Natronospirillum sp.
GCCCACGGCCTACAATTGAGCCACCCTGTAGGCGCCGGCCTTGGCCGCGCTCGGGGCCGCAGGCCCCTCCATTGGGCGGCTGCGCCGCCGAGCACGACTCACGTCGTTGGCCTACAGGGTGTTTTGCCTCCACTGTAGGCGCGCGCCTTGGCCGCGCTTCTCGGCATGTACTCCACTTCCAATCCTGTGCCGCAGCCTGTATAAAGAGGCGCTTTTGACGCACAATCTTTATTCATGGAGGAACCATGGCGATCTGGGTAGCCATTGTACTGGGTGTGGTGCAGGGCATTTTCATGTTCCTGCCAGTGAGCTCGACGGCTCATCTTGTACTCAGTCAGCATTGGCTCATACAACAGGGCTTTGATCTGCCTCCGCCTGAAAGTGCCGAGATGGTCCTGTTCGACCTGGTCGTTCATGTCGGCACCCTGGTATCCATTGTTGTTGTGTTTCGCAAAAGCCTGTTCAAGGTCATCGGTGGCGTGCTGCGGGATACCGGCCACTGGCTCTCCGATGGCGGGCGCATTCGGCGGGAATTGCTGTTTCTCAGGCTGGCTTTTCTGTGCGCCTTCTCGTTGCTGGTGACCGCCGTTATCGGCTTCTCTTTCCGCGGCATGTTCAATCTGGTCTTTGCCTCGCCGGTGATGGTGGCGGGTACGTTGACGCTGACCGGTATTCTGCTTTGGTGGACAGACACCCTGGCGCGTCGGCCCCTCGGCTTGCGCAGGATCAATCTGCGCGTGGCCGGCATTATAGGGCTGGCCCAGGGTCTGGCCCTGATTCCGGGATTGTCGCGCAGCGGCATGACCATCACATTCGCCTTGTTTGCCGGCCTCAAGCGCAAATGGGCTGCTGAATACAGCTTCTTTCTGGCCATTCCAACCATCCTTGCTGCATCTGCGGTGCAATCGCTGGAGGTGTTGCTGGATGGCGGTCTGCAGGCGCTCAACTGGACTGTGATGGGCGTTGGCTTTGTGGTCTCTGCACTGGTTGGCATTGTGGCGCTGAAGATTGTTCTGGTGATGCTCTACAAGGCCCGCCTGAGAATATTCTCATTCTATCTCTGGGGCCTGGCCATCGCTGTCGGGTTCGGCTTTCTACAGGTCGGCTATTGAATTCAGAACAGGTATCGCCATTCGGTGGAGAATTGGGTCTCACCGTCGAGATCCGCAAAGGGTGTGCCGTCATCGGCCAGGTAGTGGGTGAGTGCGGTTTCCAGCTCCATACGTGGTGAAAAGCGCCACATTCCGCTGACTATGCCCGCCAGCACTGGTTCCGTCAGAGAGCTGTAGCCGGTCAGCGTGGTCTCCAGGCGCTGGTCCAGCCAGCTTTCCTGCCAGGACACTGCCATGTCACTGCCCCAGATTTGTGACTCCGACAGGTCAGAGTCGTCAAGCCACCAATATAGGGTAAGGTACCCAGACCAGCGGCCATAAACTGGGCTGTTGAAGTCCACGCCAACGGCACCATCCAGGCGGTCTCTTGTGCCGCCAAGGGCGACTGGTGCCGGCTCCGCAATGGTCGCCGGGTTGGCCGGCCGTAACCCTGACTTGTAGGCCAGTTCAGCTTTCCACTCGGTAGGCCCTACAGGGAGAGTTGCCCCCATGCCCAACAGGCTATAGGGGGTCAGGTCGGCTTCCGTTGCCTGTGCTTCAGAGCGTGTTGCTGTGTCAGGAACCAGCATTGCCGCGTTGGCAAAGAAGGTGCCCCGAACACCCTGCCACTGCAGTTGTGCGCCGAACTCCGGCGACAGATCGTCTGTGGCAGGGGTGAGTACCGGATCGTCTGCCAATTCAGGGGCAAAGCCGGGTGTAGGCGTGATAAAGAACGACAGTGACTGGTCCGCAAATTCCACTGCAGTGCGCAGGCTCAGCTGTGGTGCCTTCTGGCGCTGAATGTCAGCATCAGCGGACAGCGCCTGCGGACTGATCACATCGAGCACTCCGGCACCCGGGATGGCACCCCAGCGCAGGGCCTGCCAACCAGCATCAGTTTCGAACCTGCCGCGATCATGACGCAGGGCTGCCTCATGAATCCGACCTTCAAAGCGGAGTCGGTCATCGGTGATAGCGTCAAAGCGTGTCGGGTACAGGACCCGGGCCTCGGCATCGACACGAAAGACCAGCGACTCTGTCGCCGGATGCAGGTATCTGCTGCGCAGTCGACTGGACAAATCAGTGACCGCGTCACCACGCTCGCCCTCCCAGCGGTTGGAAACAACAGAGGTTATCTGAGGCGGGGGCGGCACTGTGCGGTACCCCATGGCTTCCGGGTCCATGGAATAGTCATCAAGCAGAAAAAGATCAACTCCCGGAGAGGTTGCCAGCGCGCACTGAGCGACCAAGAGACCTAACACGCAGCCGGCTCTGATCCAGTTCGAACAGGGCCTCTGTGTTTCGCACCCCTGGTTAATTGGTGTCAATCCGGACATGTGAGTAACGACTCCGGTGCAAGAAGATAGAACTCGAAGTGGTCAGCTGTTTCCGGGCTGTCGAGTGCTTCCCTGAGCGTTCTGGCCAATGGGCTGCTGCCCGTCGCAGCTGACGCCGTACCCTCGGTATGAATAATCAGGGCACCATAGGTCCAGTCAGCTGAAAACAGTCGCCATTCCAGGTCGGCATCACCGGCTGCCCGGTTGCCAATGGCATTAAGCATGCCGGCACTGTTCGGAATCGGATTGGGAATCAACGCTTCCATCCTGGGTGGCCGATGTTCAGGAAAAAGAACGTACGCATTGCTCAAAGACTCTACGTGGAATGATGACTGAGGCTCGTTGAGGTCGTCGGAAACAAGGTCCTGACCCAATGTATCGTGCAGTATTCGCAGCAACGACAGCGACCGATGGGAAAACACGTTATCATCTGACGGTCGGTACAGTAAGACGACACCCTCGGCAGTAGCATAGGGCAAACGGAAGGCCTGGCTGACTTCCGGCAGATGCTCGCTTGCCAATGTGAACTCGGGGCAGGCCTTATGACCTCTTGGCCACAACAGCGCCAGGGTGCCAGCCAGTAACAGCGTAACGATAAACAGCACGACCAGTTGGCCGTTGGTAGGCTTGGGCACGGGACCATATTCCGACAGTTGATCTGCCGAAGCAGTGTAGGGTCTGTTTGTCTGCTCTGTCCAGTACCGCGGTATCGTGTCAGTGTAACTTTGATGCTGTAAACTAATGCGTCTATGCGGAATACTTTCAGATGATGTCAACCTATGAATGCTGAGCGGGAAATGCTGCGCACCCAATACCTGGAGACCATGGGTGTTACCTCCTGGTATTGCCGGGTGCGCCCGGCGCGTGGTGTGAGGCTGGACTGGCCGGCAGAAATGGTTATTGCACGCGCAGAGCATAAGACGCACCCCGACCCGCAGCAGGCCCCGGGGACTGAGCAGGTCACCAACGCGGCCACCCTGTTGGAGAGTGCTGCGCAACAGGCCGCTGACGCACCTGCTGCAACCAGCGCGCAAAGCGTACCCGCGGTTACTGAGCCGGTGCAGGAAGAGCATGGAGCCGGTATCGCCAATGAAGGCACTGTGCAGACCGGGCAGGGCGTCGAGTTCAAGCAACGCTGGTGGGCCCATGACGGCTGGCTGATAGTTGATACCCGCCCAGCCGCCATGCCTGCTGAGCAACAGCGTCAGGCAGATAGATTGCTGGCGGCTCTGGCACAGACCCTGTGCGGAGAGCGCAAGCCGACGTTGGCATATCGCATCGACTGGCCCTTGTTCGTCAATCGTTCGATCAAGCATGACGCGGAAGAAGCACGCTTCTACCTGCAGCAGAAATGGCAGGCCGTGCAGCAGCAATCACCGATACGTCGTGTGTTGATGCTGGGCGAGCAGACTCCGGAACTGCTCGGCCTGGTCCCGGACGACCTGGGCACACCCATTTGGCAACAGGACAATATCTCCTGCTGCAGCGGTCCGGCCATTGCGGAAATGCTGCACTTGCCGGCAGAAAAACGCCGTCTCTGGAAAGATCTCAGAACCTGGCTGGTGGGCGCTGAATGATCCATCTGCGGCCGCTTCGTGAAGATGATCTGACCTTGTGTCATGACATCGACCGCAGGGTATCCAACCACCCCTGGCCGCTGGACATATTTCGGCGCGGACTGCAGAAGAATCATTGGGCTCGGGTTGCCGTTGACGAGGCGGACAGACCCTATGCCTTCTGCATCTGCCTGCTGGTCGCGGATGAATTGTCAGTGCTCAATATCGCCGTGGACCAATCCAGGCAACGGCAGGGCGTGGCCCGGCACATGATCACGGCTGCCCTGGAAGCCGGACGTGCACATGGCGCTGATCAGGCGTTTCTGGAGGTTCGGCAATCCAACCTGCCCGCCCAGGCACTCTACGCCAGTATGGATTTCAATGTGGCGGGTGTGCGTGAAAACTATTATCCGGCCCGCGCGGCTTGCAGATCAGACAGCATCACCGAGGGTTCACCACCCATGCGGGGTCGCGAACATGCACTGATTATGGCCCGCACCCTGCTTTGACTGTGCTAGAGTAAAGGGTCACCCAGAACACGCAGAAAGACTGCTCGGAGCAAGAGGTAACCCATGACCACGCGTGATCCCACCATAGAAGACCTGCTGGCCAGACTGGTCAGTTACGATACCACCAGCCGCAACTCCAACCTGCCGCTGATAGACTGGGTTGAACAGTGGCTGAGCGACTATGGTGTCCATGGCGAGCGCGTTTATGACGAGAGTGGTCAGAAGGCCAACTTTTTTGCCACCATCGGCCCGGCCGGTGTGCCGGGCTATGTCCTGTCCGGGCATACGGATACCGTTCCGGTGGACGGTCAGGACTGGCATACCAATCCCTATGAAATGGTTCGCAAAGAAGGCCGACTCTATGGCCGGGGCACTGTCGACATGAAGGGCTTTCTGGCCTGTTGCCTGTCGCGCGTGCCGGACATGGTGCGTGCGGACCTGAAGGCACCCATTCATCTTGCCTTCTCCTATGACGAAGAAGTGGGCTGTCAGGGTGTGCCAAGGCTGTTGCAGGTACTGCGGGACCGGCCCGTAAAACCTCGCGCCTGTTTCGTTGGCGAGCCGTCCTCCATGGAGGTTGTGGTGGCCCACAAGGCGAAGCAAAGTTATCGCGCCGACTTTACCGGCTTGGCCTGCCATTCTTCCCAGGCACCGCACGGGGTTAACGCCATCAGTTACGCTGCCCGCCTGGTGCAGCATCTGGATGCTCTGGCACAGAAGCTGGCTGAGGGGCCGAGTGGTGAGCTGTACGATGTGCCGGTATCGACCGCGCACGTCGGCGTGATGCGCGGTGGTGCGGCACTGAATATCGTGCCTGAACGCTGCACCGTCGACTTTGAATTCCGGGTTCTGCCGAGTGAAGATATCGATGCCATAGCCGCCGAAGTGGCTGATTATCTGGCGACACTGGATGCTGAGATGAAGGCCCGCTACGAAGAATGTGGTGTGAAATTGTCACAGTTATCGGCATTTCCGGGGCTCGACACTTCGCCGGAGGCAGAGGTGGTCCGGCTGGCCTGTGAGCTGGCCAATGCGCCCGACTATCGAAAGGTAGCCTACGGCACGGAGGCGGGCCTGTTTTCTCAGACCCTGGGCGTGCCTACTGTGGTTCTGGGTCCTGGGTCCATTGATCAGGCGCACAAGCCGAATGAATTTGTGGCCGTTGATCAGTTGGAGCGGTGCGGGCAGTTTCTGGATCGATTGCTGGTTCATTGCAGCCGCTGATTGCCGGCAACCGGTGCCGGCTGTCTGGCTTCACGCAATTTCTGTACGGTCTGTTGAAAGGTGCTGATGGGCTCAGGCCGGTTGAACAGGTAACCCTGAAATGAATCGCACTGGTGGCTGAGCAGAAACTGCTGATGTTCAGCCGTCTCTACCCCTTCTGCAACGACACACATACCCAGGTTATGCGTCAGGCCGATTATGGCGTCGACAATGGTGCTGTCCGGCCCGTCGATATCCAGTCGTGCATGGCGGATGAATGACTGGTCGATCTTGACCTCATCGAAGGGCAGGCGGGTCAAATAGGCCAGCGAAGAGTAGCCGGTGCCGAAATCGTCCATCGCGAAGCTCAGGCCGTGCTCTCGCAACTGCAGCATCTTGCTGGCGGAGTCCTGAAGGTCACTAAGCACCATCGACTCTGTCAGTTCCAGCTTGAGACGATCAGGCGGAAAGTCGTACCGGTTGATCGTCGCCATAACCGACTGCACAAAGGCGGCCTGGTGAAACTGGCGGGCACTGATATTGACCGCCATATGCAAATCACTGAAGGCTTCGTCTCTGGCCCAGATTTCTAGTTGTGCGCAGGCGGCACTCAGCACCCACTCTCCTACCGGTATGATCAGGCCCGTCTCCTCCGCCAGCCCGATGAACCCGCCTGGTCCCAGCAGGCCGCGTTCCGGGTGTTGCCACCGGACCAGCGCTTCGGCCCCATTGGGTTCCCCGTTGCGGTTGATCTGTGCCTGATAGTGCAATTCAAGCTGCTCGGCCTTGAGCGCGGCGCGCAGTTCCCGCTCCAGTTTGAAACGTTCTTCAAGTGCCGCATGGATGTTCGGGTCGAAAAAGCGGATCTCGTTGCGGCCAGATGATTTTGCCTGATACATGGCCACGTCAGCGCGTCGCAACAGTTCCTCGACCGAATCGTTTTCACCCTTGTACATGCAAATACCCAGGCTTCCCGCGCACTGGTAGAGGGTCCCATTGAGATCGACCGGTTCGCTCATCACGGCAAGCAGTTTCTCCGCGATCTGCTCTGCCTCCAACGCAGCTCTCTGGTCCGATGGATCAAGATCGCTGACAATCACGACAAATTCATCGCCTCCCAGGCGGGCTACCGTGTCATGCGCCCGCAGACAGGATTTCAGTCGATCCGCCACCTCGCGCAGGAGTTTGTCGCCCACGGTGTGGCCCATGGTGTCATTGAGCGACTTGAAGTCGTCCAGGTCAATGAAGATCAGGGCCCCTGGCTGCAAATCGCGTTCACTGGCCGCGCAGGCCTGTTCGAGACGGTCGTTGAACAGTCGGCGATTAGGCAGCCCGGTCAGGGTGTCATAGAAGGCCAGTTGATGGATGATGTCTTCGGATTGGCGGCGTTCCGACACATCCATGATAAATCCGCTCCACAATACCGAGCCGTCAGCATCTTCTTCCGGCTGTGCATTGCCCTGCAGCCAGCGTTCTTCACCATCCGGCTTGCAGACCCGGTATTCGTGTTGCCAGGGCGTCATGGTCTCTGCTGAGCGCTGAATGGAGACCATGACTTCCTCCAGATCCTCCGGGTGAATAACCCGCGTCAGAATGTCAGCGTCCTGTTGCACCGCTTCGGGTTCCACACCATAGATCTGGCGAATGGCTTCGCTGGTATAGGGGAACGACATGGCGCCGTCAGGTGTCAGGCGAAACTGATAAACCATGCCCGGGAGGCGGGTGACGATCTTGCGGAAACGATTCTCCAGATGCCGTGAACTGGCTTCGCTGCGTTCGCGCTCCAGTTCCGCCAGCAGCATCCTTTGTCGCATGGCGGTAGCCAGTGTCGAGGAGGCAAGAATGATCAGGCTGGCAAACACGGCGACAGACGCAAGCAGTGTCTGGTCAAGGGCCGGACCATGCAGTGCAGGTGGTCGCTCACTGGGCAGAAACACGGTGGCACTCATGGCGACATAATGCATGCCGGATACCGCCAACCCCATGAGTACCGCCATGGACAGCTTAAGAGTGACCGGGTCCAGCCTGACTGAACGCAAAATTCTGGGTACGGCAAGGGCAAAGGTTGCCAGCAGAACGGCGGTAGCAATCGACAGGGCAAATTGCCATGGGTTGTAGGCAATGTCAGCCACCGTCACCATGGCCCCCATGCCGGTATAGTGCATGATGCCGATACCCGCTCCCATCAGCACACCACCGGTTACAATGCGCCGATATCCCGGGTCGGGCTGATGGATGATGACCAGGGTCACCAGTCCGGCCACAAAGGCTGGTACTACTGAGGTGAGCGTGAGGTTAAGGTCGTAAGTGATGTCGACCGGCATCTGGAAGGCCACCATGCCGGTAAAGTGCATGGTCCAGATGCCCACGCCCATCGCCATTCCGCCGCTGGTCAGCCAGCTCATTCGGGCGAGCAAGGAACGCGAGTTGCGAATCAGCTCGACATGGCTGAAGCTGGCGAAAGCTGCAAAAATGGCGATCAGAATCGAGATGATCACCAGGGCAGGGGAATACTGGCCGGTGTGAGCGGCGTGTACCGGATGCTCCGGACTGGTGAACTGCAGAGGAATCATTATTGCTGAGCTGCCTCAGTATGGCACCTCTACCAGTGTAGTCATCTTTTCTCGGTCACGCAGCCCGCCTGGAGCCGCGTGCCGAGAGGCGCACCTGGGTGCAGGTGGCACAGAGTGGTGTCAGGTGTCGGCGCAGTGATCGATGTAAGAGTCTGCATCCATCAGGTCATCGAGCTCGCCGGTATCTGTAACGCGCATGCGATAGAACCAGCCATCCTCGAATGGATCGCTGTTCACCAGCTCAGGCGCCTCTTCCAGCGCCTCGTTGATGGCCAGAATGGTTCCGGTCGCCGGGGCATAGATATCGGAAGCGGACTTCACCGACTCGACCACGGCGATGCTGTCGCCTGCGGTCACTGCTGCGTCGACCTCCGGCAGTTCGACAAACACCACATCACCCAGCTGTTCCTGGGCAAAGTCGGTGATGCCGACCGTAATGACATCCCCGTCAACAAGTATCCACTCATGGGTGGGGGTATAACGCAGATCTCCTGGCGTATTGCTCATGCGCTGCTCTCCTCTGTGCGTGCAACAGGTGCGTAACAGTCCAACTGATTACCCATTATAGGCCTTGGCACTGGCCATCACAGCCTCGCGAGCCGCATCGGCACCACGCCAGCCATCGACCTTGACCCATTTGCCTTTTTCCAGCGTTTTGTAGTTTTCAAAGAAGTGCTTGATCTGCTCAATGAGCAGCGGTGGCAGATCTTCAATATCCTCTACGTGGTCGTACAGGCTGGTCAGCTTGCGATGTGGTACAGCGACCAGCTTGGCGTCCGAACCGGCTTCGTCGGTCATGTCCAGAATGCCCACCGGGCGAGCCCGTATCACCGAGCCGGGCGCCACCGGATAAGGCGTCACCACAAGCACATCCAGCGCATCACCATCCGGTGCCAGGGTCTGCGGGATATAACCGTAATTGGCAGGGTAGAACATGGGAGTGGCCATGAACCGGTCGACCATCAGCGCGTCAAAATCCTTGTCGATCTCGTACTTGATGGGATCGGCATTGGCGGGAATTTCGATGGCGACAAAAAAGTCGTCGGGCAGATTCTTGCCTGCCGGAATGCTGTTGTAACTCATGCTGTTGTCCTCCAGATGTTGATGAAACTGTGTGCCTGAACTTTGCGCCAGGCCACTCAGGCTGTCAAAGCCCGGAATCGGTCGAAATAGTCGGGAAACGTCTTGGCCGTGCAGTTCGGGTCCAGAATGGTGACAGGTGCATTGCCAAATGCTGCCAGTGAGAAGCACATGGCGATTCGGTGATCGTCATAGGTTTCTATGTCTGCCGGGTGGAGCGCTCCGGCCGGGGTAACCGAAATCCAGTCTTCACCCTCTTCGACGACGGCGCCCAATTTGCGCAGTTCCGTGGCCATGGCGCTCAGGCGGTCGGTTTCCTTGACCCGCCAGTTGTAGATATTGCGGATAACGGTCGGGCCCTCGGCAAACAGAGCCGTGGTGGCAATGGTCATGGCGGCATCTGGAATGTGGTTGAGGTCCACATCCACGCCTTTCAACGTGCCGCGCTCCACCTCTATCCAGGTATCGCTCCAGGTGACCCGAGCCCCCATCTGCTCCAGAACTTCGGCAAAGCGCACATCGCCCTGCACGGATGCCGTACCGGTACCATGCACCCGCACGCGCCCGCCGGCTATGGCGGCTGCGGCGAGAAAATAGGAGGCAGAAGAGGCATCCCCTTCCACCATGATCGAGCCGGGTGACTGATAGCGTTGATTGCCTTTCACGTGAAAGGCCTGGTAGCTCTGATTGTCGACCTCGACGCCGAACCGGCGCATTACATCGAGTGTGATGTCGATATAGGGCCTGGACACCAATTCACCCTCGACCTCGATGGTCAGATCTCCGTCGGCCAGCGGCGCCGCCATCAGCAGCGCGGTCAGAAACTGGCTGGAGATATTGCCGCGAATGCTGACTCTGCCGCCCTTCAGTCCGCTGCCCCTGATACACAGAGGCGGGTAGCCTTCAGTACCCAGGTAGTCGATATCGGCACCCAGAGGTCGCAAGGCGTCGACCAGATCACCAATAGGTCGTTCATACATGCGCGGCACACCTTCCAGTGTGAACTCACCGTCGCCCAGACAAAGGGCCGCCGCCAACGGGCGCATTGCGGTGCCGGCGTTGCCAAGAAACAGGGTCACCGGGTTGGCAGCACTGAGTGGCCCCCCGTTGCCCTCGACGCGACACCGAGAGCGATCGGCATTGACGTCGATTCGCACGCCAAGCGCAGTCAGCGCTTCCAGCATGCGGTCAGTGTCATCACTGTGCAACAGATTGGTAATCTCGGTGGTGCCTTCGGCCAGAGCTGCCAGCAAAAGGATTCGATTGGACAGACTTTTCGAGCCTGGAATGGTGACTTCACCGTCAATTGAAGACAGTGGTTGCAGGGTAAGGCGTTCCATGAATAGCAGTCGGCTTGTGCTGTGTGAGTAATCAGGTCGGGCTATTGTAGCGGCCTGACCGAGGGAAGCAATCAGCTTCCAGATTGGTCTGTCTTGATCACCAGAACATCACAGCTGATGCGGTCGAGAATTTTTTCTGCCGTATGCCCGATCAACCAGCGATTGATGCCTTCCCGGGTCTGGGCACCCAAGATGACCACGTGGCTGCCGGTCTGGCTGACCAGCTCGGGAATGGTGGAGGAGGGCGTGCCGGCTTCAAGCCGACCCATGGTGCGCGGAAGGCCTGTTTCGTCCAGCAGGGCATCCAGTGCCTCCTGATGCTGATCGGCCAGCGCTTCCGTAATCGGGGTGGTATCAGGTACGGGGGGGTCCATATACACGATGAAAGGCGTCGGGTCATAGACGTTGAGCACTTCCAGTTCAGTGGACAGCGCATCCTGCCAAACCCTGGATTGCAGCAGTATGGCCTTGTCCAGCATGCGCGGAGCCGACCCCTGTTCTATCGGATCGACGCAGGCTGTCAGGCGCATGCCCTTCTCTGGCCAGGGAGCGTCCTTGACCAGCAGCACCGGCAACCGGCTGCAGCGCATCAGATCCCAATCCGTGGAACTGAAAAAGGTGCGCTGAACCACATTCTGGTGATGCGTGCCTTTCAGGATGAGGTCGAATGTCTGTTCGCTGACCACCCTCTCAATCGCCGTCCAGGCATGCTTGCACCAGGCGACCCGGGTGCTGACGTCCAGCCCGCGCTCGCGCAGGGAATGCGCAAAGGACTCGAGTTTGGCTTCCTGTTCGCGCAGAAAGCCAGCCTGCTGGCTTTCTGCCTTGCTGCTGTCGTCCCCGGACAGGCTGCGTGCCAGTGCCGCATTGAACACCACCGAAAACAATACCAGTGGAGCCTGCCAGCGGCGCGCCAGGTATTCGGCCTTGTGCACCACGGGCAGGTTGTCTTCGGAAGGATCCAGATAAACTAGGATGGGGTTCATGGCACCGGCTCCTGCTTGTAATAGTTATTACTCAGCATAGCGCGTAAACCGGTGGCTGTGGACCCCGGTTCAATCAATATAGTCGAAAATCGACACGACGCGCTGCACGCCGTCCACCGCGGCGGCGTTCTGCTCGGCAATCTGACCCTGTTCACGCGTGACCAGTCCCATCAGGTAGACCGTGCCTTCCTGAGTGGTAATGACCACACGGCGTGAGGGGAAATCCGCCGTCAGGGTCAGACGCCCCTTGACCCGGACACTGATCCACTGATCCGTGGAGCGCATTTCGGCCGTTGGACGGCTGCCGACCCTCAGTTCATTGTGCAGCAGGCGGGCCCGACGGAACTGACGCACGACCTCAGTAGCCTCGTCAATCATGCTCTGGGCCGGAACTCGCCCGGTGATCAGGATGCGGGCGTTATGAGATACCACCTTGATCCGCGCGTCGGAGAACCGTTCGTCTGCATCGACCAGGCGCTCGCGGATTCGCAGCTCCAGGTCACTGTCATCAATGGCAGCGCCTACCGACAGACTGGAATCGTCACCGCGCTGGCCTTCACTGCCGCCAAAGAGTGAACAGCCTGCTGTCAGCAACAGCAGAGCAAGACCAATTGGCAGTAACAGAACTCTCACGATGACACGTCCTCCGAACCAAAAATGCTGCGATCAACCAGCTCACACAAGCGATGGACCAGCATGGTATGAGCCTCCACGGCGCTTGAACCACTGCCTGGAGTAGCAATCTCCAGATCTTCCGGCGTCAGCAGTGAAACGACATCCTCGCCAATCCGGCAGGAAAACGCCAGCACCCTCAGACCTCGATTGTGCGCCGCCTGGATGGCCTGAACCAGACTTCCGGCCCGTGTACCATGATTGAACACGACCAGCAGATCCTGTGATTGTGCCAAAGCCTGGATGGGCTTGGCGAAAATATCATTGATACTGGATTCTACGCCAATCTGGGAAATCAAAGCGGAATTATTGCTCAGATTGATCGCGGGCAGTGCGGGCCGATCCAGATCATAGCGATGCAGCAGGTAGCTGCACAGCAACTGGGCTGTCGCCGCACTTGGACCACTGCCGCAGACCAGCACCTTGCCTTCATTGAGAAAGGTATCGCACAGCAGTCGATTGGCCACCAGCATCCGCTGCAGGCTCTGGTCAGCCGTTTCCTGCAGGTGTTCAATGGTGTCTACCGTGCGCTGGGTCAGCAGGGCCAGATCATCCTGCATCAGAATGCGTTCCTTATCCAGGTGATTTCATCAGTGCCCAGATTAACCTCCACCACATCGAAGCGGCAAGGCTGCTGACTGGCCTGCTGACGCTGCAGGTAGCCCTCAGCTGTTCGGCGCAACTTGAGTTGCTTGCTTCGGGTAACAGCGGCGAGTCCACCGCCAAACGTCTGGCTGCGCCTAGCCTTGACCTCCACAAAGACCCAGGCCGGGCCTTCGCGCATGACCAGGTCCAGTTCACCCATGCGCATCCGAACCTGCTGCGCCACCAGTCGCATGCCCTGCGTCTCCAGGTACCGTGCGGCTCGCGTCTCTGCAGCCGTGCCTACAGCCTGATTCATTGCAGTACCGGTTCTGAATGCAGCGCTTCGTCGCTCAGTGCCGGCGTATTGCCGGGCAGGGGTGCGAGACGGCCGTTGATGAACTCGGCCCACATAAGTTCGCGCTCGATCTGGCCGTGCTCATTAAGGCGCAGCACGCCGGTGTGTCCTCGGTAGCGAGCCTGTGGGTCGCTGTCCAGATAGGCCAGTTGCGGTACCAGATGCCAGGCATCCAGTCCCATCGCATAAAGACGGGCATGGGTGTCATACTGGTCCATGCCCAGCGCCTCCAGTTCAGCCTGCACGGCTGAGTTCTCGAGCCGCCAGGGTATTTCCACCACGTGGATACCGGTCAGATCCTGATCTCGGCCACTTTTGGTGGTAGAGACAATCGAAGAGGTCGCGAGTATCGGGATATCTTCGGCGTACTGGAAGTCCAGCAGCGGACGAAGCTGTCGGGCCTGGTCGGGCTCTACTGCCATGAAGATGAAATCCAGATCCTTGCGTCGACGCGGCTCGGACTCTACCGACGTGCCCACGACAGCGCGGATATTGGTCGCCCGCTGTTCACTCTGGTTGATATCCAGCAAGGAGCGCACCTGAGCCAGGTAACGCCGACCATCATCCTGTGCCGGAATGGCCTCGGTGCGCACCAGTTCACCGCCAAGCAGAGTCCATTCGTCGCGGAAGGCTTCGGCTACCCGATCACCCCAACTGCCGGTGGGTCGAATCGCCGCGGCAACACGATGGCCGTTCTGCCAGGCGTGGCGTGCCACCTGGCGGGCTTCATCTTCTGGCGCCAGGGCAAACTGGGTGACTCGATCATTGCTGATCACCGAGCGTTCGGTGCGGTTCAGGGCAAGCACGGAAATCGGCAGGTCATCAACCGACTCCACTCGAATGACCTGATCGCGCCCCAGCGGGCCGATCACGAAGTCTGCACCAGCCTCCACAGCCTCAATCAGGATCTGTCTGATATCGCCCCCGTTTTCATCATAGAAGGCCAGTTCGGGCACATCCTGCCCCTGGTTCAGAGCCGTGAAGTAGCCGGCAAGAAAACCGTCCGCCACAGCCTGCCCCGGACCACTGAGGGAGCCTTCTGTCGGCAGAATCAAGGCAATCTGTTCCGGCTGGCTGCTGACGCTCTCGGTCAGCCGCGCCAGGCTTTCCGGTAGATTGCGGGCGGCCGGATGGTTGGGGTTGGCCTCCTGCCAGACTTCGATCTGGCCCACCAGGCGCATGGGGTTATTGCGATGCTGCTGGTAGAGTTCGGCCAATTCGAGCCAGGCCGTATAGTCCGGTGCCGCCTGGACGCCTGCCAGCGCAGACAGGGCCTCGGGTTCGGCCTGCTGCAGGTCCATCCAGATGGCCTGGACATTGCTGTCCTGCTGCTCTTCGTTCAACAGCGGGTGAATGAAGATACGCTCCCGGGCCGCGGCAATCGGGCTGCCGGTCAGAGAGTAATTCTGGGCCCGCAGCAGACTCAGCTCAATCTGCTGGGGCAATGTCAGACGATCAAACAGGTGCACCTGGTCTCCGGTCAGCCAGGCCAGCGAGCCCTGGGGGTTAAACAGCGACTGCTCCATTTTTGCCGACAAAAGCACAAAGTCGCGTTGCTTGGCTTCCGGCAGCTGATCGAATTCGAGCAGGCTGAGCAGGCGCTGGGTGTTTTCCGGTTCGCCGCGCAGGTAGAAGATCTTGGCCAGTTCGAGCGTATAGCCCTCAGTGGTTTCCGGATCCCGATTCAGCCTGATCAGCGACGACTCGCGCAGATCTGCGGGTAACTCATCAGCCAGCTCGTCGATGGGGCGATCAGTGTCGATGGACAGATCACCCAGCCCTTCTGGCGCTGTGCGCTCATCCGCGGTATCGTCCGGTTCATCTGATACCGGTGGCGTGCTGCAGGCTGCCAGAACAAGCAGCGTCATCAGGGCCACCAGACGCAGCGACATGGTCATGACGGAATTCCTATATTCACCAAGCAGGTCAATTGTATATGCCTGAGGCATCCTCCCAACGCCCTGTACCCGCGCTTTACACAGGCGCCCTGTACGTCGTGGCGACACCCATTGGTCATCTGGGCGACATCAGCCACCGGGCGCTTGCGGTGTTGCAGGGTGCGTCGCGTATTCTCGCTGAGGATACCCGGCACAGTCAGAAACTGTTGCAACATTATGGCATTGATCGCCCCCTGGTGTCTTTGCATGAGCACAATGAACGACAACGCATTGACCGGATCACGGAATGGCTTGCTGCGGGTGAAACACTGGCCCTGATCAGTGATGCCGGTACGCCCCTTATTTCCGACCCCGGTTATCCGCTGGTGGCGGCACTGGTTGAAAGTGGCCATCGGGTCGTCCCGGTGCCCGGTGCCAACGCTGCTGTTGCAGCGTTGAGTGTTGCCGGGCTGCCGACGGATCGCTTCCAGTTCTGCGGGTTTGCACCGGTCAAGGCCGGGGCCAGACGGACCTTTCTGGAGCGCTTACTGGCCTATACCGGCACCTCCGTTATTTATGAGGCTCCGCGGCGTATTATCGATACGCTGGCGCTGCTCGCCGAACTGGCCCCGCAGCGCCCGCTGGTGCTGGCGCGCGAACTGACCAAGCAATTTGAAACCGTGTTGCGGGGCAGTGCCCAGTCAGTGTTGCAGCAGGTACAGGCGGATTCGGACCAATGCCGCGGTGAGATGGTGCTGCTCATTGGTGGCGCCGAGCCACAGGACCAGCCCAGTGACCGCGTCGACCCTGATGATCTGCTGTTGACGCTGGCCGGGCTGCTGCCGCCCAAACAGGCTGCCGGAGAAGCGGCGCGGCTGCTCGGGGTGAGCAAGAACCTGCTCTATCAGCGCCTGCTGGCGCTGCGCGACGATACACGGTGAAACACAGTTGTTATTGCCTGGGCGATGGGTTTGCCGTAAGGTGCGCTCCGGCAAGTCAGCCAGGCAATCGCCGCTCGGGTAACACCGGGGGGAGGAAAGTCCGGGCTCCACAGGGCAGAGTGCCTGTTAACCGCAGGGCGGCGCGAGCCGACGGAAAGTGCAGCAGAGAGCAGACCGCCTAAGTCGCTTCGGCGACCGGTAAGGGTGAAAGGGTGCGGTAAGAGCGCACCGCATGGCTGGTAACAGTCCATGGCACGGTAAACCCCACTCGGAGCAAGACCAAATAGGGTTCCTTCAGGCGTGGCCCGCGCTGGAACCGGGTAGGTCGCTTGAGCGTGCTGGTGACAGCCCGCCTAGATGAATGATTGTCCCCGACAGAACCCGGCTTATCGGCTGGCTTGCCATCTTGTCCTTTCCGGGCTGCTTATCAGCGGCTCAAAGTTATTCTGTTTGCTTCTTTGGCATGCAATTTTTAGTGTGAAAAAATCTTGAAGTTAATGCTCAACTTTAAGTTTACATTGCATGTGACTCACTTTTATCACTTTCATTCAATGTTGCCCTGTGTTAGCACTCGCTAACAGTCCGTAACTCCCTGTCCCATAAGCATTTTTATTTGAAATGACGCCCTTACACATGGTTGCAAATGGTGGGGGTGGTGCCTATAGTGGGCGCAACCTGTGGGAGATTGTGGGTTTTTGTGGCTAATAGTGGTGTCATCTCCCTCAACACTGTGAATGGATCAGGATTTTGGAAGCGTCTAAGGCAGGCAACATGCTGCGCGGTGTACACGCGCTCAGTATGGACAGCAAAGGCAGAATGGCCATCCCCTCCAGATTTCGGGATGCGATCACTCAGGCCTGCCAAGGTGAGTTGGTACTCACTATTGACACTGAAGAGCTTTGCCTTCTGCTCTACCCGCTGAACGAGTGGGAAGTCATACAGCAGAAAATCGAGGCATTGCCGAGCTACAACCGAGCCGTAAGACGAATTCAGCGCCTGCTGATTGGCCATGCGACAGACATCGAGATGGACGGCAATGGCCGCATTCTGGTGCCCGGTCCTCTGCGTGACCATGCGCGGCTGGACAAGAAAGTGGTGCTGCTCGGCCAGGGCAACAAGTTTGAAGTCTGGGATGAGCAGTACTGGCAGGAGCGTCGTGACGCCTATCTGCAAGACGACGCCATGGATATTCCGGAAGCCATGCAGGAGTTGTCGCTATGACTGCAGCTCAGCACGTCTCCGTAATGCTTGACGAGGCAGTCCAGTGGTGGGGTGGTCTCGACCCCGGAGCGGCACAGGCATCCGGTTGCTTTATTGATGGCACCTTCGGGCGCGGCGGGCACTCCCGGGCATTGCTGGCGCAGCTCGGAGAGGGAGCGCAACTGCTGGGTATCGACAAGGATCCGCAGGCTATCGCCGAAGGTCAGGCTCTGGCGGCTGAGGATTCCCGTTTTTCCATTGCTCAGGGCTCCTTTGCGGCCCTCGAATCACTGTGCGCCGAAGCGGGCATGGACCGGTTGGACGGCCTGCTGCTGGATTTGGGCGTGTCTTCACCGCAACTGGATGACGCAACGCGCGGTTTCAGTTTCATGCAGGATGGTCCGCTGGATATGCGCATGGACCCGGCGCGGGGCATCAGTGCTGCCGAGTGGGTCAATGCCGCGCCTGAATCCGAACTGGCTGATGTCTTCTTTCAATACGGTGAAGAGAGATTCTCCCGCCGCATGGCGCGGGCGATCGTGGAACGCCGTCAGCAGGAACCCTTCGCTCGTACCCTGGACCTGGCCGAGGTGGTGAAGGTGGCCAATCCGCGCTGGGAAAAGCATAAACATCCGGCAACCCGAGTGTTTCAGGCCATCCGCATACATATCAATGGTGAGCTGGACGACCTGCAGGCCGGCTTGCGGGCGGCTGTAGAGCGCCTTTCGCCGGGTGGTCGACTCGTCGTCATCAGTTTTCATTCGCTGGAAGATCGTCTGGTGAAGCGCTTCATGCGCCTTGAAGCGCAAGGCGAACCAGTGCCCAAGGGGTTGCCGTTGCCGGAATCCGCCATCAGGCGTCGTCTCAAGGTGCTGGTTAAGGGCAAAAAGGCGACCGAAGACGAGGTGCGCAGCAACCCGCGGTCGCGCAGCGCTGTATTGCGCGTGGCAGAAAGGCTGCAGGATCAGCCGGGGGAGCGTCTATGACCGTTCGTCCCGGTTGGGTATTGTTGGTGATCGCTGTCTGGATGAGTGGGTTGGGTGTGGTCTACAGCAGCCATCAGACTCGGGAGATGCATGCCGAAGTGAACATGCTGACTCGCCAGTACGACGACCTGATGGTGGAGTGGGGGCGCCTGACTCTGGAGCAGGGTGCTCTGGCAGCGCCGATGATACTGGAGCGGCGGGCTGGAGAGCTGGGCCTTGACGCGCCGACAACGGAGCAGATTGAGCTAATGCCGGAGGTGCCCCGATGACAGCCCGGTGGCGACTCTACATGGTGGTTTTCGCGCTTCTGCTGCTCTTCTCGTCCCTGCTGGGGCGAGTGGTTTATCTGCAGGTCGCGGAACGCCAGTTTCTGATCAATCAGGGGCAGATGCGCTCTGCCCGTGAAGTGGAGGTCGGTGCGCATCGAGGTATGATTCTGGACCGTCATGGCACACCGCTGGCCGTCAGCACACCGGTCATTTCTCTTTGGGGTGACCCGCGTCGGTTGAATCCGGCGGATTTGCCGCGCCTGGCCGAGGCCGCGGGTGTCAGTGTGGAAACCCTGGAGCAGCGGCATCGCATCCATCGGGCCTTCTTCTATGTACGCCGTCAGCTACCACCTGACCAGGCGAATGCGATCCTCGACTTGGGTATTCCCGGGGTCTATGGCCGCCAGGAATACCGTCGTTATTATCCGGCCGGCGAGGTGACCGCTCATATCCTTGGCTTCACCAACATTGACGATCATGGCCAGGAAGGCATCGAACTGGCCTACAACGACATGCTGTCCGGACGCTCCGGCAGCAATCTCGTGCTGCAGAATCTGAATGGTCAGGTAGTGCGCCATGTGGAGGCCGTGCGGCCCCCTCAGCCAGGGCAGGATCTGCAACTGACCATCGATCTTGACCTGCAGTACAAGGTATATCGCGCCCTGAAAAGCGCCTGGCAGCGCCATCAGGCCGATTGGGCCTCGGTCGTGGTCATGGACCCGCGGACGGGCGATATTCTGGCGATGGCCAATCAGCCCTCCTACAACCCGAATGACCGCAGTTCCATTCGACCGGAATTCCTGCGCAACCGGGCCATCACCGATGCCGTCGAGCCCGGCAGTGTCATGAAAACCATGGCCATTGCCGGGGCGCTGAACGAGGGCGTGGTGACCGCCAGTGATCGGTTCGATACCTCCCCGGGGCGAATGACGGTCGGGCGCGATCATGTCGTGCGCGATTTCCGCGACTACGGAGAGTTGGACGTCACCGGGATCATGGCGCACTCGTCGAATGTGGGCATGACCCAGATTGCTCTGGCCCTCGGGGGCGAGCGACTCTGGTCAAGCCTGTATCGTTTCGGGTTCGGCCAACCCATTGGTGTCGGCTTTCCGGGTGAGGCTACCGGCAGTCTGCCCAACTATTCGCGCTGGGCTGATGTGCAGGTGGCGACGCAGTCCTACGGCTACGGCATGACGGCAACGCCGCTGCAATTGGCACAGGCCTATTCGGCCATTGCCAATGATGGCGTCATGGTGCCGCCACGGTTGCTGCAGCAAAGTATTCAATCGCCGCCCACCCGGGTGATGCCGCAGTCGGTGATGACGGATGTGCGCCGTATGCTGGAAGCCGCCATGCAGGACGGTGGCACCGGAACTCGAGCCCGCATGCCGCTGTTCTCCGCGGCGGGCAAGACCGGCACTGCACATACGGTAGGGCTGGCTGGCTATGACGAGGATGCCTACCGGGGCGTGTTCGTCGGTTATGCGCCCGCCGATAACCCGGAGCTTGTGGTCTCCGTAGTGATCAACAATCCGCGGGGTGAGGAGTACTTCGGTGGTGCGGTGGCCGGACCTGTGTTCTCGGAAGTCATGCAGGCTGCGCTGGCCCATATCGGCACTACCCCCGATCAATTGCTGACCGCCGGGCAGCGAGGAGGTGCGCATGACTGACTGGTTGCGCACGGCCCTGGAGCATCTGCAACAGACAGGCGGTGAGGCGGTTCTGGACAGCCGACTGGTGAGGCCCGGTGATGTATTCGTTGCACTTCCCGGCGCCGCCGTGGACGGGCGGGACTTTATTCAGCAGGTGCTGGGGCAGCCACGGGTGCTGGTGATTGCCGAGCAGGCAGACGCCCAACATGCGAGCCAGGCCCAGCTTCCGGTTACGCCGGACTCAGGCAATGAGCGTGTGCTCTGGGTAACCGATCTGCGCCAGCGTCTGGGTCAATTGGCCGAGGCGCTGTATGCCGTCAACGAACGTGCCCTGTCGCTGGTGGGTGTGACCGGCACCAATGGCAAGACGTCGATCAGTCACTACGTGGCTCAGGCGCTCAGTACCAAAGGCCGCTGTGGGTTGATCGGGACTCTGGGTGTCGGGCTCTGGCCCGACCTCGAAGGGGGCCTGAATACCACGCCGGACGTGCTGACCAACCACAGGCTGTTGGCCGACTGGTCTGATCAACAGGCTGACTGGGCGGTAATGGAAGTCTCCAGTCATGCGCTCGACCAGGGGCGTGTTGACGGGCTGCGCTTTCGGGTCGCTCTTTTCACTCACTTGTCGCGTGACCATCTGGATTACCACGGTGATATGGAGCAGTATTTCGCCGCCAAGCAGAAGTTGTTTGATCCGGCACGCAGCCAGCGAGCGGTTATCTGTACTGATGATCGCTGGGGATTACGTCTGGCGCAGGGGCGCAAGGATTCGTTGCGCGTGTCGGGTCGAATCGGCGGCACCGCCAGTGTGGTACCCAACCATATTCGCCGGCGTCCGGAAGGGTTGCTGGTGCATTGGGTGACGCCCTGGGGGCCGCTGCAGACGGATACGCGTCTGATCGGCGACTTCAATGTGGCCAATCTGGCGGTGACCATCGGCGCGCTGGGCATGCTGGGCCTGACCGGCAAGATGATCCAGGCCGCCCTGGCCGACGTGCAGCCAGTCTCCGGCCGCATGCAACCTGTTCCCTTGCCCAACGGGGCGGTAGTGATTATCGATTATGCCCATACCCCGGATGCGCTGGAAAAAGCGCTGCGCGCCTCCCGTCATCACACCGAGGGCGAGCTGCACTGTGTCTTTGGCTGTGGTGGTGATCGCGACCGCGGCAAGCGCCCGCAAATGGCGGCTGCCGCGGCAGCCGAGGCAGATCGGCTATGGCTCACCAGCGACAACAACCGGTCTGAATCCTTTGCCAGTATTGTTGGTGACATGCGGCCCGGATTGACCACAGATGTGCCCTTTGAAGTCATCGCTGACCGGACGGCCGCTATTCATGCGGCCATCGCCGCGACCAAGGCCGGAGACGTCATCGTAGTGGCCGGCAAGGGGCACGAGAATTACCAGGAAGACCAGGGCGTGAGACGCCCCTATTCGGATTTTGGCGCCGTTCAGCAGGCGATGGGAGGCGTTGCATGATGCGTTTCCTCGACAGCACCGAACTGGTTTCGCTCTATCCGGGTTCCGCGGTAACCGGTCCGGCTCAGGTGCGTGATGTCAGCACTGATACCCGCACATTGCAGCCCGGTGACGCCTATCTGGCTCTGCGTGGTGCCAATTTCGATGGTCACGACTTCAATCAGACGGCCCATGAACATGGTGCCTCGCTGCTGGTGGTCGATCACCCCGATACCTTGCCGCTGCCCCAGTGGATAGTGCCTGACACGCGCCTGGCTCTGGGCCGCCTGGGCGCCCACAATCGGCAACTCTCAAGCGCATCCGTGGTGGCGCTCACCGGCAGTTCAGGCAAGACTACCACCAAGGAAATTCTCTCTGCGTTGCTCGGTGCCTGTGGCAATACGATGGCGACCAGGGGCAACCTGAACAATGATATCGGCGTTCCCAAGACACTGCTCAGGCTGGCACCGGAGCACGATTATGCCGTGGTAGAGCTGGGCGCCAATCATGTCGGTGAAATCGCCTACACCACCGGCCTGTCGCGCCCCGATGTGGCCCTCATCATCAATGCCGGCTCGGCCCATCTCGCCGAATTCGGTTCTGTCGAGCATATCCGCGCGGCCAAGGGCGAGATCCTGCAGGGTCTGGACAAGGACGGTGTAGCGGTACTCAATCAGGACGACCCGGCCTATGACCAGTGGTGCAGGGCAGCCCCCGGCCGCGTGATCAGTTTCGGCAGCGGTCCACAGGCTGATGTAACGGCGCAATGTGTCAAGGCCGAGCCTGATCGGACTCTGGTACAGCTTAGCGGGCCGGATTTCGAACATACCGTCACCCTGCCTCTGGCGGGCGCGCACAATGTATCCAACCTGGCGGCTGCAGTTGCGGTCATGGTTGCGCTCAAACTGCCAGACCACCTCTGGCTGGATGCGATCGCCGGCATCAGTCCGGTACCTGGTCGTCTGGCTCCGAAAGTGATCAAGGGCTGGCGGCTGATTGATGATGCCTACAACGCCAATCCTGAATCGGCACGCGCCGCCATCGATGTTCTGACCACAGCGCAAACACCGAGAATTCTGGTTCTGGGTGAGTTGGGCGAACTGGGCCAGCACACCGAAGAGGCGATGCGTGGCATCGGCACCTACGCGCAGCAGCGCATAGACCACCTCTGGACTGTCGGCAAAACAGCAGAGCCGGCCAGCCTGGCGTTTGGCGAGAGTGGTCGGCATTTCAATACGCGAGCGGAAGTGATCTCTGCTCTTACAGCACTGGTGGGCCAGGAAAGCAAAGGCTCGGTACTGGTGAAGGGGTCGCGTTCATCCGCCATGGAAGCCGTGATGGAAGCCCTGATCGAAAGATTGAACAAGGGAGGCTCGCGCTGATGTTTCTGTGGTTGGCGACCCAGTTGGCTGAATTCTTTTCGCCCCTGTCGGTGGTGCGGTATCTCACCATGCGCACCATTCTCAGTGTGTTGACGGCCCTCGGGCTCTCGCTGTTGTTCGGGGCTCGGGTGATCAATATGCTGCAGCGACACCAGATCGGCCAGTCCGTAAGGGATGATGGGCCTAGATCCCATCTGAGCAAGGCTGGTACACCCACTATGGGTGGCGCCCTGATTCTGGTCTGTGTACTGGGCGCGGCATTGCTGTGGTCAGACCTGACCAACTTCTATGTCTGGATCGTGGTCGGCGTCACCGCTGCCTTCGGTCTGATCGGGCTGGTGGACGACTACAAGAAGGTAGTGCTGCGCAATGCGCGCGGTCTGCCCGCGCGCTGGAAGTATCTGTGGCAGTCCATGGTCGGGCTGATTGCTGCAGTGCTGCTGTACCGATTTGCCGAGACGCCGATTGAAACGTCGCTGATTGTGCCCTTTTTCAAGGACATCATGATACCGCTTGGTTTTGGGTTCGTGGTGCTGACCTATTTCGTCATTGTGGGCTCGAGCAACGCAGTCAATCTGACTGACGGGCTCGATGGCCTGGCCATCGTGCCCACCATTCTGGTGGGTGGTGCCCTGGGTATATTCGCCTATGCCAGCGGCAATGTGGTGTTTGCAGAATACCTGCAGATTCCTTACGTGGCGGGGGCCGGCGAACTGCTGATTTTCTGCGGTGCCCTGGTCGGCGCAGGACTCGGTTTCCTGTGGTTCAACACCTATCCGGCACAGGTGTTCATGGGCGATGTCGGTGCCCTGGCCCTGGGCGCGGCACTGGGTGTCATCGCGGTGATCACGCGCCAGGAAATCGTGCTGTTCATCATGGGTGGTGTTTTCGTGGCGGAGACCCTGTCAGTGATTGTTCAGGTAGCCAGTTACAAGTTGACCGGGCGCCGGGTATTCCGCATGGCGCCGCTGCATCACCACTACGAACTCAAGGGCTGGCCGGAACCACGCGTCATTGTGCGCTTTTGGATCATCACCGTGATTCTGGTGCTGATCGGCCTGTCCACCCTGAAGCTGCGTTGATGATGAGAGGCAATTCGAGACGGTAATGGTGCAAATGATTGGTACTGACACAGAGCGACTGATACTGGGCCTGGGTAAAACCGGGCACAGCATTGCCGCCTGGCTATCCGGTCAGGGCAGGGCCTATCGCGTGCTGGACACGCGTGAAGCGCCGCCCTATGCCGAAGCGGTCCGTGCCTTGTGCCCGCCCGAGCGCCTGCATTTCGGTGGCTGGCGCGACGACTGGCTGGAGCAGGCAGACGAGCTCTACGTTAGCCCCGGCCTGCCCCTGTCAGAGCCGCATATCCAGCATGCACTGAACAGCGGCGCCCTGCTGGTCAGTGATATCGACCTGTATCGGCAGCACAGTGACGCCAAGGTAATTGCTGTGACTGGCTCTAATGGCAAGAGCACGGTCGTGCGTCTGCTCGAAGCCATGGGCAGAAAGGCAGGCAAGCGAGCGCTGGCGGGTGGCAATATCGGGCGCCCGGCATTGGACCTGCTGCAGGAGCCCCATGACCTGGCGGTCCTTGAATTGTCGAGTTTTCAACTGGAAATGACGCATGCGCTGAATGCTGATGTGGCCATGGTGCTGAACATCAGCCCCGATCATCTTGACCGCTATCCGGACATGATGGCCTATCGCGCCGCCAAACACCGAATTTTCCAGGGCTGTCAGGGGATTGTGGTGCACGCCGATGACCCGCTGACCGTCCCTCTGGTGTCCCAGCAGATGCCGCACCGCATCTATTCCCTGACGCGTCGTGATATCGGCGTGCTCAGTCTGGAGCGGGATGCGACCGGGCTGCACCTTTACCAGGGTCTGGAACGGGTGCATACCTGGGATCGACTGTATCTGAAAGGCCGGCACAGCCAGCTCAATATTCTGGCGGCCCTGTCAGCCGGGCTGCTACTGGGTTGGCCACTGAAGGCCATGACTGAGGCCGTGGCCGAATTTGAAGGGTTGCCTCACCGCTGTGCCTGGGCAGGTGAAGTGGGTGGGGTGACCTACATCAACGACTCAAAAGGCACCAATGTCGGTGCCACGCTGGCCGCTCTCGAGGGCCTGCATGATGAATGCCCCGGGCAACTGCATCTGCTGGCCGGCGGTGACGGCAAGCAGGCGGATTTTGACTCGCTAGGTGAAGCCTGTGCCCGACTGCAGGTAGCGCTGCAGACTTTCGGACGGGATGGCGAACAGATTGCTCTCGCCGCCGAGTGCCACGGGGTGGCTGATATTGGTCGCCACGACACACTCGACGCGGCGTTGACTGCGGCACACCGGCGGGCTGTGCCCGGCGATTGGGTGCTGCTGTCTCCAGCCTGTGCCAGTTTCGACCAGTTCGCCAGTTTCGAGGCGCGCGGACAGGCGTTCGTGAGCCAGGTGCAGGCGCTGGCCCCGACGGGCGGGGAGGTGGCCTCATGAACCTGAGTCTGTCATTGCGCAAGCATCTGGATGGCGATCGCAGTCTCTGGTCGCGCATCGACCAGCCACTGGTGATTCTGACCTTCGGTCTGGCCCTGTTTGGCTGGATGATGATTACCAGCGCCTCGATGGATTTTGCAGCCCAGGTTCATGGCGACAGCTTCGCGCTGATGATCCGCCATGGCGTCTATCTGGCCATGGGGGCGGTGACCTTCGCCCTGATGGTGCATCTGCCGCTGGCATTTTGGTATCGGATCAGCGGCCTGCTGTTGCTGTTCGGTCTGGTGTCTCTGGTACTGGTGCTTATTCCGGGTATTGGACGGGAGATCAATGGCTCCTGGCGCTGGATTCATCTGGGCGTCATCACCATACAGCCCAGTGAAGCCATGAAGGTAGCCATGGTGATCTATGTCGCCGGCTATCTGGTGCGCCGGCAGGACGAAGTCCGCACCAGTTGGGCCGGCTTCCTCAAGCCGCTGATGGTGGTGGCACTGGTCACCAGCCTGTTGCTCGCGCAGCCGGATTTTGGCGCTGTCATCATTCTGATGGCCACCATCATGGGCATGATGTTCATGGGTGGCGTGCGGCCTGGCCAGTTCTTCGTCACCATTGCCGTGGCCATCATGTCGGCCGGTCTGATGGCGGTCACCCAGACCTACCGGGTACAGCGACTGCTGTCCTTCATGGATCCCTGGGCGGAAGGCAATGTTTATGGATCCGGCTATCAGTTGACCCAGGCCCTGATCGCCTTTGGTCGGGGCGAATGGTTCGGGGTCGGGCTCGGCAACAGCTTGCAGAAGCTGTTTTATCTGCCCGAGGCTCATACCGATTTCATTACCGCCATTATTGCCGAAGAGTTTGGTCTGTTCGGCATGGTCCTGCTGCTGCTGGTGTTGTCCGCCCTGGTAGGTCGAATGCTCTGGATCGGCTGGCGTGCCGACCGCTCAGGGCATCCCTTCTCTGCTTACCTCTGTTATGGGGTCGTGATCATTTTTGCGCTGCAGATCTTTATCAATATTGGTGTGAACACCGGTCTGCTGCCCACCAAGGGCCTCACTCTGCCGTTTATCAGTTACGGCGGATCGAGTCTGCTGACGTGTTTCGCCATGGTCGGCCTGGTCAGTCGGGTGTCGCTGGAATTGCACAGTGAGACCTCTGCCGAACCTCTGGTCAAGGGGGTGGACGCATGAACGAATCAGGCACACAGGTGTTGATCATGGCCGGTGGCACTGGAGGCCATGTGTTCCCGGGTCTGGCGGTGGCAGAAGCGCTGCAGCAGAAAGGCTATCGGGTCAGTTGGCTGGGCACCGCGCGCGGCATCGAGAATGATGTGGTGCCGGCGGCGGGCCTGACATTGCACCATCTATCAGTGGCCGGGGTGCGCGGACGCGGCCCGGTCACCAAGCTGCTGGCACCCTTCCGGTTGTGCTATGCCCTGCTGCAGGCCTGGCGCCTGCTGCGCCGACTGCGCCCGGCGGTAGTCCTGGGCATGGGGGGCTTTGCCGCCGGCCCGGGCGGTCTGGCCGCCAGGATGCTGCGGATTCCGCTGGTCATTCATGAACAGAACGCCGTGGCGGGCACCACTAATCGCTGGCTGGCACGTGTGGCGAAGCGGCGTTTGTGTGCCTTTGCCGGCGCATTGCCCGACCGCTTCGAGCCGCAAGTCGTGGGCAATCCGATTCGCAGCCAGTTGGTAGCCGTCGCTCCCCCCGATGAGCGGGGCACGGGCGACCACAAGCCATTGCGCCTGCTGATCCTGGGCGGCAGTCAGGGGGCACTGGCGATCAATCAACTGGTGCCGGAAGCTCTGGCCGACCTGCCGGAAGCTCAGCGCCCGGAAGTCCGGCACCAATGTGGCCGGCGCCATGAGGAGACCACGCGACAGGCCTATCGGAAAGCAGAGGTCACTGCCGAGATTCAGCCGTTCATTGACGATATGGCTGAAGCCCTGTGCTGGGCTGATCTGGTGGTGGCCAGAGCCGGCGCCCTGACAGTATCCGAGTTGTCGGCCGTGGGTGTCGGCAGCCTGTTGATTCCGTTTCCGTTCGCCATTGATGACCACCAGACAAGGAATGCGGAGCGCCTGGTGCGGGTTCATGCCGCCCGGCTGCTGCCCCAGTCCGAACTGACGCGCGACACCTTGTGTGCGGCCTTGCAGGATTCGCTGCGGCCGACTGTTTTGCAAACCTGGGCGCGAGCTGCACGCGCGGCCGGGCAACCAGACGCCACCGGGGCTGTGGTGGCGGTACTGGAAGACTGTATGGAGATCCGTCAATGACCTACCGTGAAGCCAATATCACCGTGCACGATGTGCCGGAGATGCGCCGCATCCGCCGCATTCATTTTGTCGGCATTGGTGGCGTTGGCATGTGCGGCATCGCCGAAGTGCTGGCCAACCAGGGCTATGAAGTCTCAGGTTCGGATGTCAAGCACAGTGCGGTGACGCGCCGCCTGATGAAGATGGGCGTGACCATCAATATCGGGCATGACGCTGACCATGTAGAGGGTGTACATGTAGTGGTCACCTCTTCGGCCATTCAGCAGGGCAACCCTGAAGTGGATGCCGCGCGTAAAAAGCGGATACCCGTGGTGCCGCGCGCCGAAATGCTGGCTGAGTTGATGCGCTACCGTCACGGCATTGCCGTAGCCGGCACCCATGGCAAGACCACCACCACCAGTCTGGCGGCTTCGGTACTGGCAGAGGGCGGACTGGACCCGACCTTCGTGATTGGCGGCAAGCTGACCAGTGCCGGCACCAATGCCCGCCTGGGCACCTCACGCTATCTGGTAGCCGAGGCCGACGAGAGTGATGCGTCCTTCCTGCACCTGCAGCCCATGGTGGCGGTGGTGACCAACATCGACGCCGACCATATGGACACCTATCACGGGGAATTCGAGAACGTCAAAGATGCGTTTGTGCAGTTTCTGCACAACCTGCCGTTCTACGGCTTGGCGATTCTCTGTATCGATGATGAGCATGTGCGGGCCATTCTGCCGCGCATCAGTCGTCCGATTCTTACTTATGGCTTCTCCGAGGATGCTGACTACCGCATCTCGAATGTCGAGGCGAATGCCTACAGCACCCGCTTCAGGATCAGCCGGCCGGGACAATTGCCTGACCTGGATATGGCGGTGCGCATGCCGGGTCTGCACAACGTGCTCAATGCCACAGCCACGGTGGCCATGGCGACCGACGAAGGTGTGCCCGATGAGTCCATTGTGGCGGCACTGGAGAAATTTGCCGGTGTGGGGCGTCGCTTCCAGATCAGAGGTGAATTCAAGACACCCAAGGGCGAGATCATGCTGGTGGATGACTATGGTCATCACCCGCGTGAGCTGCAGGTCACCATTGAAGCAGCTCGGCACGCCTGGCCGGACCGCAGGCTGGTGCTGGTGTTCCAACCCCATCGCTTTACGCGGACGCGGGATCTCTATGAAGACTTCGTGCGTGTGTTGTCAGAAGTCGATGCGCTGGTGCTGCTTGAGGTCTATCCCGCCGGTGAAGAGCCGATTCCGGGTGCCGACGGTCGATCGCTGGCGCGCAGTATTCGACAGCGCGGCCAGGTGGAGCCGGTATTCGTCGAAGATCGCAATGAGGTTTTGACGGTATTGCCCAATCTGGTGCAAGACGGCGACTTGGTGATAGCCCAGGGCGCTGGTGATATTGGTGCGCTGGCCATTCAACTGGCCGAGCAGGAACTGGGGTTCAAGGTATGACGGTGACTGCTGCAGAAGTCAGTGCGCTGGGCCGCATCGCGGTGCTGTATGGCGGCACCTCGGCCGAACGACCGGTGTCCCTGCAGTCCGGTGAGGCGGTGCTGGCAGCGTTGCAGACTGTACAGGCAGACGTGCGCGGCATAGACACAGCCGACGACTATATCGAGGCTCTGCGGGCCTGGGCGCCGCAGCGGGTGTTCATCGCCCTGCACGGCCGTGGTGGCGAAGACGGTCATATTCAGGCCGTGCTGGAAGCTTTTGGCTACCCCTACAGCGGCAGTGGTGTGGCGGCCTCGGCCATTGCGATGAACAAGTTGCTGACCAAGCGGGTTTGGGTCGGTGCAGGCTTGCCGACCGCCGACAGTGTGGTGCTGACACCGGAGACCGACTGGGAAGGCGTGCTGATCAGACTGGGCGGCAAGGCCGTCGTGAAGCCGGTGCTGGAGGGGTCAACCCTGGGCATCAGCATTGTCGACAACGCAGCCGATCTGGCCGTCGGTTTCGCAGATGCGGCCCGCTATGACAGCGAGGTGATTGCCGAACGGTTTATCGACGGGCCGGAATATACCGTCGGGATAGTCGGCGAGCAGGCGCTGCCGGTGATCCGCATGGAAGCAGCCGATGGCTTCTATGACTATGCGGCCAAATACGAAAGAGACGACACGCGCTATTACCTGCCGTCCGGGCTCAGCGAGGCTGACGAGCAAGCGCTGAAGAAGCTGTCGCTGGAAGCGTTCAGTTGCCTGGGTTGCAGCGGCTGGGGCCGGGTGGATGCCATGCGCGACCAGGACGGCACCTTCTGGCTGCTGGAGGCCAATACCATCCCCGGCCTGACCAGTCACAGCCTGGTGCCCAAGGCGGCACAGGCAGTTGGCATGGACTTTCCGACGCTGATCGTGCGTTTGCTGCAGACGGTGGAGGTGACGGCATGACCCGGCGCGGCGCAACACGCAGAAAACAGTGGCCGAGGCCACGCCTGCCGAAAGTGCGATTGCCGGCGATCAACTGGTCGTTTCTGCGCCCGCTGGCGGTCATGGTCAGTGTGGTCGGGCTGTCGGTGGCCCTGGTATTCGGTGTGCGCTGGCTGACCCCGGAAACAGTGCAGTGGGACCTGGAAGGAGATCTGCTGTTTCAGGACGAGGAGGAGATCATGTCCTATCTGGCGACGCTGGATAACAGTTATTGGCAGCTGTCACTGCCGGACATCGAGCAGTCGTTGCGCGAGTTCCCCTGGCTGTACCAGGTCACCCTCGAGCGCCAGTGGCCGGACCGCGTCAGAGTATCCGTGGTCGAGCAGACGCCGCTGGCGTTCTGGAACGAGGGCGCCTTTATCAACAGTCGGGGAGAGGTGTTCGGCCCCAGTGAGCTGAGCTTCGATCTGCCCCGACTGGCAGGCCCGGACGGACGTGCGGAGGATGTCATGGCGAACTATCTGCGCTTCAGTCAGATGTTCAGTGGCATGGGCTATCGAATTGAAGCGCTGACGCTGGCCTCTCGGGGGTCCTGGGAGCTGACCCTGGACAACGGGATACAGGTGCGCCTGGGTCAGCGCAACATTCTCCAACGCGCGCGCCGGGTGGCGCGGGTGTTGGCAGCAACCAATGACGGCCAGCAGGTGGATCAGATCGCCGTGCTGGATGCGCGCTACCAGTACGGTGTAGCCGTGGCATGGAAATCAGGAGATGCAGCATGAGTTCAGCGCATAAAGGAGAGCTGATTGTCAGCCTGGATATCGGCACCTCCAAGGTGGTGGCGATTGTCGGCATGGTAACGGCAGACAGCGGGCTTGAGGTGGTGGGCCTCGGCTCGCACCCTGCCCATGGGATGAAAAAGGGCGTGGTAGTCAATATCGAGTCCACGGTGCAGAGCATTCAGCGGGCGGTGGAAGAGGCCGAGCTGATGTCCGGCTGTGATATCCACTCGGTGCATGTAGGCATCGCAGGCAGCCATATCCGCAGTCTCAACAGCCACGGCATAGTGGCCATTCGCGACAAGGAAGTGCAGTCCGCAGATGTGGAGCGGGTCATTGACGCGGCACAGGCTGTCGCCATCCCGGCTGACCAGAAAATCCTGCATATTCTGCCGCAGGAATACCTGATCGATAACCAGGAAGGCATCAAGGAGCCCTTCGGCATGTCCGGTGTGCGCCTGGAAGCCAAGGTGCATCTGGTGACCGCAGCCGAGACGGCGGTGCAGAACATAGAGAAGTGTGTGCGGCGCTGTGGGCTCGAAGTCGAACAGATCATCCTGGAGCAACTGGCATCCAGCTATGCGGTGCTGACCGACGACGAGAAGGAACTGGGTGTCTGCATGGTGGATATCGGTGGCGGCACGACAGATATCGCCATCTTCACCGAGGGCGCCATCAAGCATACCGCCGTGATACCGATTGCCGGCGACCAGGTAACCAATGACATTGCGATGGCCTTTGCCACCCCGACCCAGCATGCCGAAGAAATCAAGGTGAAGTATGCCTGTGCGCTGGCGCAGTTGGCCGGGGCCCATGAGTCGATCAAGGTGCCCAGTGTGGGCGACCGGCCGCCGCGTGAGCTGTCGCGGCAGGCCCTGGCGGAGGTGGTGGAGCCCCGCTACGAAGAATTGTTTTCGCTGATTCAGGCCGAGTTGCGGCGCAGCGGATATGAAGAACTGATTCCGGCAGGCATCGTCCTGACGGGCGGTACGGCGCGTATGGAAGGCGCCGTGGAGTTGGCTGAGGAGGTTTTCCACATGCCGGTACGACTGGCTTACCCGGCGGGGGTAACCGGTTTGTCCGATGTGGTAAAGAGCCCGATCTACGCCACCGGCGTAGGCTTGCTGCTGCACGGACTGCAGCAGCTTGAGACTCAGGGAAGCAGTCCCGGCAGGAAGAAGCGTGCACCCAAGCCGGCAGGACCCGGCGCATGGGCACGATTCAAGGACATGATCAAACGCAATTTCTGATGGACACGAGCACTACAACAGGAGCAGGAAAATGACTGAATTTGACAAGACAATGACTTCAGGTGACATGTTCACCCTGATCGAATCGGCGCCCAATCAGGCGGTAATCAAGGTGGTTGGCGTCGGTGGTGGTGGCTGCAATGCCATTCAGCACATGCTGGCGACCAATCAGGTGCCGGGGGTGCAGTTCATTTGTGCCAATACCGATGCCCAGGCCCTGGATGCCGTGGATGGTGCAACCGTACTGCAGTTGGGAGGCGGTATTACCCGCGGCCTGGGTGCCGGTGCAAACCCGGAGGTGGGACGGCAGTCCGCGCTGGAAGACCGGGATAAACTGACCGAAGCGCTGACGGGCGCTGATATGGTCTTTGTAACCGCTGGTATGGGTGGTGGCACCGGTACCGGAGCAGCGCCGATAGTGGCCGAAGTCTCCAAGGAGCTGGGTATTCTCACGGTCGGCGTGGTGACCAAGCCGTTCCGCTTTGAAGGCAAGCGGCGACTGAAAGTGGCCGAAGCCGGAGTGGAGGCTTTGCGCCAGTATGTGGACTCGCTGATCTCCATTCCCAACGAGAAGCTGCTGTCGGCGATGGATGACGATATCAGCTTGCTCGACGCTTTTGCCGAAGCCGACAACGTGCTGCTCAATGCCGTGCAGGGCGTTTCCGATCTGATCGTTCGTCAGGGCAAGATCAATGTTGACTTTGCCGACGTCAGAACTGTCATGTCCGAAATGGGCATGGCCATGATGGGCGCCGGCGTAGCCAGAGGGGAAGGCCGTGCGGTCAAAGCTGCCGAAGAAGCAATCCGCTCTCCGCTGCTGGAAGATGTCGACCTTGAAGGTGCCCGCGGGGTGCTGGTCAATATCACCGCCGGGGTCAATCTGGGCTTGCGCGAGTACCAGGCTGTGGGTGACATCATAGAGGAATTTGCCGCAGATGATGCTACTATAGTGATAGGTACTGCTATTGACCCTGAGCTCAGTGATGAGATCCGGGTGACTGTTGTTGCTACAGGGATCGGTGAGGCGGACAGAGCAGAGCGCCCCACGGTAGCTGTCGACAATACACGCAAGGCTCCGGAAACCAACTACCAGAAACTGGATCGTCCCACGGTCATGAGACGTCGTGACACTGAGACTAGAAGTCAGAATTCTGGCGCAAGAAGTGATAATATGGATGATCTTCTTGACGTTCCGGCGTTCTTACGGCGTCAGGCTGATTAACAATTGTTAATTGGGCTGAAAAGGCCTGTTCTGTTAATATCAGCGGGCTTTGCAGGCTATTTTTACACCCTATTATGCAGGATTTCCGGAACACATGGTGAAACAGCGCACCCTCAGAAATGTCATCAAGGCGACAGGAGTCGGTCTACACTCGGGCGAAAAGGTCTTTCTGACCCTCCGTCCTGCTCCCGTGGATACAGGGATTGTATTCCGTCGGACTGACCTGGACCCCGTGGTCGACATCCACGCCTTTGCCAAGAATGTGGGCGAAACGACGCTGTCCACCACCCTCATGGAGGGTGATGTGCGTGTGGATACCGTGGAACACCTGTTGTCAGCCTTCGCTGGCCTCGGCATCGACAATGCTTATGTCGAGGTCAGTGCGGCTGAAGTGCCCATCATGGATGGCAGTGCAGGGCCCTTCGTTTTCCTTTTGCAGTCTGCCGGCATAGCCGAGCAGGATGCCCCCAAGAAATACATTCGGATATTGCGTCCGGTAGAAGTGCGTGACGGCGATCGCGTGGCACGTTTCGAGCCGCATGATGGTTTCAAGATCAGTTTCAGGATTGATTTTGATCATCCGGCATTCGATACGAACAAACAATATGCCAGCCTGGAATTTTCGTCCTCGACTTTCGTCAAGGAAATCAGCCGGGCCCGGACCTTCGGTTTCATGCGTGACTTCGAATACCTGCGGGCTAACAACCTGGCGCTGGGTGCGAACTTCAACAATGCCATCGCGATGGATGATTACCGCATTCTGAATGAAGATGGCTTGCGGTATGACGACGAGTTTGTAAAACACAAGATTCTGGACGCAGTAGGCGATCTCTATCTGCTGGGTCACAGCCTGATCGGCCATTTTGTGGCTGAAAAATCGGGACACGGTCTGAACAACCTGTTGTTGCGGGAGTTGATCTGTCACCCGGAAACATGGGAATACATGACCTTTGACAGCTCGGAAGCTGCGCCGATTTCATATCGCCCTGTGCTCGCCTGACAGCGCGGGTGGCCGGCTTTCGGCTGCTGTCGTCATTAGCTTTGCGGAGACAATAAGAAAACATGCAGATCATTCTGGTCACACAGCGCCACGGAAAATCACTGTACCTGCCCTCGTGGCTGGGCAGGCTGATGCCGTATTTGCTGTTAGCGGCCGGAGCCGGACTGTATTACCTCGGCTATGTGGGCGGAACCCCTGATCCCAGTCGAACCATTGGTGACCGCGCCTTGCAGCAATGGGATCAGGAAATCCAGTCGCAGCGGGAAGCCCTGGCCCAACTGAGCCTCCAGTCGGAAGAAGAGCTGGCCGCGCTGACGGTGCGTCTGTCTGAACTGCAAGCCCGCTCGACCCGTCTGGATGCGCTTGGTGAGCGGCTCATTGAAGTCTCCGGTCTGGAAGACAGTGAATTCGATTTTTCTTTGCCTCCGGGCATGGGTGGTCCCGAGGTGCCTGCTCCGGGTGTGGTTGATCCCCGCTATCTGCGCCCACCCACATTTGCCGAAGAGCTCGAGCGCCTGGAAATTCATCTGAACAGCCGTCGTCAGCAACTGACCGTGTTGGATGCGTTGCTCAACAATCGCTCTCTTGATGATCAAACCTTTGTCGCGGGGCGGCCTGTGGGCAGCGGTGCCTGGATGAGCTCTCGTTACGGGTATCGCACCGATCCTTTTACCGGTCAGAATACCTGGCACGCGGGCCTTGATTTTGCCGGTCCGGAGGGCATGGATGTGGTATCAGTCGCTTCCGGTGTTGTGGTCTTTTCCGGCGACAACGGTGGCTATGGCAACATGGTGGATATCAACCATGGTGGCGGCTATATCACCCGCTATGCCCACAACAAGGAAAACTTTGTTGAAGTCGGTGAGATTGTCGAAAAAGGGCAGGTCATAGCGGCGCTGGGCAATACCGGTCGCTCCACGGCACCGCACGTTCACTTTGAAGTTCACCAGAACGGCCGCACACGCGACCCGATTGATTACATCTCCCGTACTCGCAACTGACCTGCGCGCCATCGATCCCTGCTGCTTTTCTCTCTTTTGACCCAGTTGTCATTCTGCTCGCCAATCTGTGCTTCTGTGCCCTCTGATGATGTCATAAATGCTTGATTAATCTGGTATAGTAGCGACCATTCAAATTTCAGTAACAGAAGTGTCCAATGTTTACCCAAGTCGCCAAGCTCATCGTCGGGAGCAAGAACGAACGCGAAGTCAAACGGCTGCGCAAGCTGGTAGTCAAAATCAATGCACTGGAAGAAGGTTTGCAGGCGCTGAGCGATGCAGACCTGCAGGCCCGCACGCCGGCGTTGAAACAGCGGCTGCAGGAAGGCGCCACGCTGGACGAGATTCTGCCCGAAGCCTTTGCCGTCTGCCGGGAAGCCAGCCGTCGGGTAATGGGCATGCGCCACTTCGATGTGCAGTTGATCGGCGGCATCGTGCTGCATCAGGGCAAGGTTGCCGAGATGAAGACGGGCGAGGGCAAGACGCTGGTTGCCACCCTGCCGGTCTACCTGAATGCCCTGGACGAAGAAGGCGTGCATATTGTCACGGTCAATGACTATCTGGCGGCCCGTGATGCCAACTGGATGCGCCCCTTGTACGAATTTCTGGGCCTGAGTGTCGGTATTGTCTACAGCCAGCAGGACCCGGAAGAGAAGCGGGCCGCTTATCAGGCCGATGTGACCTACGGCACGAATAACGAAATGGGCTTCGATTACCTGCGCGACAACATGGCCTTCCGCAAGGAAGACAAGTATCAGCGCGGTCAGGTGTTTGCCATTGTCGATGAGGTCGATTCCATCCTGATTGACGAGGCACGTACACCACTGGTCATTTCAGGCCCGGCCGGAGACAGTTCGGAGCTCTATACGACACTGAACCAACTGGTCCCCCGCCTGACGCGTCAGAAGGTCGATGAAGAGGGCGAGATCACCGAACCGGGTGACTTTACCGTCGACGAGAAAGACCGGCTGGTCGAGCTGACCGAGCAGGGTCATGACAGTCTGGAGAAACTGCTGATTGATTCCGAGTTGCTGACCGAGGGCGAATCGCTTTATGCGCCGAACAATCTCGGTCTGTTGCATCATGCCAATGCGGCGTTGCGTGCACACAATCTGTTTCAGCGGGATGTCGACTATCTGGTCAAGGACAATACAGTACTGATCATTGACGAGCACACAGGGCGCACCATGCCCGGACGTCGCTGGAGTGAAGGCCTGCATCAGGCCATAGAGGCGAAGGAAAACCTGCCTATCCAGCGCGAGAACCAGACGCTGGCCTCCACGACCTTCCAGAACTATTTCCGCCTCTATGACAAGCTGGCCGGCATGACCGGTACGGCGGACACCGAGGCCTTCGAGCTGCGCCAGATCTATGGTCTGGACGTTGTGGTCATCCCGACCAACAAACCGATATCCCGGGTGGACAACAACGATCTGGTCTATCTGACCGAGCAGGAGAAATTCGACGCTGTTATTGCCGACATCACCGAATCGGTAAAGAACCAGCGGCCGGTTCTGGTCGGTACAGCCTCCGTCGAGGCGTCAGAGCGCATTTCTGCTGCACTGGACAAGGCCGGCATGAAGCACAATGTGCTGAATGCCAAGAATCACGCCAACGAAGCGCAGATCATTGCCGATGCCGGACGCCCCGGCGCCATCACCATCGCCACCAACATGGCGGGCCGTGGTACCGACATCGTCCTGGGTGGCAATTGGGAGGCCGAAACAAAGCAACTCGAGGAGCCTGATGAAGCCCGCATAGAGGCCATCAAGGCGGACTGGGAGAAGCGCAACGCCGCGGTCATCGAGGCCGGTGGACTGCACATCATCGGTACGGAACGACACGAGTCGCGGCGTATCGACAATCAGCTGCGTGGTCGTGCCGGCCGTCAGGGTGACCCGGGGTCGTCGCGTTTCTACCTGTCTCTGGAAGACCCGTTCATGCGTATTTTCATGTCTGACCGCATGAAATCCATGATGCAGAATCTGGGCATGAAAGAGGGTGAGGCACTGGAAGCCAAGATGGTCTCCAACGCCATCGAGAAAGCTCAGCGCAAGGTGGAGAACCGCAACTTCGACGTGCGCAAGCAGTTGCTCGAATATGACAATGTGGCCAATGACCAGCGTACCGTGGTGTATGGCCAGCGCGACGAGTTCATGGACTCGGAAGATCTCACCGAGATTATCGACAATGTCCGTGCCGACGTGGTCAACGAACTCATCGATGATTTCATACCCCCGGGCAGCCTGCATGAACAGTGGGATGTGGACGGGCTGAAAGAACACCTGCGGTCTTCTTTTTCTGCCAATCTCGATCTGCACCAGTGGCTGGAAGACGATGACCACTTGGGTGAGCAGGGCCTGCGCGATCGAGTCCTGTCCGAGGTTGAGCAACTCTACAAGAAGAAGGAAGATGTCGCCGGTGCGGATGCACTGCGCCGCTTCGAGAAGCAGGTGATGCTGCAGGTGCTGGATCAGCACTGGAAAGACCATTTGCATCAAATGGATCAGCTGCGTCAGGGCATCCATCTTCGAGGCTACGCGCAGAAGAATCCGAAGCAGGAATACAAGAAGGAAGCCTTTGCCCTGTTCGAGGAAATGCTGGGCTCCGTCAAACGCGAAACCATTCGTGTACTGTCGCACGTGCAGGTACGCAGTCGCGAAGAAGTGGAAGAGATGGAACGCAAGCGGGCCGAGCAGGAGCGCGCCATGAAGGAACTGCAGCGCCGTCAGGCAGAATTGCGTGATCAGTTGGAGGCTCAGGGCAAGGATGTACCGGCCAGCGCCGATGCGGTGCCCAAGGTGGGCCGCAACGAGCCCTGCCCCTGTGGTTCAGGCAAGAAGTACAAGCACTGTCATGGCAGGCTGAGCTGAGATGGCGGTCGGCAAGGGCATCGCCACAGACCTGCGCCCGGTGGGTGGTGTGTCGCTGGCGGTTGGGTCTGCCGGAATCAAGACGGCGGGCAAGACAGACCTGGCGCTGATCGAACTGGCTGCCGGCAGTCAGGCTGCCGCGGTATTCACGCGCAACAAATTCTGTGCGGCGCCTGTGCATATCGCGCGTGACCACCTGGGCACAGCGGTGGCGTCCCCCCGGATGCTGCTGATCAATACCGGCAATGCCAATGCCGGGACCGGCCAGCAGGGTCATGCCGACGCACTGGCCTGTTGTCAGACCCTGGCCAAGGCAGCGGGAGTTCCTGTCGAGGCCGTGCTGCCTTTTTCTACCGGCGTCATTGGTGAATACCTGCCCATGGCTCGCATTGAACTGGCGTTACCGGATCTGGCCGCGCAACGTGGGCAGGCCGACTGGTATCAGGTGGCCAATGCCATTCTGACCACGGATACCCGGCCCAAGGGACACTCGGTGGTGGTGCATCTGGGCGATCAGGAAATCACCGTGACCGGCATCAGCAAAGGGTCCGGCATGATCTGCCCGAACATGGCGACCATGCTGGCGTTTGTCTGTACCGATGCCAAACTGGATGCGAAAGACCTGCAGACCCTGCTGCAGGACACCAACGACCAGAGTTTCAATCGCATCACGGTGGATGGCGATACCTCCACCAATGATGCCTGCGTCCTGGCGGCGACAGGTGCGTCCGGCGTGCATCTGCAACCGGGTACGAAAGACTGGTCTCGTTTCCGGGCGGCCGTGCAGGAAGTCATGCTGGAACTGGCGCTGCAGGTTGTGCGGGACGGCGAAGGTGCGACCAAGGTCGTGGCGCTCAGCGTGCACCATGCAGCCACCAGTCAGGAAGCTCTGGATGTGGCCTATACCATCGCCCATTCTCCCCTGTTCAAGACGGCTCTTAGTGCCAGCGACGCCAATTGGGGCCGAATTCTGGCGGCTATCGGTCGCGCCCCGATCGAAGATCTGATATTGGACAAGGTCAGTATTCATCTGGAAGATGTGCCCCTGGTGGCTGGCGGTGAGCGCCATCCGAAATACAGGGAAGAGCAGGGCGCAGCGATTTTTGCCCAGGAAAGGTTTACCATCCATATTGACCTGGATCGGGGCGATGCCACGGAAACCGTGTGGACCACCGATCTGAGCCATGAGTATGTCAGCATCAACGCGGATTACCGAACATGACAGCAGAGCAGGCCATCAGTCCAGTACCGTTGATCAGAGTCGCCGTTGGCGTCGTCGAGACAGCCGAAAATCGAGTGCTGGTAGCGCGCCGACCAGAACACCAGCACCAGGGCGGGCGCTGGGAATTCCCCGGTGGCAAGATCGAAACAGGAGAGTCGCTCGCCGAGGCCCTGATGCGGGAGTTTGCCGAAGAAGTGGGACTGACTCTGGATGTTCCGGTCGACGTCACGCCCTGGCAGGTGATCGAGCACGATTATGGTGATCGTCAGGTGCGTCTTGAAGTGGCCCGCGTCGGCGCTTTTTCCGGCGAGGCTGTTGGCCTGGAAGGTCAGGAAGTGTGCTGGATGCTGGTAACAGAGCTGGACCCTGAGCAGTTTCCGGCCGCCAATGCCGGCATCATAGAGTCACTGCGCGCCGAATGCGCCTGAGAGCAGTGTCGAATTAACCAGACAGGACACTAGTCCCGCTCCAGATCCTCTGACATCAATTCGTCGATGGCCGGTTCACCCGGAATCCGATGGCCTTCGGTGACCCAATCCCCCAGGTCAATCAGATGGCAGCGCTTGCTGCAAAACGGCCGGTAGAGTTCAGCCTTGGTCCATTTGACGGCCTTGCCGCAGGTCGGGCAGGGCACTGACAGCGCGTCGTTTGCGGTGTGCTCTGTTTGATCAGACATGCCTGGCGCGCTCCTGTAGTTTCAGATGCAGGGTTTCAATCGCCGCGGTCAGTGCCTCGGCGGAACCGGTATTATCGACAATCAGGTCGGCCGCCTGCAAGCGCTGCTCGCGGGACCACTGCTTGGCCATGATGCTGCGTACCAGCGCTTCGGAATGACCATCACGAATCACCGTCCGCTCTATCTGCTGGGCTTCTGTTGCATCAACCACCACCACCAGGTCGCACAGGCTGTCCTGTCCGGTTTCCAGCAACAGGGGTGAGTCCAGCACCTGGTATTCGGCCTTCCCCTGATGACTCATCAGTCGTTCACGAATGCGTTCCCGGATGGCTGGGTGGGTGACACCTTCAAGCCAGGCACGCGCTGCGTCATCGGGCAGCACATGCTCGCGCAACCAGGCGCGGTCCAGATTGCCATCCGCCTGCCGGGCTTGCGGAAAGCGCCGCACGATAGCCTCATAGGCCGGCTCGCCGGGTTCCACCACCAGCCGAGCGATGCGGTCGGCATCCGTGACCGGTATGCTGAAATGTTCGTGCAGATAGTGGCTGACGGCGGATTTGCCAGACCCTATCCCGCCGGTGATACCCGCTATCATCAGGCCATGGCCCAGTTCAGGTAGGCGCTGACCAGTTGCTCACCCCAGAAATAGTAGACGCAGGCCGCAGCGCACAGATAGGGACCAAAGGCGATCGGGATCTGGCGGTCCCGTCCGGCGAGCAGAATCATCAGACCACCGGCCAGCGCGCCGACCAGTGACGCCAGCAGAATGATCATCGGCAGGGCCGACCAGCCGAACCAGGCGCCGAAGACAGCAAAGAGTTTGAAATCGCCATAGCCCATGCCTTCCTTGCCGGTGAGCAGGCGAAAGCCATGATAGACCGACCAGAGCGACAGGTAGCCGGCCATGGCGCCGATCACGCTGTCCTGCAGGCCGGTGCCGGTCAGGCCCAGCAGGCTGGCCAGCAGTCCTGCCCACAGCAACGGCAGGGTTATCTGGTCGGGCAACAACTGGGTATCCAGATCAATGAAGGTCAGGGCGATCAGGGCCCAGAAAAAGGCCAGCCAGACCAGGGTTTCCAGCCCCGGTTGAAGGGTCAGCGCCACGGCCAGACTGAAGGCGCCAGTCAGTGCCTCAACCATGGGGTAGCGCGGGCTGATGCCGGTGCCACACTGGCTGCAGCGGCCGCGCAGCCACAGCCAACTCAGGCAGGGGATGTTTTCATACCAGCGAATGGTGTGGCCGCACTGCGGGCAGCGCGAGCGAGGCACGGCCAGATTGAAGGGCTCAGTAGCGGGCTCCGGGCCCTCCTGGCCGAGGACGGCACTGGCTTCTGACTGCCATTGGCGCTCCAGCATCACCGGCAGGCGCAGGATGACCACATTCAGAAAACTGCCCACCAGCAAACCCAGCAGGGTAGCCGAAACGAGGTGGAGCGCAGGGAAGGCGGTCAGGATGGCGGCAAAATCCGCCATCAGATGACCGACCCCATCATGAAGATGGGCAGGTACATGGAAATCAGCAGCCCGCCAACCACAATGGCCAGAAACGCCATGATGAACGGCTCGATCATCGCCGTCAGGCCATCCACCAGGCTGTCGACCTCTTCTTCATAAATATTGGCCGCACGGCCCAGCATGTCATCCAGTGAGCCGGCTTCCTCGCCGATGGTCACCATCTGCACCAGCATGGGTGGGAACAGATCCTGATTGTTCATCGACTGGTTCAGCTCGGTGCCCGACTCGACGTCCGCCCTAACCCGGTCAATGGCATTCGAAAATACGATATTGCCCGACGCGCCGGCAGCAGAGCGCAGCGCGTCTACCAGCGGTACACCGGCGGCGAAGGTGGTCGACAGCGTTCGTGCATAGCGTGCAATCGCCGCTGTGCGCGTCAGTTTGCCGATGATCGGAAGGCGCACCATCAGTTTCTGCACGCTTTGCCGGAAACTTCGGGAGCGCCGCATGGCCTGAAAGAAGGCCACCAGGGAACCGACAATGCCCACAAACAGATACAGGATGTTGGCCGCCAGCCAGTCGGAAAGGTTGACCACCATCTGGGTCAGCACAGGCAGGTCAGCGCCGAACCCCTGAAACATGTCGGCGAAAACCGGGACCACCCGCCACAACAGCACGATGGTGACCACCACAGCAAACACCAGCACGACGATCGGGTAGGTCAGCGCCTTGCGGATTTTCTTCTTCAGTGATTCCGACTTTTCCTTGTACAGTGCAATGCGCGACAGCATGGTTTCCAGCGCACCGGACTGTTCGCCCGATTCGACCAGGTTGCAGTAGAGATCATCGAAGTAGTAGTCATTGGCACGCAGCGCATCGGCCAGCGTGCCCCCGCTGGACACCCGCTCCTTGATGTCCAGTACCAGTTGGCGCATTTTCGGCTTTTCCAGCCCGTTGGCCACGATATCGAAGGATTTGATCAGCGGCACACCGGCGCGCATCATGGTGGCCATCTGGCGCGTGAACTGGGCAATGTCCTCCGAGCCGATGCGATTGTTGCCCAGGCTCAAAGGCTGGCGCTGCTTGGCAATCTTCTTGACCTTGACGCCCTGCTTGCGCAGTTCCGCACGGGCCAAAGCTGCATTCTGCTGATTGATCACGCCTTTGATCGGCTTGCCCTTGCTGTCCGAGCCCTGGTATTCGAAGGAGATGGTTTTCGTCGCCATATCAGTGTTCCGATGTTACACGGTTGATTTCTTCCAGCGAGGTCACACCCTGCGCGGCCTTCAGCAGGCCGGAGCGTCGCAGGTCATTGAAGCCCTCTTTGCGGAACTGTTCATCCAGTTGGATTGAATTGCCCTCTTCCATGATAATACGCGAGATGGCAGGCGTAATACGCACCACTTCGTAAACGCCCACCCGGCCCTTGTAGCCCTTGTTGCAGGCGCTGCAGCCGACCGGTTGATACAGCGTCGCTTCGGCCAGCAGGTCGTCATCAAAGCCTTCCCGGCGCAAGGTGTCTTCCGGAATCTCGGCCGGCTTCTTGCACTGGCTGCACAGGCGCCGCGCCAGCCGCTGGGCAATGATGACATTGATGGTGGTGGCCAGGTTGAATGACGGTACGCCCATGTTGAGCAGTCGCGTCAGGGTTTCAGCAGCGCTGTTGGTGTGCAGGGTTGACATCACCATGTGCCCGGTCTGGGCCGCCTTGATGGCGATGGCGGCGGTTTCCAGGTCGCGTATCTCCCCGACCATGATGACATCCGGGTCCTGGCGCAGAAACGAGCGCAAGGCAGACGCGAAATCCAGGCCGACCTTGGCGTTCACATTGACCTGATTGATCCCTTCCAGATTGATCTCGACCGGGTCTTCCGCCGTGGAAATATTGACCCCTTCCTGATTGACGATATTGATGCCGGTGTAGAGCGAGACGGTCTTGCCGGAGCCGGTCGGACCGGTGACCAGAATCATGCCCTGGGGTTTCGACAGAGCCGTCATGTAGTGCTGTTTCTGGTCGGGTTCATAGCCCAGCGCATCAATGCCCAGCTTGGCACTGGACGGGTCCAGTATCCGCAACACCACCTTTTCACCGAACAGGGTGGGCAAGGTGTTCATGCGAAAGTCGATGGCCTTGTTGCGCGAAATGCGCAGCTTGATGCGGCCATCCTGTGGCACACGGCGCTCGGAGATATCCAGATTGCCCAGAATCTTCAGGCGCGCGGTAATCTTGGGGGCCAGTTGAATCGGCGGCTTGGCCGCTGTCTGCAATACGCCATCGATGCGAATCCGCACCCGGTAGGAGCGCTCATAGGGCTCGAAATGCAGGTCCGAAGCCCCTTTCTTGATGGCACTGAGCAGCATCTGCTGTACGAAGCGCACAATGGGGGCGTCGTCCGAGCCGGAAATGTCGGTGCGCTCTTCCTGCTCCTGCGCCTCGTCGACAACATCCAGTTCTTCGAAGTCGCCGTCGTCCAGGCCTTCCAGGGCGGACGGGCCCTCATCGGCGGCCTCTTCCAGCATGACAGCCAGCTTGTCTTCCTCTACCAGCACCGGCTCGGTGGTCAGCCCGGTGGCAAAGCGCATTTCATCCAACGCGGCCAGATTGGTCGGGTCCGACAGGGCCACATAGAGCCGGTTGCCCCGCTTGAACAGGGGCAGCGCGCGGTGGTGCTGGATCAGCTTGGTCTCGACAAGATCTTTGGGCAGCAACTCGCGATCGAAGGCCGCCAGGTCCAGCATGGGAATACCGAACTCCTCGCTGGACATGGTGGCCAGCGAGCGGGCATCAGCCAGACTGTTCTGCACCAGGTAGGCTACCAGCGGCGTCTTGTCGCGCGCTGCAGTCTGCTGAGCGTCTTTCAGGCGGTCTTCCGTGATGATACCCCGGTCGACCAGTCGCTTGCCCAAACCGGACAGTACTGTGGTCATGGAAAATCTGTTATTGTCAGCTAATATGGAAAACCATTGTAACAGGACTTTTGCGCAGCACTAGGTGTGTGTGCCTCGCACATGGCTCAAGGCCTGAAACAGTTCACAGTATGGTAATAACATAGCAGAGCAGGACGCCACATGACCGCACGCCCCGTCGCCAAGCCGGCCGCCCGCAAGGCCAGCCCCGCAATCACCGAAATAGTTGAAACCGACGCCGAGTCGCGCAGCCGCAATTACAGTTGGCGGCTGCTGATGGTGCTCAATCTTTATCGATTGATAGTAGCGGGTGCCTGTGTGTTTCTTGCCGGTTTGAGTCTGTTGCCGGACTGGTGGCCGAACTATCTGGCGCGACTGTTCTATGAAGTCGGCGTGCTTTATCTGTTGCTGGGCACCCTGATCATCTGGCCGCTGGTGCGGCGTAAACCGTCATTGTCACTGCAACTGCTCGCCGGTGTCTTGCTGGATGTCGCGGCCATGGTGGTGCTGATTTATGCCAGTGGTGGGGTAGACGGCGGGGTCGCTCTACTATTGATGATCAGCATTATCGGCGCCAGCCTGATCTCGGAAGGGCGCATGGCACTGTTTTTTGCCTCCATCGGCACCCTGGCCATTCTGGTGCAGGAAGTCTATGTGCACTGGAATGTGTTCAGTGGCGACGGCAATTTCCCGGTGGCCGGCCTGATGGGCATGGCCCTCTTTGCGGTGGCAGCTCTGGCTCATGTGTTGGGCCGGCGCAGCCGCCTCAATGAGGCCCTTGCCGCGCAGCGCGGCCTGGATCTGGCCAATATGGCGCAGTTGACCGATTATGTAATTCAGCAGATGGACACCGGTATTGTCGTCCTCGACATAGAAGGCCGAGTGCGCCTGATCAACCGTGCGGCGCGGCATTTGCTCCAGATCGAAGGCCGGCCGAGAGAACTCAGAGCCTGTTCCACCGAGCTGGCGCGTGCCGTGCGCCAGTGGGTGCGGCAGGACCCGGGGGCGCGGCGGCGTCATTTGATCAATGCCGCCCAGCATCCGCTGCTGGTGCAGTATCGCCGCATCGGCTCGGGGTTGGACCAGAGCGCGTTGATATTCATGGATGACGCAGCCGCCACAGCAGAACAGGCCCAGCAGCTCAAGCTGGTGGCCTGGGGTCGACTGACCGCCAGCCTGGCGCATGAGGTGCGCAACCCGCTGGGCGCTATCGGCCATGCCGCCGCACTGCTGGCCGAATCCACCGACCTGGCCACCGACGACAAGCGGCTGGTCAGTATCGTGCAGGAGCACACCGGTCGCATCAATCGTCTGATTGAAAACGTCATGCAACTGGGCAAGCGTGATCGCCATGAACCACAGAAGCTGACACTGAACCAGTTCCTGCCGCGCTTTCTGCGCTCGTTCAACGAGAGCCAGGGCGTGAACAAGGCCCCGATCCAGATCATCTCGGGTCGCGACACCACGCTGGCCTGGTGTGACCCCAGCCACCTGCAGCAGATACTGACCAACCTGTGTCAGAATGCCGTGCGCCACGCCGGCTCCGGCGGAGAGCCGAGAATCCGCATTGCGTTCGGGCGCTTGCAGGATGAGCAGGTCTATGTCGATGTGCTGGACAACGGGCCGGGTGTATCGCCTGATCGGCGAAAGTCGCTGTTCCGACCCTTCTTCACCACCCAGCCTGAGGGCACCGGGCTTGGGCTGTATCTGTCCCGTGAGCTGGCTCAGGCCAATCAGGGCGACCTGCAATACCGCGAGCCGGCGCATGGCGGCGCCTGCTTCCGGGTGACGCTCAAGGCCTCGCAGGAAGAAAGCCTGCCCCGCCAAGCCAGAGGTGAGGATCGGCGCAAGGCGCCAGCACCCGTAAGCAAGCAGCCCGTTGCTGGCAAAACGACCAAAACAGAGCCAGTCGCTGAAAGCGCCAAACCGGCAGATCCGGGCAGCAAAGAGGCAGGCAAGGCCGGTACATGACGCAGGAACCCCAGGCTGCGAAAGCCCGAGTGCTGATCATCGATGACGAGCCGGATATTCGTGAACTACTGGTGATGACCTTGCAGCGCATGGGCCTGCAAGCCGTCGAGGCCGGCACGCTGGAGGACTCCCGGCGCCATTTGGGTGAGCAGACGTTTGATCTCTGCCTGACCGACATGAAACTGCCCGACGGTGACGGCATAGAACTGGTGCGCTACCTGCAGGCGCAGTTTCCCCGCTTGCCCGTCGTCATGATTACCGCCCACGGCAATATGGAGACGGCCATCGAGGCATTGAAGGCGGGTGCCTTCGATTTTCTCAACAAGCCGCTTGATCTGCAGCATCTGCGCGATCTGATCCGGTCGGCCGTGCGTCTGGGCAAGGAGCCGGTGTTGCCTGGTCAGTCAGAGGCGCCGCCGCTTCTGGGGACTTCTCCCGCCATGGAAGAGGTGCGCGCCCTGATCAACAAGGTGGCACGCAGTCAGGCGCCGGTGTATATCAGCGGTGAGTCGGGCACCGGCAAGGAGCTGGCTGCCCGCCAGATTCATGCCCTCAGCGCACGTGCCGAGCAGCCGTTTGTCGCGGTCAACTGTGGCGCCATTCCGCGGGAACTGATGGAAAGCGAACTGTTCGGCCATGTCAAAGGCAGCTTCACCGGCGCCTACAGCGACAAGCCGGGCCTGTTTCGTGCGGCAGACGGCGGCACCCTGTTTCTGGATGAGGTCGCCGAACTGCCGCTGGATATGCAGGTCAAGCTGTTGCGCGTACTGCAGGAAAAATCCATCCGGCCGGTCGGCGCCGCGAAAGAGCAGCGTGTCGACGTGCGGCTGCTCAGTGCGACGCACCGCGACCTTGCTGCCTGGGTGGACGCCGGACGTTTCCGCCAGGATCTGTTCTACCGGTTGAATGTCATTGGCGTGCATCTGCCGCCGTTGCGCGAGCGGCCTCAGGATGTGCTGGTGCTGAGTCGACACATTCTGAACCGATTGGCTTCTGATATGGACATGCGAATACCCGAGCTGACAGAATCTGCGGCCGATGCGCTGAGTGCACATTCTTTTCCGGGCAATGTGCGCGAACTGGAAAATATACTCGAAAGAGCGCTGACCTTGTCCGATGGAGGGGCCATCGAGCCAGAAGACCTGCAGTTGCTGCCTGCGGTTCAGGGACAGTCCACAGTCATGGGTGCGGCCGGCTCTGACAGGGCCAGACAATCTTCCGTCGGCAGTGACGACGACTTACTGGCGGCAGCCCGCGAACTGGGTCTGGAGGCCTGCCTAGAGGACGTCGAACGCGTATTGATTCGCCAGGCACTGCGCGATAATGACGGCAACCGAACCGCCACGGCGCGGGAACTGGGGATATCTTTTCGGGCCTTGCGCTACCGCCTGAAAAAGCTTGATCTTGACGACGAGTGACGTTCAGCGTCAGGTGAGGTGACGCTCAGTGTCACATCTGCCCTTGAGCGTTGCCCCGTAAAGCCGTGCTTTTCTCTGTCCATTCGATGCACACCCGCCGAAATGAGCACCCGTTGGCATTTTTGTGCAATAATCTGACGGTTGGCACGAGTCTGGCAATGTAATTATGACACAACCGATAGAGCGACTTTCAGTGCTCCAGTTCACAAAACGGGAATCTGGAGCCCCAAGTTGACCCTTCGGGTATGGCGATAGCAACCAAACTAGGGTAGCTTTGCGCCTACACGGTTCCGGGCCACCTGCCAGTGTTCGGTGCCGGTTTAAAAGAAAGCAGTCTTAATCCGATGGAGACATAACATGCAAAATCAGAAAGGTTTCAGTTTGATCGAACTGATGATCGTCGTAGCGATCATCGGTATCCTGGCTGCGGTAGCCATTCCGCAGTATCAGAACTATATTGCGCGTTCACAATTCTCAGAATCTCACTCAATGCTGGGGGCGGCGAGAGTGTCCGTTCAAGAGCGAGTGGATTCTGGTCAAACGTTTAATTTTGCTGACCTGGGACTCCAGACAAACGGTTCGTACGGCAATGTGACGGGTGGTGATGTTGGTACAGCACTGGCAACTGACGATACCTATGTGCTGACATACACGTTCGCAGGCGCCAACCCTCGACTCAACACTGAGACCGTAACCTACACATATACAGCGGGCCAGGGAATTTGGGTCTGTGATACGACAGTGGCAAATGAGCTCGCTTCGAACTGCGATGGAGCTCCGCCAGCCTCTGGAAGTTAATACTAACTTGAACGACTAGCGGTATAATGGAGCCCCCGAGTACTCGGGGGCTTTTTTTTGGGATTTATAAAAATGAATTCACGAGCCCTAACTGCCAGAAAATTCATCTTATTTATAGCAGTAGTTTGTCTCCTGGCCATGTGGGTGGCAGTCGTTGTAGTGGACTTTCTGAACCTTGGCGAGTTGCAGCATCAAGTGATCGCGATCACCAATTCTGGTTTACCGTTATTGTGGTACTGGCTGTTTCGAGAAGGTCAACTGGTAGAGATGGTGCAGTGGTTATTGCTGGGTTGTTCTGCTGTGGCAATGTTTTTTACATTCCGGCAATTGCGATCAGTGGCCGACCAGACAACACAAATAGCTATGATCATACTGTGTTTCGGTCTTACCCTAATGCTTGTAGAAGACAGCATGAATTTTCGGCATGTTATGGCTTCTATCGTTTTCATCCCGTGGCTGACGGATGTAAGCAACCTCACCTCAACTGAAGTTCGAATGATTTGGGAATTGACGTTCTATCTAGTGCTGGCAATTTGTATGGCCGTACCAGTCTGGTTGTTTTGGAAGGCACGAATTCTGAGCGCTGGCACGATTGTTTGGCTAGTACCTGCATACGGAGTATACGGTCTTGTAGGCTTCGGCTCGGCATTGCGCCGTTTGGGAAGTTGGCAGGAAAGACTTGGTGAGCATATCATCCACCGGTTTTCTCTGTTGGAGTTACCGGCTTGGTCTCAGTCCAACGAACTGCTGTTTAATCACCCAATCTGGACGCCACCATCCGCGAATTACCTTGGATATTTGCTTGTAGACCACCTGTTTGAGGAGTCTATCGAATTGATTGCCGCGATACTTCTGTTTGTTGCAATGACGAGATTGGCTGGTGACTTATTGGGAAGGTGCGACGCTATTCAACCAATTCGACGTTAACTTCGGCATGCCCTGTGCATTCTATTCATGACGCCAACCTGAAACAGCCGAGCGAATGATGCAACAACAACAGGGATTAACGCTTATTGAGTTGATGATCGTAACCACGATTGTTGGCATTCTGGCTGCGATAGCCATTCCTCAGTATCAAAACTATCTGGCTCGAACGCAGTTTATTGAATCGCATAGTCTGTTAGGTGCGGTTCGTGGTCCGGTCCAGCAATATGCCTATGAAAATCAAGTATTCGGGTTTGCGGACCTCGACGTCCAGACCACCGGCCAATATGGCAGCATTGAAGTCAATGGCGCCCTGGATCTCAGTGATGCGCTCGAGGGGGGTGATACCTACAGTGTGCGCTACGAATTTGGCGCCAATGGCCAGAGCGCAGCGCCTGGCCTGTCAGGGCGGTTTGTGTCCTATAGCTACAATGTGAACACGGAAATCTGGACCTGTGGCACCAATGTGCCGCAGAACCTGGTGACCAACTGCCCGGGCGCGCTGGCGGATGCCGGGGTCAATTAGTGTCCCGAGTGGTTAATTCGTCAACTTCTGCGTGCGGTCTGCGGTTACTGGC
>NZ_JAIUMC010000016.1 GCF_022565775.1 Natronospirillum sp.
CCGGGACCAGTGAGCGGCGGAAACAAGGCACCACTGTTTGCGGCCTGTTGCCCGGTCCCCGATGTGCCTGGCGTGAGTCTTGCCGGGAGCAGGAAGCTACCCGACAAGACCCTACTCAGTCGAGAAAGGTGCCGATCTCGGAAAATTCCTTTTCCAGCGCCTTGAGCTGCTTCTTGGAATAGCCGCCCAGCACCTCGATGGCATGGCGCAGGCGCGCCCGCACCATGTCGGGGCCGAGGATGGCCATGGCTTCCAGCACGGATACCGAACGTGGCGAACCGGTGACCGAGACAAACATTGGGAACAGCACATCCTTGAGCTTCAGGCCCAGGTGCTCGCCGACCGCCTTCACGTCGGCCATGATGTGCTCCTTGTCCCAATGGCGCTGGGTTTCCAGCTTCCACAGGCTGAGCTGCAGAATCTTCAGGATCGTGTCGGCATCCAGCTTCTTGTGCTCGAAATCGGCTGCTTCAATATCCGGCATGCCAGCAAAGAAGAAAGCCGCCAGCGGTGCGACGTCGCTCAGGCGCTCTACCCGCTCGCGCACCAGTGGCAAAAACTGCATGATGTAATCCCGATTGTAGGACCAGTCCATCAGGCGCTGAGCAAATTCCTCGTCGCTCAGACTTTCGCGCAGATAGCGGCCGTTCAGCCAGTCCAGCTTCTCGGTATCGAATACCGGGCCACCCAGTGATACCCGGCTGATATCGAAATTGTCGACCATCTCCTGGACGGTGAATTTTTCTTCGCCGTCGGGCATTGTCCAGCCCATCATGCCCAGATAGTTGACCAGGGCTTCCGGCAAGATGCCCAGACGGTAGTAGTAATCGATGGAGGTCGGATTCTTGCGCTTCGACAGCTTGGACTTGTCGGCATTGCGCAGCAGCGGCATGTGGAAGAACTCAGGAGCCTCCCAGCCGAAATATCGGTACAGCAGAATATGTTTCGGCGTGGACGAAATCCACTCTTCACCGCGGATCACATGGGTAATGCCCATCAGATGGTCATCCACCACATTGGCCAGATGATAGCTGGGCAGACCATCGGATTTGAGCAGCACCTGCATGTCGACCTGCTTCCACTCGATCTCGATAGGATCACGCAGCATGTCACGCACTTCACAGGCGCCTTCGCGCGGCACATCCATGCGCACCACGGATTTCTCGCCCTGCGCCAATCGCTCGGTCACTTCAGCTTTGCTCAGACCCTTGCAACGGCCGTCATAGCCCGGAGGCTGGCCGTTCAGACGCTGCTCGCGGCGCATGCTGTCCAGTCGCTCGGCGGTGCAGAAACAATGGAAGGCATGGCCCTTGTCGACCAGTTCATCGGCATACTCGCGATAGATCTCGGAGCGCTCGCTCTGCCGGTAGGGGCCGGCCTCGCCGCCCACATCCGGACCTTCATCCCAGTCCAGCCCCAGCCAGCGCAGAGCCTTGAGAATGGCCTCTTCAGACTCACGCGTGCTGCGCGCCTGGTCAGTGTCTTCAATACGCAATATGAAGTCGCCACCCTGACTCTTGGCGAAGGCACGATTGAACAGGGCAATATAGGCGGTGCCGACGTGCGGGTCACCGGTGGGTGAAGGCGCTACGCGGGTGCGGACTCTGGCCATGGATCCTCTCTGGTTGTCAGGTGGTGTGGGTTACCGAGGCCGGCATTATATAGACAACCGAAGACGGGCAAAAGTGGCCTGCTACTGATCGCCGTCGGGCGCCAGCGAAAGACGGGCCCTGCCATCAGCCTTGGCCTGGTAAAGCGCCTGGTCAGCCCGGCCCGACAGGTCAGTCAGTGACTCTTCGGTCTGCAGTTGCGCCAGGCCGGCACTGAACGTACAGGTAATGAACTGGCGGATGTCATCGTTTTCAACGGCGTGGCGGACATCACTGAAGGCATCCAGCAGTTCCTGTATCACCTGACTGGCGGCCTCAACAGTGGTGTCCGGCATGATGATGGCGAACTCTTCGCCGCCATAGCGGCCGATGATATCGGTTTTACGCAGGCGCTGACGCAGCAGCAGGGACAGGTTCTTGAGTATGCGGTCGCCGGCACCGTGACCCCAGGTATCATTGACCGATTTGAAACGATCCAGGTCGATCATGATAAAGGTCAGTGGCTGATCCTGGCGTTCGGCCCGCACGACTTCCTGCTGCAGGCGCTGAAACAGGTGCGTGTGGTCGAACAGGCCGGTCAGGGCATCCCGCTCCATCCAGAACCGCATGGCCCGGTTGCGCTTGCAGCGGTGTTGCACGGTTGCCGTCAATACGGACGGGTGCACCGGCTTGGTCAGAAAGTCATCGCCACCTTCGGCCAGCGCTGCCATCTGCTTGGCCATGTCTTCCTCGGCCGACAAAAATACAATGGGCAAACGGTCATACTGGGGCTGCTGTCGCATGACGGTAGCCAGTTCAACGCCGGTGCAGCGCGGCATGTACATATCCATCAGAATCAGGTCGGGCTGGAAGTCGTCAATGGTCTGCAGCAGCGCCATGGGTTCATTCAAAACCTCGGCGATGATGCCTACCCCATTGAGCACCTGAGCGCTATGCTGCGCCTGGGTTTTGGAATCATCCACGATCAGCACGCGATACAATTCCGGAATGACGGTGCGGGTTTCCCGCTCCAGACGTTCCACGACCCGCAACAGGCCACCCTCGGCATCCAGAAAGGCCTTGCCGCCAAGCCGCATGGCCTGCAGGCGGGTGTCCATGTCCGGTGGTTCCTGCTGATAGAAGATGACCGGCAGGGGTACCGAGCCCTCTTGCTGGATTTCTTCTGCCAAGGCAAAGCCTTCGCGTTCACCTCTGAAATGACAATCCATCAGTATCGCTGCCGGACGCCGGCGCGCTCTGGCTTCCTGCAGGGCTTCAAGAGTCAGCGTGAGTTCCGAGGCAATACCGAAAGACTCAAGCTGGTGCTGCAGGTCGGCCGCCAGCGTTTCATCTTCAATGGCGATGTAGACTTCCTGCTGCATGAAGGCCGATGCCCCCGGCCACTCCCGGTCTGAGTGGCGCAGTGCCTGCTGACCGATGGCACTGATCTGATCAGCCAACTGACTCAGCAGGCTGCTTTGTGGAGGTCGCTCGGCGCGACAGGCAGTCAGATCCTGCAATAGCTGGGCGGCGGCGTCCCCCAACGCTTCGCGATTGTAGCGCCGCGCTGATTTTTCAAGCCGCTCTGCCCGGCTGACCAGCAGTTCATACCAGGCACGATGCCAGCCCTGACGCTGCAACTGATACCACTGATCGACCACACTGCGGGCGTCACCGACAACACGACGACCGAAATGGCTCTGCAGCTCTCTGACTTTACTCTTGTCCATCACCTACCCTGTATCGGAGGCCTTTTGGCGCCGTAATCTCTGCCAGCTCTTGCGGGCCCGCCGACGGCACTCTGCCTGGTGCTCGGGTGGGCCATATTGCGCAGCAAGGCAATCTGCAGCAAATTCTCTCAATTCAGCAGCAAAATCAGGTGCTCGACCCTCCAGCCGGTCCGCCCACAAGGTCAGGCCTTCATTGGCTGGCAGATCAGGCCAGTGGCGACGGCAATGTCGGCGCGCCAGCAGTTCAAATCGTGACCAACCCCAGAATTTGCCATAACGCTGAAACAGTTGGATACCATACCATATGCTGAACAGTGCTATTACAAGTAAACCGGCATAGCGTACAAAGTCAATCGGAGACCAGTGCCCGAACCAGCGATCCAGCAAGGACGCCTGATCATCAGCATCAAAATTCAGCACCCAGCGCTGCCACTGGTATTGCGCATTGTCCCACTGCCAATAGAGGCGCTGCAGCCAGCCGGGCGCACTGGCATCACCCCAGCCGGCGCCCGACAAAGATTCTTCGTCATCGCCCAGCGCATCGGACAGGGAGCCGGTCAGTCGATCAGGGGCCACGACAGCGGTCGGATCATAGCGCACCCAGCCCTGCTCTTCGGTCCACAGTTCAACCCAGGCATGAGCCTCGCGGGCACGCACCACCAGATAGTTGTTGTCCTCGTTCCATTGCCCGCCAAGATAGCCGGTTACCACGCGTGCCGGGATATCGACACTGCGCAGCATGAGCACCATGGCCTCGGCATAGTGGGCACAAAAGCCAGTCTGCCGCGAAAACAGGAATTCATCGATGCCGTCGGGCCCCTCGTAGACGCCCGGTCGCAGACTGTAGCTGAAGCCAGACTCGGCGAAAAAACGCATGATGCGGTCTGCCATATCGAGTTCTCTGCCGACGTCTGCAAACCATTCTGCGGCCTGTTCGCGCAAGCGGGGGTTGCCCTCTTCAGGCAGTTGCAGGGCCGCATCTCGCGTCTGTTCACTCAGCTCGGATGGATTTTCCACCCGGGCCGCTGCCTGCGCGGTGAACCCGGTGGGACGGCGCAACTGCTCGCGCCATACCAGTCGGTTGTCGCGCGCCCACTGTGCATCGGCACTCTGATAACCGGTCAGGTTTTCCAGGGTGGCCACCCAGGGTTGCCAGGTGGGTGACAGCACCACCTCATAGTTCCAGAGCTCTGTTCCCGGCTGCGCCACCGGCAGCTCTGGCCGCTGCAACAACTGATCAGATAGGGGGCTGCGACTCGGCCACTGGCGCCAGCGCTCCCCGTCAAAGTGAGTGAGTGTCATGGCGCGCCAGTACAATGCAGACTGAGACGGTCTGTCGCCATCAAATCGGGCGCGGAAAATCAGCTCATTGCTTTCCACCAGTTCGGAAATGGAGCCGGTACTCATGCTGTCCGACAAACCGGTGCGCGCCTGATCCGACATGGTCGGCATCTGCCAGATCGGCGGCAGGCGGGGAAAGGCCACAAACAGCAGCAGCATGAACGGTACGGCCATCAGCACTGCTCGGGCACTGTTGCGCCAGGCCCCTGCCAGGCTGATGCCATTGGGGGCATGCAGTCGCAGCAGGGCCGCCAGAGCAACCGAGCCGCCCAGAAATACATACAAGGTGTAGAAGATGCCCTGATCGAGCAGCAACAAGGCGGCCAGCACAAAGAACGCCAGCATGCTGACCAGCCAGGCATCCCGATAGGTCTGCATTTCCAGCAATTTCAGCGCCACCCCGATGAAGGACAGGGCGACATAGAAATCCAGTGCACCGGGATTGAGCCCACTGCCCAGCAGCAGCGCCGGCAGTGCCAGAACCAGGGTCCAGCGAACGGCCCGGCCCGGCGGGTGCCAGCGCCCCCGAATAACCTGCCACTGCCAGGCACCCGTCAGTAACGGTACAGCGGCAAGCCAGCCAGGCAACATCAGTACAATGGGTAGAATCAGCATCAGCTGGACAACCAGCAGCATCATCAGGACGCGCTGCCACTGTGGCGCGGTCAATTGCGGACCACTGCGCAGGAAGCGAGCTTCGGTCATGGTCGGCCCTCCTGATCACGAACGCTTCCGGGTGGCCCAGTCAGGGCCAGAGCATCCAGCCCCTGAACCTTCTGTGTTGCCCCCTGCCCGGGGGGTAACCAGCTGTCATGCAGCCGCAACGACCAGTCCTCGGCGGCGTTTTCACTGGCGAGCAACCAGTAGGTCAATTGCTCCAGCCCCCGCTCCAGCGGCAACTCGGCGACCTGGCGGATATCCAGTTGCCGGGTATCACCACTGCGTCGCGGCGGCGCCTTGACCACCAGCACCCCGCGCCGGGCATAGTGCCGCCAGAGAACACGGCGCAACGGATCACCGGCCGCATAATCGCGAACATCATCCAGCGCGTCCGGGTCGGTGCGCTGTGGGGTTCGTGGCCGCAAAGGTTCGGCGTCAGCCGATATCCGATCCAGTCCATGATCTACCGGCGCTGGCCAGGCCAGGCCGCTCTGGTCAGGCGACCAGTAAGTCCAGGCCGTAATCCAGCCAAAAGGGAAGCGGGTTTCCAGTCGCATCCGGGGCGCCGCCTGCAGTCCTCGGATCAGTGCCGTGCGACGCAACTGCAGAGGGCACTGGGTTCCGGCCGGCAACTCGTCCAGCATCCTCTCAGGCTGTTCATCACCGGATACCAGCAGACCATAGCGCGGACGCCGGGTATGCAGGTGTACCGTGTGTTGCATTGGCTCTCCGACAAAGGCCGAGTCACTGTGCCCAACATGCAGGGTGAGACCGGACAGGTTTAGGTAGGTCAGGTGGATCGACAGGACAAAGAGTGCAATCAGCCAAAAGGCCAGTGCCAGGACGAGATTGTTCTGATAATTGGTGCCCATGACAAACAGCACCACCACCAGCACCAGCATGCCCAGTCCGTAACGATTGGGAATAATGAAAATCTGCCGCTGACCCAGGCTGACCTCACGTTGGGGCGGGGTTCGGGATCGAATCCAGCGCTCCAGTGTGGCCTCGACCGCGTCATGCAGAATGCCCACGTCAGCCTCCGATCGGTGTATCTGCCAGAATCTGCTCTGCCACTCGCTGTCCGTCATTGCCCTGACGGGTCTGCAGTCGATGGCGGGCCACCGGCACAAAGACCTGTTGCAGGTCATCAGGTTGCACATAGTCCCGACGGGCCATCAACGCCCAGGCCTGGGCGACTCGAGTCAGGCCCAGCGCAGCACGCGGTGAAAGGCCAAGCCGCACATCGGGGTGCTCGCGGGTTTCACGGACCAAATGCTGCAGATAGTCGAGCAACGGGGCACTGAGATGCACCTCCATGGCCTGTCGGCGCAGGTCCTGCAGCACCTCTGCGGAAAGGATGGGCTGCAGATCGTCATAATGCACCTGACTCGCCTGACCCGCGAGCAGCTCACGTTCCACCTCGGCATCCGGGTAGCCCATGCTCATGGAGATCAGAAACCGGTCCAGTTGGGATTCGGGGAGCGCGTGGGTGCCGGCCATATCCATGGGGTTCTGCGTCGCCATCACCAGAAACGGCTGCGGCAACAGATAGGCTTCGCCTTCAAGGCTGACCTGCTCCTCTTCCATGGCCTCGAGCAGGGCGGACTGAGCTTTGGGGGATGCCCGATTCAGCTCGTCTGCCAACAGCACCTGAGCAAAGATCGGCCCTTTGACGACGGAAAAGCTGCGTGTCTCCGGACTGTAGACGGCGCCACCCAGGATGTCCGCAGGCACCAGATCCGAAGTAAACTGGATACGGCGATAGGTCAGGCCCAGCACGCGGGCAAGGGTCTGACTGAGCGTGGTTTTGCCCACCCCGGGGACATCCTCGATCAACAGGTGGCCTCCGGCGAGAGCGCTCGCCAGAGCCAGTTTCAGTTGATGGGGCTTGCCGCGGACCCGTCGGGCGGCTTCACTGAGGGTACGATCAATACTCAAACTTCACTCCTGTCCAGGCGGACCGGAGAACTCAGAGAGTGTCCAGGCCGCGAGCCAGATCCTGTTGAATGTCGACCGGATCTTCGAGGCCTACAGCCACGCGAATCAGGCCGGGTTCGATTCCCGCCAGTGCCTTGTCTTCATCAGACAGGCGACCGTGGGTGGTAGTCCCCGGATGGGTAATGGTTGTCTTAGCATCACCCAGATTGGCAGTGATGGAAAGGAACTCTGTCGCATCTATGACCTTCCAGGCATTCTCCTGACCACCCCGCACGACAAAGGACAGCACACCACCAAAGCCAGACTGCTGCTTACGAGCCAAATCGTGACCCGGATGCTCTGGCAACCCGCAATAGTGCACTTTTTCTACTGCCGGATGCTGTTGCAGCCAGGCCGCAATCTGACCGGCATGATCACTGTGGGCACGCATGCGCAGGGCCAGGGTCTCCAGACCTTTCTGGAAAATCCAGGCATTGAACGGGCTCATGGTGGGCCCGGCCGAGCGCAAAAAACCGACCACTTCGTCAATCTGCTCAGCACGTCCGCAGACGGCACCGCCCATGGCCCTGCCCTGCCCATCGATAAACTTGGTGGCCGAGTGAATGACCAGATCAGCACCGAATTCCGCAGGTCGTTGCAAGGCCGGCGTACAGAAGCAGTTGTCTATGGCCAACCAGGCCTCATGCTGATGAGCGATACCGGCCAGCGCTGCAATATCCACAACGTCATTGAGCGGATTGGAGGGTGTCTCTGCGAACAACAGGCGAGTGCGAGAGGTCATGGCCGCAGCCCAGGCCTCCAGATCTGTCAGGTCGACATAGGTCACATCAACGCCGAACTTGCTCAGATACTTGTTGAACAGCACCATCGTCGAGCCGAAAATATTGCGTGATGCAACGATATGATCACCCGACTGCAGCAGGGCCATGCAGGTGCTCAGAATCGCCGCCATGCCGGAGCTTGTGCCTACAGCGGCTTCGGTGCTTTCCATCAGCGCCAGGCGTTGTTCAAAAGTGGTGACGGTCGGGTTGGTATAGCGGGCATAGACGTTGCCCGCTTCCTCGCCGGAAAACCGGGCTGCCGCCTGCGCCGCCGAATCAAACACGAAGCTGGAGGTCAGATACAGCGCTTCCGAATGCTCGCCCTGTGGCGAACGAGGCACCCCGGCTCTGATGGCTGCCGTTGCCTGACCCTTGTCCTGCCATTTCATAATTCGCTCCCCTGCTGCCTGCCTTGGGGCAGGCCCGCTACTTCATCAGCGGTCAGTAATCATTGTGCAGGTCAATCAGACCGGAGTCATCCACCGGGTCCCTGTTCTGCCTGGCCTTGTCGTTGCGACGCTCTTCCAGCCTGGACAGGTAAGCCTCGTCAATATCGCCCGTCACATAGTCGCCGTTGAAGACCGAACACTCGAATTGACGCACATCGGACTTGCTGGTCTGGGTGGCCTGGATCAGATCATCGATATCCTGATAGATCAAGCGGTCGGCACCTATGGCTGTTTCCACCTCGCTGTCAGTGCGACCGGCTGCAATCAGTTCGGTCACTGCCGGCATGTCGATACCGTAGACATTGGGATGTCGTATGGCCGGGGCTGCCGAGGCAAAATAAACCTTGCGCGCTCCGGCATCACGGGCCATTTCTATAATCTGCTCGCAGGTGGTACCGCGCACTATGGAGTCATCGACCAGCAGTACATTCTTGCCCATGAACTCCAGCCCGATGGGGTTCAGTTTCTGCTTGACCGATTTCCGCCGCTGCTGCTGGCCCGGCATGATGAAGGTGCGCCCGATGTACCGGTTCTTGATGAAGCCCTCGCGGAATTTGACCCCCAGTTCATTGGCCAGTTCAAGGGCCGACGTGCGACTGGTGTCGGGGATGGGGATCACCACATCTATGTCATGGTCAGGCCATTCGCGCTTGATCTTGCGCGCCATGACTTCGCCCATGCGCAATCGTGCCTTGTACACCGAGATGCCGTCAATGATGGAATCAGGGCGGGCAAAATAGACGAATTCGAAAATACAGGGCGCCAACACCTGGCTGGGCACACACTGGTGACGATGCAAATCCCCCTGCTTGTCCACATAGATGGCTTCACCAGGCTGCACATCGTCGATCATCTCGAAACCGCCGGCATCCAGGGCGACGCTTTCCGAGGCGACCATATACTCCACACGACCGTCAGCCAGGGTGCGCTTGCCGAATACCGCCGGGCGAATACCATAAGGATCGCGAAAGGCCAGCATGCCATGTCCGGAAATAAGCGCCACGGCGGCATAGGCGCCGCGACACCGCTGGTGCAGCCCCTTGACGGCAGCAAAGATATCGTCTGGGGTCGGCTTGAGCTTGCCCCGCTTTTGCAGTTCGTGCGCCAGCGCATTCAGCAGCACCTCGGAATCGGACGTGGTGTTGATATGCCGCAGGTCACTCTTGAACAGGCTGGGTGCCAGTTCGTCGGCATTGGTCAGGTTGCCGTTGTGGGCCAGCACAATGCCGTAGGGGGAATTGACATAGAAAGGCTGGCTCTCAGAAGAGCTTGAATTGCCGGCCGTTGGATAACGCACGTGACCGATACCCTTGTCGCCCGTCAGGCGCTGCATATGACGGGTATGGAAAACATCGCGTACCAGGCCGTTTGATTTGCGCAGATAGAACTTGCCATGCTCTTCGGTCACGATGCCGGCTGCATCCTGTCCGCGATGCTGAAGGACAGTCATCGCATCATAGAGAGACTGGTTAACCGGGCCATACCCGTAGATTCCGACAATGCCGCACATACTATGATTACTCCGGACGTGGCTTCTGGGCAGCTTCGAACACGTCAGCACCTATGGTGCCTAAAGCGATTCCAACCGCACCCTACCGTCTGATATCAAAAACGCGCTCTGAGGCGCTGTGTACATGGCCGCCGGCCCAGTTGACCAGCGGCTCAAGCCAGGGCACCAATACGGACCCCTGCCAGGTGCCATCCAGGGCAAAAAGCCGGGCTATGGCCAGCAATGCAATGACGATGATGACGCCCCGCAGCAGGCCGAACACAATACCCAGCGTTCGATCCAGACCGGACAATCCAGTCATGCGGACCAGTTCGCCGATCAAGTGGTTCACCATGGCCCCCACGATCAGGGTCAGAATGAACAACAATGCAAATGCCGCAGCCAGTCGCCAGCTCTCGGTGGCAATCAGGCCGACCATCAAGCCGGCCAGGCGCTCGCTGAATATCACTGCAATAACCAGAGCGGCCACCCAGGTCGCCAGGCTCAGCAGTTCTTTGACAAAGCCTCTTTTCAGGCTGATCAGGGCCGACAAGACAACGACGACCACTATGATCCAGTCCACTACCACCATGTCGCTGTTCCAGCCCGTTCCTCAATCATGGTTGAAAGCGTACCACGAGCGCCGGCGTATCGAACTCTTCCGACAGGTCATCCTTGCGAGCCTGCACAGCCGAGTAGTCCGTATCCGGCCCGACCATCACCTGGGTGAGTGTGCTGCCGTCTGACAGCAAACTCTCCTTGGTATAGGCCTCATAGCCCGCCTCGCGCAGTCGCTCCAGCAGTCGCCTGGCATTTGTGGCATCGCGAAAGCTGCCCATCTGCACGCTCCAGGCCTGAATCTGTCCTGACTCATCTACCGCATAGGGTACATCGGTCTCGGGCGCCGGCACCTCGTCTGCGTCATCCACCGGGGGCGCCGGAGCCAGAATTTCTTCCGCCTGTTCCGGGCGCGGCCGCTCCCTGTCCTCACCCATGACGGGCGTTTCACTCAGCACCGGGGCGTCAGGGATGTCGGTTATCCGGGCCTCGGGAAGACGTCCCTGCCCGGAAAACAGTACCGGCAACAACAGCAGCAACAAGACACCCAGCACCAGCGCACCGATCAGTCTTTTTTTGATGGCTGTAGTCATGTCATCCCGTAGTCAAGAATTCGAGTGCGGCAGATACTGTATAGAAAGAACCGCATATCAACACCGGTCGCCCGGTTTCCGATGCTTTCTGCAGAGCATCTACCACCCCGGAGCAACACACTGCGTTCGGCAGACCAGCGCGCTCCTGCAGGCTCGGCGCAGTCAGTGCACGACTGCCGGCCTCCAGCCCAATCAGGTACCAGCGCGGGTCCAAAAGCGCGAGCGATTGTACTACACCGGGCGCGTCCTTGTCGCCGAGCATGCCCAAAATTATCGTCCATTGACGGGCGTGCCGATGCAAGCGCTGGGCGACCCAGCTTGCGGCCTGTGGGTTGTGAGCAACATCCAGCCACAGGTCCAGGCCTTGCCATGACAGGCGTTGCAGACGGCCCGGCATGGACGCTCGGGCAAATACCGATGTCACGGTAGCCAGATCAGCCGATTGACCCAACAGATGCAGGATTTGCAGCGCCAGATGGGCTGACGGCAAGGGCAGTACAGGCTCGGGCAGTCGTTCACCTGCCAATGGGTGCGGATGCTGTGGTGTCCAGGTGCCATCTGCGGCCAGCTCAGGCGGCTCGAACAGATGCGGGTCGGCACCCAGGTCATCCGCCACCTGCAGCAATGTGCCCCTGGCCTCTCGAGCGCCAATGACAAGTGGTTTTCCAGGCCGCGCTATGCCCGCTTTCTCGCGTGCAATGGCCTCGACGGTATCCCCCAGCCAATCGGTATGGTCCAGTCCTATCGTGGTCACCACGGCGCAGTCTGTCGGCAGCAGATTCACCGCATCCAGACGCCCGCCAAGCCCGACTTCCAGCACTGCAAAATCGATTTCGGCACGGGAGAAGAGTTCAAAAGCGGCCAGCGTGGTGAATTCAAAATAGGTCAGCGATATCGAGCCGCGTGCCTGCTCGACACGCACCAGGGCGGCGACCAGATCAGCGTCCGATACCGGATCACCGGAAAGGACGATACGCTCATTGAAGTGCAGGAAATGGGGGGAGGTGTAGAGGCCCACCTGGTGTCCGTGGGCCTGCAGCAGCTGTGCCGTCAGAGTTGCCGTCGAGCCTTTGCCGTTGGTGCCGGCAACCGTCACTATTCGGGTCTGCTCAAGACTCGCGCCCATCCTGTTCCAGACCGCACGCACCCGATCCAGACCCAGATCTATATCGGTCGGGTGCAGAGCCTCCAGTCGTTTCAGCCAGGCCGAGAGTGGTTGCGGCCGGGCCGGGTCAGACCAGGCTTCAGGCGGCATCCAGATGCATCATCTTGCGCAGCTGCCGGGCAATGACCGGACGCAGGTCCTGACGCGCCACCACCATGTCCAGAGCACCATGCTCGAGCAGAAATTCGCTGCGCTGGAAGCCTTCCGGCAAGGTTTGGCGAACCGTTTGCTCGATAACTCGCGGGCCGGCAAAACCGATGCGGGCTGCAGGCTCGGCCATATTGATGTCACCCAGCATGGCCAGGCTCGCGGATACGCCACCGTAGCAGGGATCAACCATGCAGGAGATGAACGGCAGGCGTTCCTGTTTCATTTTCTCGATCGCTGCAGACGTCTTGGCCATCTGCATCAGAGAAAACAGGGCTTCCTGCATGCGCGCACCACCCGACGTAGGGAAGCAAACCAGCGGCAGTCTGTGTTCCAGACAGACATTGACGGCGCGCACAAACTTTTCACCGACAACCGAGCCCATCGACCCGCCCATGAACGGGAAGTCGAACGCCGCTACAACAACCGGCACCTGCTCGACGGTGCCCTTCACGGTTTTCAGTGCATCCTTCTCGCCTGTCGCTTTCTGCGCGGCGGACAGGCGGTCGCGATACCGCTTCGAATCCTTGAATTTGAGCCGATCGACCGGCTCGACATCGGCGGCGATTTCAACCCGCCCGTCAGCATCCAGAAAATAGTCGATACGCCGTGAACCGGACAACGTCATGTGGTGCTCGCACTTGGGGCACACATTCAGATTCTTTTCCAGTTCCGGCCGGTAGAGTACCGCACCGCAATTGTCGCATTTGTCCCAGATACCTTCCGGCACATTCGCCTTGCTTCGGGTTTCCGACCGAATAATGGAAGGGACCAGTTTGTCCAGCCAGCTGCTCATGGATCACTCCTGTCTGTTCCGGGTGGCGTCATGATAACGCAGATTATGCGGCATCCATACCTTTACGCATATCCGAGACCAGCGCAGACACTTGTGATGAAATTTCAACAGCAGTGTCTCCCTGGCCCGAGCGCGCTATGATGTTGACCAGCGCAGACCCGACAATGACACCGTCAGCGACCCGACTGACCGCCGCTGCATCGTCGGCAGTCTTGATACCGAAGCCGACCGCAATCGGCAGATCGGTGGCACGACGCAGACGATCGACATGACGCTTCACGTCGGTCACGTCCAGCGTATTGGCGCCCGTCACACCCTTGATCGAAACATAATAGACATAGCCACTGCTGTGGCGGCAGATTTCCGCAGCCCGCTGGTCCGATGTGGTCGGCGTGAGCAGGAAGATGGTATCCAGATTCTGCTCGTGCAGCATGGCGGTCAAGGTTTCGCACTCTTCCGGTGGCAGGTCAACGACCAGGACACCGTCTACTCCGGCCTGCACAGACGAAGAAACAAAGGTCTCATAGCCCATGTACTCGATCGGGTTCATATACCCCATCAGCACGACCGGAGTCTTGTTGTCATGAGACCGGAAGCGCTCGACCAGCGCCAGCACGTCGCGCAGACCCACGTTGTGCAACAGTGCCCGCTCATAGGCGAGTTGAATGGTGGGGCCATCAGCCATTGGGTCGGAAAACGGCACGCCCAGTTCAATGATATCCGCACCGGCGGCCACCAGGTCGTGCATCAGTTGCAGCGTGGTGTCCAGATCAGGATCCCCGGCGGTAATGTACGGAATCAAGGCCTTGCGGCCTGCAGCCTTCAACTCGGCCAGGGTATTCTGCAATCGACTCATCTTGAATCTCCTTTCTGTTCAGGGAAGCAGCGCGCAACGCAGTGAATTGCGCGCAGCCCGATGTAGAGTGCTTCCTCAGATGTCCATGCCATCCATACGGGCCACTGTGTGCACGTCCTTGTCACCACGTCCCGACAGATTCACCACCAGACGCTTGCCCTGCCCCATCTCCGGTGCGAGTTTCTTCGCGTAGGCCAGTGCATGGGCGGTCTCCAGTGCCGGCATGATGCCTTCGGTACGGGTCAGCTCGCGAAACGCGGCCATCGCCTCGTCATCAGTGACAGAGACATACTGCGCCCGACCTTCGTCTTTCAGCCAGCTGTGCTCCGGACCAACGCCGGGATAGTCCAGGCCGGCTGAGACCGAGTGAGTACCCAGAATCTGACCATTGTCATCAGCCATCAGATAGGTGCGATTCCCGTGCAGTATCCCGGGTTTTCCCGCTGACAGGGGCGCGGCATGCTGACCGGTTTCCAGCCCCAGACCACCGGCTTCCACACCATAGATGGCGACTGTGGGGTCATTCAGGAACTCATGGAACAGGCCGATGGCATTCGAGCCACCGCCAACACAGGCGACGAGGGCATCCGGCAGGGCACCGGCCTGGGCCTGCATCTGGCGCCGCGTTTCCCGACCGATAACGGCCTGAAAATCACGCACCAGCATCGGATAGGGATGCGGACCAGCTACGGTCCCGATAATGTAATAGGTGTCATCCACATTGGTGACCCAGTCCCGCATGGCTTCATTCATGGCATCTTTGAGAGTACGGGTGCCGGATGTGACGGGCACTACCTCTGCACCCAGCAGTTTCATGCGGTAGACATTGAGCTTCTGGCGTTCGACGTCGTCTGCTCCCATATAGACGACACAGTCCAATCCGAGACGCGCCGCCACCGTGGCGCTGGCAACACCGTGCTGGCCGGCACCGGTTTCGGCAATCACGCGCCGCTTGCCGACGTGCTTGGCCAGCAGGGCCTGGCCAATGGTGTTGTTGATCTTGTGCGCCCCGGTGTGATTAAGGTCTTCACGCTTCAACCAGACCTCTGCCCCACCCCAGTTTTTACTCAGACGTTCGGCAAAATAGAGCGGCGAGGGGCGACCCACATAGTGGGCCAGGTCCCGGTCGAACTCAGCCTGGAAATCAGGGTCGTTTTTCATGCGACCATAGAGTTCACTCAGTTCTTCCAGGGCGTTCATCAGGGTTTCAGAGGCAAAGCGCCCTCCGTGAATGCCAAAATGTCCTCGCAAATCCGGGACCTGATAGTAATCGCGTTGTTCAGTCATGACGGTTGTCCTCCTCTCGGACGGCAGCCACAAAGGCTGCCATAAGCGCTGAATCTTTTTTGCCCTTGCCGGCCTCGATGCCACCACTGACATCCACACCCCAGGGGCTGACCTGTTGAATTGCGTTGCCTACATTATCCGGCGTCAGGCCACCAGCCAGTATGATGCGATGGCGCCAGGCATCCGGTATCAGGCGCCAGTCGAACGTCAGCCCGGTGCCTCCCGGGTGCTCCGGATGCCAGGCATCCAGCAAGAGGCCTCTTGCCCCAGGCCACTGCGTCAGCACCTGCTCAACATTCATTTCAGGGCGCATTCTTACCGCCTTGATCCAGGGGCGGCGAAACTGGCGACAGAAGTCGTCACTTTCGTCACCATGGAACTGCAAGCAGTCCAGCGGCACCTTATCCAATACCGCCTCCACCTCGGCTACCGCCGGATTCACAAACAGGCCGGTCAGGGACAGAAAGGGCGGGCAACTTGCGGCCAGGCGGCTGGCGGCTTCTGTTTCAATGTAACGCGGGCTGGGACCATAAAAGACCAGTCCGATGGCATCGGCGCCCAGTTCTGCCGCCAGCATAACCTGCTCCGGAGCGGTCAGGCCGCACAGTTTGATGCGGGTTCGGGAGATTCTTTCCCTGCTCATGACACGCCCTCGGGTTGCAGTATTTCCTGAGCCAGAAAAGCAGGGCCCAGTGCCGGTGCCGGCAACTGAAATGCATCATCATATTCTGCCCCAACCAGATACAGACCGTCTGGCCGGGCGGTCACACCACCCTGACTGCGACTGCGACTGGCCAAAACCTGCGCTGCCCACTGAACCGGCGCCTCACCGGCGCCAATCGCCATCAGGACGCCGGCGATGTTGCGTACCATATGGTGCAAGAAGGCATCCGCACGGATATCGAGTACGATCAACTTTCCCCGGCGCGCCACTGTGCAATGGTGGACCGTGCGGACAGGGCTTTTCGCCTGGCATTCCGCGGCGCGGAAAGAGCTGAAATCATGAGTACCGGTAAAATAGTCGGCAGCACGCTGCATGCGGCGTTCATCCAGCGGGCGCTTTTCCCAGGTAGTCGCATAGCGCATGACGGCACTCGGAACCGGGTGGTTGTAAACCAGATAACGGTAGCGTCTGGCGCGTGCCACAAACCGGGCATGGAATGTATGAGGCACCGCTTTGACCCATTGCAGACTGATGTCATCAGGCAGCCTTGTGTTGGCGCCCAGAACCCAACCTACAGGCTTGCGCTCGGATTGCGTGTCGAAATGAATGACCTGTGAAGTGGCATGCACCCGGGCGTCGGTGCGCCCGGCACAGAAAAGGCGAACCGGATGATCGGCCACGGCGCCAATGGCGGCCTGCAGATGTTGCTGGATGGTCTGCGCAGTACCCCGCTGCATCTGGTAGCCATGATACGCAGTGCCCTGGTATTCAACACCAGCGGCCCACCGATGACGATAGTCCGGTCGGTCCGGGGCGAAGACTTCCTGCACGGCCTGGTCGGGAGACTGATCCGCTTCCGGAGTATCGTTTTTAAGGGTAGAGACGGACATAAAAAAGGCATCTCAATCACTTGAGATGCCAATCTTAACACTATCGTTTAGTTTGAATCAACGCCTGCTTCAAATGGTCTCCAGAAGCTTGCGTGCATCCGATTTCTGTTGATCATTGCCTTCCTCGATCACCTCATTGAGGATATCTCGGGCACCTTCACCATCTTCCATATCGATGTAGGCTCGGGCCAGATCAAGCTTGGTAGCGATCTCGTCGGTGCCAGCGAGGAAGTCGAAATCTTCGTCCCATTCGCCCTCGTCATCGGCAGCTGCTGACATGGCAGGCTCTTGCGGCTCCGGTATAGGTTCATCCATAGCCGGCGCCGGATCGCTGTCCGAGTCCTGATCAAAGGCCTGTGGCTCGGGCAGCTCCTCTTCGGGCACTGGCGTTTCATCGGTCAGATTTGCCCAGTCCTCTGTCGGATCTTCACCACTGGCAAACGGGTCCTCGAGCTCCGGAATATCGTCAAGTGCTTCATCCTTGCCCAAGGTGGGCTCACTGTCGGTGTCCAGGTCCCAGGCCGTATCACTGTCTACAGCCTCGCCTGTATCCAGATCACCGAAGTCGAAGTCCAGGTCCAGGTCATCACCACCGAGATCATTTGCTGGTTCGGCACGTTCCGGTTCCGGTGTCTTCTCGGGCAGTTCAGAGTCGGACAGGTCGAAATCCAGATCCATCCCCTCATCACGCGGGCTCGCGGCAACCGGCTCAGGTTCAGGCTTTGTCTCGGCAGGTTCCGACGTAAAATCGAAATCCATGCCGTCGCCCTCATCCTCGAGGGCATCGTCCAGTTCCGGCACTTCAAAATCGTCATCCAGATCCGGCAGATCAGAGGGCGCTTCCTGACGCGGTGCGGTCGGCTGATCGACCTCTTCATCAAGTTCGAGGTCCAGGTCCAGATCCAGATCATCGAATTCACCGGCACCGAACTCTTCGCTCAGATCATCCGAGCCAAAGCTGTCCGAGCCCTGGCCTTGCATCTGTGCGCGCAAATTGTCGAGCGCCTCTGCCGACCCGGAGAATGACCCTGCAAGCTTTTCAAAGGCACTCCGGTTACCGGTTTCGGCATACAATTCCAGCAGTTTCTGCTGCAGTGAAGGCTCACCCGGCGCCTGCTCCAGAGCTGTTTTCAGGGCGCTCTCTGCCTCGTCGTACCGCTGGAACGCCATATAAAGCTCGGCATTCTCAATGGCTTCCGCAGCAGCCGAACCGCCCCCCACAGAAGCACTCTGTTCGGCCACCGTCGGATCATCAACAGGGAGGTCGTCATCCATGTCCGCAGTTTCATCCAAACCGGCATCACCATCGGTGTCGTCGTCAATCAAGTCATCGTCGACATCCAGGTCTTCCTCATCGGCCTTTGCCGCACGACGCTTGCGCGCCAGATTGAGCAGACCAAGGATCAGCACCAGGCCTGACAGAACGAGTACCGCATTCATCGGGTTCCTGAACCAGTCAACCAGATCGTCGACAATGGTCCAGGGTGACACGGCCACGGGCGCATCCAGATCGGGAACGGTCGTCGCTGGAGGCGCTTCGGCAGCAGGTGCCTCAGCCTCTGCGGGCATACCAGGTTCGGTAGCCGGGGTTGCCGGCGCATCCGGATCAGCAGGTGCTTCGGCCAGATCGGACGGTGGTGTAATCGGCTCTGGTGCAGGCACTACTGGCTGATCATCTTCAGTCAGGCCTTCCTCTTCCAGCGCTTCTTCACGCTCCGCTTCGGCTTCCAGCCGCTCAAGTTCTTCGGCAGCAGCCTGCAACTGTGCCGCAGACTCACTTTGCAGGTCCATCAATCGGCTGAGCAGTTCTACCTGCTCTTCCAGATCACCCAGACGTGACTGCTGCTCATCATACTGGCGCCGCAGCTCATCATTCAGCTCCTGCTGTATCGCCAATTCGTTCTGCAGGCGTGCCATTTCGGACTCATCTGTACCGTCAGCGGCAGCGGCTTCACCCGGCTCGCCGGGCTCGGTGACTACTTCCAGGAAGCCGTCCGGGTCACGCGCCGGATCGCCGTCGGCAAGGCCGGTCGCTGTATCGTCGGTCGCAGTGATCTGCGCCTCGGTAGCCGGCGGCGTGCCGGTCAGGGCTGCATTTTGCCGCGATACTTCCTGATTGGCTTCCGCGGCAGACCGCACCGCGACCTGATCGGCATCCGGCAGGTTCAGCAAGCTGCCTGCCTTGACCCGATTGATATTACCCCCGATGAACGCATCAGGGTTCATGTCCTGAATGGCCAGCATGACCTGTTGCGGCGTCTGGCTCGGGTCCTGACGAGCGCGCAGCGCTATTTCCCAGAGGGTGTCGTTGTTGGCGACGCGGTACTGACTGTCAGGCAGGTCTTCAACGCGCCGTTCCGGCTGAGTAGGCTGCGGTTGAGACGGCGCTTCGACTTCCGGCAATTCCGGTGCTGGCGCCGGTTGATCCTCAAAAGGATCGGTTGCCGGGAAAGACTGCTCCATAACCGAGTCACCCTCGGCGAATACCGGCGGATCGAGCAGCAAAGTATATTCGCGAATCAGGCGGCCGCTGGGCCAGCGCAGTTCGACCAGAAAATCGAGGAACGGCTCTTCCACCGGATCACTGCTGGTGACCTCGATGACAAAACCGTCACCGTCTGGCACAACATTGAACTCGAGTTGACTCAGGAAAAAAGGCCGCTCAACGCCGGCGCGCTGGAAGTCCGCATTGGTGGCGAGGCTCACATTCAGCTCGGCCTGGGTCAGATCTTCCGGATTGGTGATACGGATTTCGGCATCCAGAGGTTCGGTGAGAGCTGAACGCAAGGTCACCTCTCCCAGCCCGACGGCACCAGCGACAGCGCTCAAAACCGTCAGCACGAACCCTGCCAGCATTTTGCTGACCACCGCTTGCGTGCGCGACATAATCCTGTTTCCTTTCACTTCGATGGGCCCAACTCTTGTTCTGAATATTGTTTTGTAATCCGCCGGCATCTGACTTTCGCCGATCACAGCGACAATTCTGATCGTGACAAATGTACCCAAACCTCGGGCATGACAAAACTCTTTTATGCCAAAAAATCAGGCATTATTCACATTTCAGCACATTCGTTTATGAAATAATACCCCGAAGTGACCCGTCGCGGCCCATAATCGATCATATATCCACCAACATTCATTGGATACTGTTCACTCGCTATGCTGCATATGGATAAAAAAATGCCACCGATATGGTGGCATTTTTCTCTCGACACAGTCATCGGGTCACGTTGATTATCGACCCGGATATGTATCGCCTATGACTCAAGATGTGCCTCGAGGACACCCAGCATGCGCCGCAGAGGTTCAGCAGCGCCCCAGAGCAATTGATCACCCACGGTGAATGCCGAAATGTATTCCGGCCCCATGGTCAATTTGCGAATACGGCCAACAGGTACCGTGAGAGTTCCTGTCACCTTTATTGGCGACAACTCACTCATGGACAATTCGCGATCATTCGGAACCACCTTAACCCAATCATTATGTTGCGCCAGAATATCCTCGATCTCACCCACCGGGATGTTCTTCTTCAGTTTGATCGTCAGTGCCTGGCTATGACAACGCATTGCGCCGACCCGAACACAGATACCGTCAATCGGAACCGGCTGCTCGCTGCGCCCCAGTATCTTGTTCGCTTCAACCTGGGCCTTCCACTCTTCCTTGCTCTGACCACTGGGCAGAGCCTTGTCAATCCACGGGATCAGGCTGCCCGCCAGCGGCACGCCAAACTGATCCGACGGAAAATCATCAGAGCGCATGGTTTCAGCCACCAACCGGTCTACCTCAAGAATCGCTGCCGCCGGGTCGTCGACCTTATCAGCCACCGACTGATGGATAGCGCCCATCTGCTGGATCAGTTCCTTCATGTGCCGGGCTCCGGAGCCTGATGCCGCCTGATAGGTGTGGGGCGTTACCCACTCGATCAGGTCCCGCTCGAACAGGCCACCCAGTGCCATCAGCAGCAGGCTGACCGTACAATTGCCACCCACGAACGTTTTGTATCCTTCCGTCAGCGCCTCATCAAGCACACCCCGGTTGACCGGGTCGAGTACCAGCTTGGCCTCATCTTTCATGCGCAGCGTCGAGGCGGCATCAATCCAGTACCCCTGCCAGCCCGCATCCCGCAGCGGCTGGTAAACCTCTTCGGTATAGTCGCCACCCTGGCAGGAAATAATCACATCCAGTTCCTGCAGCTCGGAGATGGCACGAGCATCCTTCAGCGGCGCCACTGGCTTGCCGACATCCGGGCCTGGCTGGCCGGTCTGTGAAGTACTGAAAAATACCGGCTCGATACGAGCAAAGTCGTTTTCGGCACGCATGCGATCCATCAATACGGAGCCGACCATGCCGCGCCAGCCAACAAAACCTACTTTCAACATGTTGTCCTCACACTTTGAGTGCATTCAATACAGCGTCACCCATGGCACGGGTAGTCACAGGGGTGTCATTCGGACCGGCAATATCGGCGGTACGCAACCCCTGGTCCAGCACCCTGCCCACGGCAGACCGAATGGCCTCAGCCGCCTCAGGTGACTGCAGCGAGTATTGTAACATCATGGCCACCGACAATATCGTGGCCAACGGGTTGGCTTTCCCCTGTCCCGATATATCCGGCGCACTGCCATGAATGGGTTCATACATACCCTGCCCGCTGTCATTCATGGAGGCAGAGGGTAACATACCGATCGACCCGGTGAGCATGGCAGCACAATCCGACAGGATATCGCCGAACATGTTGCCGGTGACCATGACGTCAAATTGCTTGGGTGCCCGGACCAGTTGCATGGCCGCATTGTCGACATACATGTGACTCAGCTCGACTTCGGGATAGTCCCGGGCAACGCGCTCCACCACCTCACGCCAGAGGACGGTCACTTCCAGTACATTGGCCTTGTCCACGGAGCACAGTTTGCGGTTGCGCTTCATGGCAGCGTCGAAGGCCACTCTGGCAATGCGCTCGATTTCAGGTTCGCTGTAGCGATAGGTATTGAACCCTTCGCGCACGCCATCTTCACGAGTATGCACACCACGCGGCTCACCGAAATAGATACCCCCGGTCAGCTCACGAACAATCAGGATATCCAGCCCGGAAACCACTTCCGGCTTCAGCGTCGAGGCACTGGCCAGTTGCGGGTACAGCAGAGCCGGGCGCAGATTGGCAAACAGGTTCAGATTGGAGCGCAGACCCAGCAACCCCTTTTCCGGACGCTGGGCCATCTCAAGACTGTCCCATTTGGGGCCACCGACAGCACCGAGCAAAACAGCATCAGCGGCTTTGGCCCGGGCCAGTGTATCGGCCGGCAGGGGTGATCCCTCCGCATCAATGGCCGCGCCACCCACCAGCGCTTCGCTGGTTTCAATGCCCAGGTCGAAACGGGTGTTGACCGAGTCCAGCACGCGGGTTGCCTCGGCAATGATCTCGGGTCCGATGCCATCTCCGGGCAGGACCAAAACGGATTTTGTCACTTTGTTTCCTCTTTACATTGTAGTCAACAGTGCACAGATGACAGATAACAGATGACAGATGACAGATGACAGATGACAGCATAATCGTTGCCGAACCACTGCTGGCTGTCGAACCCTCACTGTCTACTGTCGACCGTCAACCGTCGACCAAGCCCTACTGTCGACTAATACTGGCTTCAGTTAACCGGTAAACAACCACGGCGCCTCGGCTTTCCGCTTCTCTTCATAAGCCTTGATACTGTCAGCCTGCTGCAGAGTCGTGCCGATGTCGTCGAGGCCGTTGAGCAGGCAGTGGCGACGGAAGCTGTCCACGTCAAAGGACCACTGGCGCCCGTCAGAGGTACGAACTTCCTGCTTCTGCAGGTCCGCCGTCAGCTCAAAGCCGGGCGTGGCGTCCAGCTCCATGAAGAGCTGATCCACCACCTCTGCCGGCAGCACCACGGGCAGAATGCCGTTCTTGAAGCAGTTGTTGTAGAAGATATCGGCAAAGCTGGGCGCGATCAGCACCCGGAACCCGAAGTCTTCCAGTGCCCAGGGGGCATGCTCACGACTGGAGCCACAGCCAAAGTTCTCTCGCGCCAGCAGCACACTGGCGCCCTTGTAGCGCGCCTGATTGAGCGGAAAGTCAGGGTTCAACGGACGCTGGCTGCTGTCCTTCCCGGGCTGCCCTTCATCCAGGTAGCGCACCTCATCAAACAGATTGGGGCCAAACCCGGTCCGCTTGATGGACTTGAGAAACTGCTTGGGAATGATCATGTCGGTATCGACATTGGCCCGATCCATCGGAGCGACAAGGCCAGTATGTACGGTAAGCGGCTGCATATTCAGTTACCCCACGCGCGGATATCAACAAAGTGCCCTTCGATGGCAGCGGCCGCGGCCATGGCCGGACTGACCAGGTGGGTCCGGCCGCCAAAGCCCTGGCGCCCCTCGAAATTGCGATTGGAGGTCGAGGCGCAGTGCTCTCCCTGACCCAGTTTGTCGGCATTCATCGCCAGACACATGGAGCATCCGGGTTCGCGCCACTGGAAGCCGGCTTCGGTGAAAACCGTATCCAGACCTTCCTGCTCCGCCTGTTTCTTGACCAAACCGGAGCCCGGCACTACCAGTGCCTCCTTGACCGAAGAGGCCACCTTGCGGCCCTTGACCACAGTGGCTGCCGCGCGCAGATCTTCTATCCGCGAGTTGGTGCAGGAGCCGATAAAGATTCGATCCAGCTGGATGTCGGTCAGCGCCTGGCCTTCCTTCAATCCCATATACTTGAGCGCTCGCTGCAGGCTCTGCCGGGCTGATTCACTGGGCATATCGGCCAACATGGGCACACGGCCCCGCACACCGGCCACCATTTCGGGCGATGTGCCCCAGGTCACCTGCGGCTCTATATCGGCAGCATCAATGGTCACTACCCGATCGAACTCCGCATCAGGATCACTGACCAGATCGCGCCAGGCCTTGACCGCCAGGTCCCAGTGCTCACCTTTGGGTGCAAACGGACGGCCGCGGAAGTAGTCTATCGTGGTGTCATCCACCGCCACCATGCCGGCTCGGGCACCCGCCTCGATGGCCATGTTGCACACGGTCATGCGGCCTTCGATGGACAGGGACCGGATGGTCGAGCCGCCAAACTCTATGGCATGGCCTGTACCGCCAGCCGTGCCGATCACACCGATGATATGCAACACCACGTCCTTGGCCGTCACGCCAGGCGGCAGTTCACCATCGACCTGTACCAGCATGTTCTTCATCTTCTGCTGCAGCAGGCACTGGGTGGCCAGTACATGCTCCACTTCCGACGTTCCGATTCCCATGGCCAGCGCACCAAAGGCCCCGTGCGTCGACGTATGCGAATCGCCGCAGACAATGGTCATGCCGGGCAGAGTGGCGCCCTGCTCCGGTCCCATGACATGCACGATCCCCTGGCGTTCATCACCCAGGCCGAACTCGACGATGCCGGTGTCGGCACAGTTGTCATCAAGCGTCTTGACCTGCAGGCGCGACACTTCGTCGGTAATGCCGTCGATACCAGAGAGGCGCTCGGCTGACGTGGTCGGCACATTGTGATCCGCCGTCGCCAGGTTGGCGCCGATGCGCCAGGGCTTGCGACCCGCCAGGCGCAGACCTTCGAAAGCCTGCGGCGAGGTCACTTCATGAATCAGGTGGCGATCTATGTACAGCAGCGCACTGCCGTCATCGCGCAGATCGACCAGATGAGCGTCCCACAATTTGTCGTAAAGCGTTTTTCCTGCCACGGCAAGGCACTCCGGTTGTCATTTAACAACGCCAGTCTATGTTGGAGAAATGAATAAAACAAATTTATAATATTTATATAGCAGATAACTTTTGAGAATATAAGACATGGACATACAAAGCCTGGAGGCCCTGATAGCGATCAGTACACACGGCAGTTTTTCGGCCGCGGCAGAAAGGCTGCATCTGACCCAGCCCGCGATCAGCAAGCGGATACAGAATCTGGAACAGCAGGTGGGCGCCTCACTGTTCGACCGCGACGGCCGGCGCATTCATCTGACCGATGCGGGCAAACTGCTGCTGCCGGCAGCACAGCGCATTCTGCAGGAAGTCGACAATGCCCAGCGTACCATGCAGAACCTGAATCAGCAGGTGAGCGGCACCCTGACCTTCGCCACCAGCCACCACATCGGCCTGCACCGACTGCCCCAGTTGCTCAGTCGATTTATCGAGAGCAATCCAGAAGTGGAACTCGACCTGCATTTTCAGGAGTCCGAAGTGGCCTATCAGTCGATACTGCGCCGTGAAGTCGAGTTTGCCTTTGTCACCCTTGTGAGTCGGCCGCCCAGAACCATTGAGCAGTCGGTACGATGGCAGGACAAGCTGGTTTATGTCGCGGCCCAGCACCATTTTCTGGCGCGCAAGAAACGCCTGCAGCTCAACGAACTATGCTACACTCGGGCCGTGCTGCCACATGAAAGTTCGGCAACCTACCAGTTGATTCAACAGCAGTTTGCGCAGCGCAAGCTGCCACTGAAGACCACCCTGCCGGTCAACTATCTGGAAACCATTCGCATGATGGTGTCTGTCGGTCTCGGCTGGAGTGTACTGCCGGAGTCCATGCTCAACGACCGCCTTACCGCCCTGCCCGTCGACACTCCGCCGCTGCACCGCCAACTGGGCATTATTCAGTTGCGCGAACGCACACTGTCCAATGCCGCCCAGGCCTTTCTTGCCGGGCTGCCAGACTGAACGGACAACAAGCGGGCGAGCGTTGAGCACCCGGTCAGTTCATCCGTTCGCGGATAAACTGCGCAAGGTAGGCCAGTATCACTCCCGGTACCGCCAGCAAAACACCATACCAGTGCGCGTCCGTCAGTACCGGCGCATCCGCGAAGTAGCCGCTCCACTGGGCAATCATGAAAAGATCACTTTCTTCCCACACGACCTTCAGCATGATGCCCACCACCACGGCTATGCGTGTCCAGGGACTGAACCAGGGTGACCAGGCAAAGGCGAGCATCAGCCAGCCGTGTCCGACCCCGGAAAACCCGCGATAGACATCGATATCCGGATTGTTCAGCCAGATTCCAAGCGACACACCGGCCATCAAAAATGCCGCCAGAAGCAGGCCCGGAAGCCGGTTCATCCAGCGGGGTGCCACCAGGGCGGCTACCACAATCGCCAGTGCATTCGACACCGCATGCTCGACAGTGCCATGCGCCAGATGCGCCCCCCACCAGCGCCACCATTCAGGCGCAGTGGCGCCCAATGCCTGCCGGTCGAACTGCCACCACTGAGACCAGTACCAGCCCGGCACATACAGCAACAGCAAAACCAGCGGCGTCAGCGCAGGTACCCGATAAACGGCAGTGGCGAAGCGGGTCATGAACAAGGGATTTCCTTTGCGGATCATTGCACTTTGGCCGTGAATCCTATACAAAACCCGCCCCGACTTCAGCAGGAACCCTCATTGTGTGGTTTAAGAGCACCTTCATCTACCAGATTCGAGACCCTGAATTCATCCAGCGACTGGGACAGCACGCCCTTCATGAGGGCCATGGCTTCAATGACTGCCTGCCCAGCCAGCCCGTCAGCATGGGGCTGGTACCCCCACACCGGGGACTGACCGAACTGCAACTGGTACAGACCGACTTTGCTGTCTGGAAACTGCAGCGCCAGGAGCGTCTGCTACCGGCAAGTGTGATCAATGAAACACTGCAGGAGCGGGTCGAAGCGCTGCAGCATGATGAAGACCGCCGTATTGGCCGCAGCGAACGCCAGGATCTGAAAGAGCAGATCACTCAGGAACTGCTGCCGCGTGCCTTTACGCGCAAACAACAGCACTTGATCATCGTCGACCGCCAATCCGGCTGGCTGTTCGTGCAAAGTGGCAGCGAGAGCCGCGCCGATGAACTCACTGCCGCCCTGCGTGACATCCTGGGCGAGCTACCCATAGTGCCACTGGGCGCCCTCTGCCGCCCCGAGAGTGTCTGGGCGGAATGGCTGCAGCAGGGCAACCTGCCCGATGGTGTCGACGTGGCGGACGAACTGACCTTGTTTCATCCGGCCGAAGAAGCCATCGTGCGCATCAAGCAACTGGGCTGGGACAGCGACGAAGTCCAGCAGTTGCTGGCCGCCGGCTATCGACCCCAACAAATGCTGTTGAACTGGCAGGATCAGGTGACACTACAGGTCAATGAGAAGAGTGTGCTAAAGCGGCTGAGATTTGCAGATGAACTGCTGGAGCAGGCCTCCAACGAAGGCGGCGACGATGCCATTGCCGAGTGGGAAGCGGGCCTGCACCTGATGGTCGGCGCATTGCGTTCATTCGCCGACCACTGGCTGCAGTGGTGTCAGGCAGATCCCAGTCCGGAAAACGGGTAGCTGCGCAAGGTAACGGCCACCTCCAGCACACGACTGCGATAGTCGCGCTCGTGCGCTTCCCGGGCCCGGTCCTGGCGCAGGCGCTCTTTGGCCTCCAGGGCCTTGCGGGCACCATGCGTATCAAATTCCCTGACCTGCTCGTAAAGGTCATCCAGCGCGTTGAACTTTTCCCGCTCCGAGTCGGGCAAATCGAGTCCATCCAGCAGAAACTTGAGCCGGATCGCCCCTTCGGACAGGTTCAAGTCTTCTTCCAGCAGGTTGCTGGCGATAATGCGGATGCTGTCGATAAGATAGTCTTCGTGGGCGAGCTTCTGTCGCTCATACTCTGCGGCCTGTTCAGCCATACGCTGTCGATGCTGATACAGCTGCCAGTGCAACCAACCTGCATAGCCGGCCAGCGCCACAACAATGGCGATTGCTACAATAGTCAAGGTGGTCAGCATGAGAATACCCCTGGAAAATGCTAGTCGAGTTCTTCCGGACGGCGCAGCGCCGGGGATTCGGTATCGGGATCGAAAATCAACACCCAGTCTCCGCTGTCCAGTCCAGCCAGTACCTTAGTCAATTCGCGCTGCAGATCAAAGCCTTCGACATTCTGATCGGCCAATTGAGCGACCAGACAGCTCTCCACCACACTGTGCAGCGCGTCCTGCGACAGATGCTGCCAGGGTATCCGTATCGGTGCGCTCTCTGCCTGCGGCTCACCGTGGGCGTCCAGATCGGGATCAAACGAATCCAAGTTCATGCTCCCATTCGCAACGCACCTGCAGAATACGATCGCCCGGCTGATGATACTGACCCTGACTTTCCCAGGAAAAGACATGCTGCCCGCTGAGTTCGGTCTCCAGCCAGACCGTGGCCGACCGCCAGTACATGCAGGCCAGCAGAGACTCGAACTTCTCCAGCCACTGGCCCCATTCATACTCGACCGCCCGATAGGATGCCGCGAACTGGATCATCGGCGTCAGATAGGTGCCTTGCAACTCCTGTGTTCCGGGCAGATGGAACATTTCCATTGTCAGATACGGAAAGTCATCCATGGTGCCCAGTGACAGGATGGCATTACGATTGATCTGCCGGAAATTCATGCTCTCCAGTCGGTCATCCGAGGTAACCGTGCGGATAACACCATGCACCAGCGATTCCTGATCCAGATTCATGTCGCCGCTTCCTCACCTCTGTAGTCTGCCCGTCTGGCCAACCAGGTGGCCTCATCAATCACTGCCACGCCCAGCTCCTCGGCTCGTTTCAATTTGCTGCCGGCCCCAGGGCCTGCGATGAGGCAATCGGTCTGCGCACTGACGCTACCCGCTACCCGCGCACCCAGCGCCTGCAGATCTGCCTTGACCTGGTCCCGGCTGGCCGTCTCCAGCTTCCCGGTGACTACCCAAGTCTGACCTGACAACGGCAGTGCCACTGTCGAGTCTGCTACTTCTGCCGGCCAGTGTACACCCAGACCGATCAGCGCCTCGATTTCTTCCCGGTTGTGTTCCTGGTGAAAAAACGACTGTATATGTCGGGCCATGATCGGGCCCACGTCCGGCACGGCCTCAAGCTCCTCCACGCCGGCGGCCATGAGGCGGTCGAGCGTGCCGAAATATCGGGCCAGATTGCGCGCCGTGGTTTCACCCACTTCCCGGATTCCCAAGGCGAACAGAAACCGAGGCAGGGTCGTCTGCTTGCTGGCTTCCAGTGAACTCAGCACATTGTCGGCTGACTTTTCGCCCATGCGCTCCAGATCCAGCAGTTGCTCGCGGGTCAGTCGAAACAGATCCGAGAAATGCATGACCCATTGCCGATCAACCAGGGCCTGCAGCAACTTCTCGCCCACGCCATCTATGTCCATGGCGCGGCGTGCGACGAAATGCTTCAGGGCTTCCAGGCGCTGGGCGCCGCAGGTCACACCACCGGTACAGCGCGCTACCACTTCGCCTTCTTCGCGCGTAATCGGCGCGTCACAGATCGGGCAACTGTCTGGCAGGGGCACACGACGAGCATCAGCAGGGCGCCGCTCGACAACCGCGCCCAATACCTTGGGAATGACATCGCCTGCTCGGTGCACAATGACCGTATCGCCTTCATGCAGGTCGAGACGCGCAATTTCATCCATATTATGCAGGGTTGCATTGGATACGGTTACGCCCCCGACCTGCACTGGCTGCAAACGTGCCACCGGGGTAACAGCACCGGTGCGGCCAATCTGGAAATCTATTTTGTCGAGCACAGTCAGCGCCTCCTGGGCCGGAAACTTGTGCGCGATGGCCCAGCGCGGTGCGCGCGAGACAAAGCCCAGCAGGTCCTGCTGAATGATGGCATCCACCTTGTACACAATGCCGTCGATTTCGTACGGCAAGTCGTCACGCACTTCGGCAAGCCGGTCATAATAGGCCAGCAACTCATGCAGCCCTTGCAGACGCTGCATTTCCGGGTTGATGCGCAGACCCCACTCGTGAAACAGGCGCAGGCGTTCGAACTGGCTGTCCGGCAGGGGTTTTACGGGCTCTCGAATCAGCCCCCAGCCATAGGCACAGAATTCCAGCGGTCGTTGACGGGTGATGGCCGGGTTCAACTGGCGCAGGCTGCCGGACGCCGCATTGCGCGGATTCATATAGGTTTTTTCGTTGTGTGCCAACGCCCGCTCATTCAGTGCCGTGAAGCCTGCCCTGGGCATATAGACTTCACCGCGTACCTCCAACCATGCAGGCCAGTCGTTGCCGCGCAATTTGAGGGGCACCGAGGGAATGGTGCGGACATTGGCCGTTATGTCCTCACCGGCGGCACCGTCGCCTCGGGTGGCCGCGCGCACCAGGCGCCCTGCCTCATAGTGCAGCGCAATGGCGATACCGTCGAGCTTGGGCTCGCAGCAGAAGGCCGGCTCGCTCTGACTGCCGGCCTTGTCCAGCCGATCACTGACCCGCTGCACAAACTGTGTCAGTTCTTCAGCATTGAAGGCATTGCCCAGCGACAGCATGGGTATCTCGTGCTGCACGGTGGCGAACCCGTCCTGTGCCGGCGCGCCCACACGCTGGGTAGGTGACTCGGGTGTGACCAGGTGCGGATGCTCAGCCTCGAGTGCTTCGAGTTCACGCAGCAGCTTGTCATAGTGGGCATCAGGTACGGTGGGGCTGTCCTGCACGTAATAGGCGTAGTTGTGCGCCTCGATCTCTGCCCGCAGGGCAGCAATACGGTCACTTGGGTTCATCAGAGTGTCAGGCTCGTCTTACCAGTTGGCTGCGCTGAAAGTCGCGAATGCGTTCTCGGTAATGAGTCAGTGTCTGGGCGGTCATGACACTGCGGTTGTCATCATGAATATCACCATGCAGGTTGGTGGCCAGCACGGTCGCCGTCTGATACATGGCATCAAAGGCCTCCATCGGATCGGACTGGCTGGGCAACTGCAGAAAGAAGGTAACGCCCCGGGTGGCAAAGTGCTCTACATTATCCAGATCGAAAGTACCGGGATTGAAGGCATTGGCGGCACTGAACTGCAGTCGGCCCTCGTCGTCCGTGGAATGGAAAATGTTCATGCGACCAAAGCGCATGCCACAGGCCAGCATGATCTGCAGCAGCGAGGTGCCGTCAAATTCGTCATCCGGCTGGGCCAGCACGGTAATTACCAGCACCTCTTCCGGCTCGGCCAGAAGCTGGCCACTGGCTTCGTCATCGTCCATGCGGCGCTGCTCCGCCTCTTCCAGCACCGGGTCGACAACCTCGTCGGGCTCGTCCCAGGTGTCATCTTCCTCGACACTGGTCGGACGCACAGGCTTTTCATTGTAGCTGTCGGTTTCCCACGCCGTGGACTCCTCCTCCAACTCATCATAGAGGTCTGCAAAGGGGCTGGCGTCTGGATCGCTGTACCGGCGCGGAGCGGCGGCGGGTTCGTCACGCGTGGCGCTGAAAGAATCTTCTTCATCTGCCGCCAGGCGCTCACGCGCCTCTGCGAAGGGGTCAGGCATGGAGTCCACAGGCTCATCCGAGGTCTGTTCAGAGCCTGCTTCATCTGCACCTGTCCGCTCAGGTGGTTCAGCTGGTGTCGAGGATCTGGCTTTGCCGAACACAAGAGGGTTTCGCCAGGCGGGCATATCCCTGTCCTGCTCGGCCGCTTCACGCGCCGCCTGCAGATCAAATTCGTACTGGTCTTCTGCTGCCTCGGCTTCCTCTGACCACTCGTCATCAGGAGTCTCGACCGAGTCCACCAGCATGGGGACCTTTTCCCCGGGGCGAGTGTCCGGCTCGGGCGGTGGCCCTGCGGCAGCTGGCTTCTGAACCGGTGGCTGCTCTTCCGGCTCACCAATCTCCGGCCATTCGGCGGCGAAGTCTTCTGCTTCTGCCATGCGCGTATCTTCGGCCAGAGAGCTCACCGGATCGAGTTCAGGTTCGGGTTCGAGTTCCGCTGCAGATTGCGCTTCGGGCTCGTCGAAAACAGGTTCGGGCTCCGGCACCGCGTCTATACGGCTTACCTTGAGTACAGCCGAGTCTTCCGAGAGATCGGCATCAGGCCCCATGTCGGGCTCGTCAAGATCCGGGTTTTTTACTGTCGGCCTGCTGTCCGGATGTCGGCGTGTCTGCCCCGCCGTCATGGATGAACGGGGCCTTGTATAACTGCCTTGATAACGCTGCTGCCGACGCACCCGGCGCCAGGCATCCAGTGCCAGGACCACCATGAAGATGATCGCGAGAACGATAACCCACTCACGCAAACCCATTGGAACGATACCCTATCCTGTTGTCCTGCTATGCCGAATCAGGCTGTTGCCATCTCTACGGCTTCATCGACGTTCACGGAGACCAGGCGCGAAACGCCCGGCTCATTCATAGTAACACCCATCAGTTGATGTGCAATTTCCATCGCGACCTTGTTGTGCGTGATATAGATGAACTCCACCTGCTCTGACATGGCCTCGACAAGACGCGAAAAGCGGGTCACATTGGCATCATCCAGCGGTGCGTCTACTTCATCCAGCATACAGAAAGGGGCCGGATTGAGGCGGAAAATGGAAAACACCATAGCAATGGCCGTCAGCGCCTTTTCACCGCCCGATAGCAGGTGGATGGTGGCGTTCTTTTTGCCCGGCGGCCGGGCCATGATGGCCACGCCGGTATCCAGCAGGTCTTCGCCGGTCATCTCGAGATAAGCATGGCCACCCCCGAATACGCGGGGGAAAAGCTCCTGCAGCCCGGCATTGACCTTGTCAAAGGTGGTCTTGAATCGGTTACGGGTTTCCTGGTCAATACGCCGAATGGCCTGCTCCAGGGTTTCCAGCGCCCGTTCCAGATCTTCGTTCTGACGGTCCAGATATTCTTTGCGCTCATTTTGCACTCGATACTCGTCAATGGCGGCCAGGTTGATCGGGCCAAGACGCTGGATGCGCTGTGTAAGCTGTTCGATTCGCGACTCACAGGTGGGCAAATCAAGATCGTCAGGCAATGTCTCCAGCAGCGTCTGCAGATGGTAATTCTGCTCCTGCAACTGCTCTTCCAGGGTGGTCTTGCGTGTCTCGACGCGCTCACGTTCCATCTGCTGCTGTTGCAGACGCAGGCTCAGGTCGCGCATCGCCTGCTCGATTCTGACCTTGCGCTGGTCCAGATCGCGCATCCCTTGATGAAAGGTTTCGGCGGCCTGACGCGCTTCTGTCAGTTCATTTTCCAGCGCCAACTGGCGCGCCACCTTGTCCTCGAGTTCACCAGTGAGTTCGTCGTCCGGATCCAGCAGTGACTGCATCTCTGCATGCAGGGCCTGCTCACGCTGTGCCAGTTGCTGGTGCTGCTGGTCATTACGCTGCACCGCCGCCTCCAGTGACTGCAATTGACTCTCCAGACCCCGCACCGACAGTTCCAGCTGATGCTTTTGCTGACTGGCTTCCCGCTGCCGGGCACGTGCGTCTTCCAGCGCCTGGCGGGCTTCATCCCGGGCATTGCTCAATGCCGTGCGGTCTTCGCTCTTGTGGCCGTGCGTTTCCTGGGCCTCTGCCAGCGCCTGCTGGGCTTCCTGTTGCGCGGCTATTTCCTGTTCATAGGCCGCATCCGCCTCTTCCAGTTCGCTCCGATAGCGCTGCAGACTCTGGTTCATTTGCTGACTGGTGGCACTCAGGGCTGAAATTCGGGTTTCGATTTCATGTACCCGTCGTCGACAGTCGTCAACCTGTGCCCGCTGTTGCTGCCACTGTTGCTCCAGACTGTCCAGGCCGAGTTGCGCCGCTTCCTGATTGAGTTCTGCGTCTTCCAGCTCGAATTCGCTGTCATCGACACTGGCCTCAAGCTCCTGCAGTCGCGCCTGCTGCGCCAGCAGCCCTTCCCGGTCCTGCTGGCTGCGGAAAATCCGCGTCCAGCCCTGGCCGAGCCAGACACCATCTGTGGTGATCACGCTGGCGCCTTCGGGCAGGCCCGGCAGTCTCTTTCGGGCTTCTTCCACCGACTCTGCCAGATAAACCTGATTGAGCAGCGGCTGCAAAGCCCCGGGTGCCCGGGCTTTGGCGCCCAGGGTGCCGGGTGTCGGTGAAACCTGGGGCGCCTGTTCACTGAGCCAGCTCATGCGGGCGTCGGGCAAGTGCGACCAGGCCGAATCGGGCACGCCGCTGCCGGGCAGCACATGGCTCTGCAGCCAGTGCCCCAGCACCCACTCCACGGCTTGCTCCCAGGGTGACTCGACCGTCAGCCCCGACAGCGCCTGCGGGCTGCGCTGCAACTGCCAGCGACTGAGCCAATCCTGCACCTCGGCACTATCGCCGGCCTGCGCGTGCAGGGTGGCGCGCAGCCGGGTGATTTCCTGCTGCTGGTCGGTCAGGCGGCTGCGCAGCGTCTGCACCGCCTGCTGACGCTGCTGCTGCTCTTCCCGTTTGCCCTGCAGGGCCTCTTCGGTTTCTCGGCCCTGGGCTTCCGCTTCTTCCAGCCGCGCCTGTGCGGCCTCCAGATCACTGGTGAAGCGCAGCAGTTCTTCGGCGGCCGGATCTTCCTCCAGCGTCTGCAGTTCATGGCGCAGTTTTTCCCGTCGCTGGGCCAGCACCTGCAACTGCTGATCCGCCTGTTCTATCCGTGAGCGCCAGCGTTCGGTCTGCCGCGCAGCCTCGGCTGAACCCAGGCTGTATTCCAGCCAGCGCTCTTCATGTTCACGAAAGGTGCCTTCCTGCTGTTCCAGCTCCAGCGTTGCCTCTTCAGTCCGCTCCCGCCAGATGTCGAGTTCGGGTGACAGGTGTGCCAGTTGGTCACGCACCTTTTCCAGACTCGCGCGATCCGTTTCCTCATGACGCCGCAGTTCATGACGCTCACGTTCGATGGACTGCTGACTCTGCTGCAGCCGCTGCACCTGCTCGCGCTGATGCGCCGACTGCTGCTCCAATCGGGTAATCTCATTGCCCACCTCGTAGTAGGCTTTCTGTACCTTCTGGAAACGCTCTGCGGCCTCTTCATTGTTCTGGCGCAGCGCTTCCATGTCGGCTTCACAGTCACGCAGTTGCGCTTCCTGCTCGGCCTGATCGCGTTCCACTTCCAGCAGTCGCTGCCGGACCTGCTGACCTTCGGTGTCCAGGTCACGCCAGCGCAGCACCGTAAGCTGGGCGCGCAACTGCTTTTCTTCTGCCTTGTATTCCCGGTACTTCTCGGCAGCTCTGGCCTGACGCTCAAGATGCGCCAGCTGGCGGTCCAGTTCTTCGCGAATATCCGTCAACCGCTCCAGGTTTTCGTGCGTGCGCCGCATGCGGTTTTCGGTTTCGCGGCGCCGGTCCTTGTATTTGGCGATGCCGGCCGCTTCTTCGATCGTGACCCGAAGCTCATCGGGCTTGGCCTCAATCAACCGCGAGATCATGCCCTGTTCGATGATGGCATAGCTGCGCGGACCCAGCCCGGTACCGGAAAAAATATCGGTGATATCGCGACGACGGCATTTACTGCCATTCAGAAAATAGGTGGACTGCCCGTCCCGGGTGACCTTGCGCTTGACGGAAATCTCGTTGTATTCCGCATAGGGACCACTGAGGGTGTGGTCACTGTTGTCGAACATCAGTTCGACCGTGCACTGAGCGACTGGCTTGCGCCGGGTAGACCCATTGAAGATGACATCCGTCATGGCTTCACCGCGCAGATGCTTGGCCGAAGACTCACCCATGACCCAGCGCACGGCATCGATGACATTCGATTTGCCACAGCCGTTGGGCCCCACAATCGCTGTGAGGTTGGTCGGAAACGGGATCTGGGTCGGATCGACAAACGACTTGAAGCCGGCCAGTTTGATGCTCTTCAGGCGCATGCAGCTCGGGGTTCCTTTCCTGAATCAGGCAGCCATTGTATCGGGTTTTGACGGGCGCACAAACGCCATTGTGCGGGCAGTGTCACGACCGGCCCAAGGGGCGTTCAGGGCCCGGCACTGCCCCGCAGTTCCAGACTCAACGTCGCCACGGCATCTTCACCCGAAACAGGTACAACGACTACCCGGGAGCTGTGAGTAGCCTCGTTCAGATTAGCGCCGGGCGGCGTCGCAAAGGCCACCACTTCGACTTCGTTCTGGCTGGACAAGGCCGGCATATCGCCGGAACGATCTCGGTCGGTCAGGCGCAGGGCCAAGGGCATGTCGGCCACGGTATAGCGCTGCAGGGCGACCAGACTGCCGCCCTCTGTAGTACGGGCAACGATGTAGATAAAGGCATCTGGCGCCAGTTCCTCGGGCAGCGCCGAGAACACCACCTGAACGCCCTCCAGGTCACCGGCAGCTTCAGAGTCGACGAGTTGCCGGGCATGCTCCAGAGCACCCGCCACGGCTTCCGTCATGCGCCCCGGTTCCGCCACCTCCAGAAAGCGCTCCCAGACGACAACCGCCTGCTGCGGATTCCCGGCATCCATGTGCGCCATGCCCAGAGTGGCCAGAGCCTGGGTGTTCATCGGGTCAAGGCGCAGGGCCTCTTCAAAATCGGCCTCGGTGGCCGCAGACATCCGGCGTTCTTCGTGGATGAAGCGGGTCTGCCCGCGATTGCTGAGGACCACTGACAGGTCTTCCGGGTCATATTCATCAAGTGCCCTGTAGGCCGCCTCAACCCGGTCATAGGTATTAATGGCATCCTCCGCACGCCCCACTTCGTCATAGCTGAGTGCCAGCATATAGAGGTCTTCAATGTCGGGGCGGCGCTGATTGTCGACATGATCTTCCAGAGCCACCAGAAAGCGCTCAAAGTCTTCCGGACTGCGTTCGCGAACCTGTGTCAGTTCATACAGTTCAACCGCCTGCCGGGCTCCGGTTGGCTGGTAGATCACCAGTGCCATGATGGCCATTGCTGCCAGCGTCAACAGCGCCCAACGCCAGTCCAGACGACCTCCGGCCTGGACGGACTGTTCCGCGCTCTCCGTCTCGGCCAGTATCTGCCGATCCAGCTCGGCCTGCAGCGCCTCATGCTGAGCTTCATCCAGCAGACCCCTGGCCTTTTCATCAGCCAGTTCTTCCGTACGCGCCTCATAGACCGCGAGTCGATCCTGATTGCGCGCCAGCTTTATGGTCTGTCTGCTGCCATACAGCACCGGATAGAGCAGAAATACGGCAGCCAGTGCACACAACACAATGACCATGGCGACAACAACACCCATCAACATCAGGCAGACTCTCCTCGTGACCGTTCACGCAGCGCCCGCAATCGGGCCTGCTCTTCCGCTGTCAACTTCGTGTCGCCCGGGTCATCAGACGGGCCGCTGTGGCGCTTGCGAATACCCAGAATGACGGCGACCAGAAATGCCGTCAGGGCAAAACCGGCGACCCATATCCAGATCGTGTGGCCGCCCAGACGCGGCCGGTAGGTAACACCTTCGCCGTATCGCTCGATCATGAAATCGACTATTTCCCGGTCGCTGTAGCCGTCTTCCAGCAGTCGCGCCACGCGATCGCGCATCTGTGCCGATACGGGCGCATTGGAATCGCCGATGGCCTGGTTGTCACACTGCATGCAGCGCAGCGTCCAGTTCAGGCGGTGAAACCGCTCCTCCAGATCAGACGACGAAAACTGGCGCAATGGCTCCACCAGGGTCTGATCATCCGGTGTCAGCAGACCGGTGCCCTCACCGATGGTCTGCGCCATCAGCCACGGACTCTGCAGCACCAGAACGAACAGGAGCAGCCAGCGCATTACAGGGACTCCCAGACATCGCGCAGCGTATTGTCCCAGTGGCGTTCACTGAGAATGCCGACATGGCGGTGCCGCACGATACCTTCCGCGTCGATAAAGTAGGTCTCGGGGGCGCCGACCACACCCAGATCGAAGCCGAACTCGCCAATGGGGTCAAACACCGTAAACTCATAGGGATCGCCGCGGTCGACCAGCCATTCCTGGCCGCCGTCACGTGTATCCCGATAGTTCAGCCCGATAATGCGCACGCTCTCTTCATCGGCCAACTTGTTGAGAACCGGATGCTCGATACGGCAACTCGGACACCAGGAGCCCCAGACATTGAGCAGAAAAGGCGACCCATACAGGTCTTCGTTGACCCGGATCAGGTCTTCATCCGACAGGTCTTGCAGTGACAGGGTCGGCAGCACCTTGCCAATGCGCGTCGAGGGCGCACTGCCCTGATCTTCGCCCTGCGACAGCATGTAGCCGAACACAGTTGCCGCCACCAGCACGCCAAAAAACGGAACGAACACTACCCACCGCATCAGGCGGACCCTCCCAGTTTGATTCGACGATAACGTTTATCCATGATGGCCAGGCCAGCACCAAGCGACATGATGATGGAGCCCAGCCAGATCCAGCGCACAAAGGGTTTTACATGCAGGCGCATTGACCAGGTCTCCTGATCTGCCGACATGGGCTCACCCATGGAGACATAGAGATCCCGATTGAGCTGCCCCAGGATGCCCGCCTGGGTCATCAACTGGCCCGCTACCGGATAGAACCGCTTTTCAGCCAGCAGGTTCCCGACCACGCGACCATTGCGCGACAGGTCGAAGAAGGCCATCTGGGTCTCGTAGTTGGACACCGGGCGCTCGTCATATTCCCGGTAGGTAAAGGTCCAGTTGCCCAGCGTGTGACTGTCGCCGGGCGACATGCGCACATCGCGGCTCTCTTCGTACTGGGTGGCCATGGTCACGCCGACGATCATGACCAGCAGGCCGACATGCCCGAGGATCATGCCATAGTAGGAGCGGCTCAGCTTGCGCAGGCCACGCCAGGGGTTGGGCGCATTGCGGGTACTGTCATACAGGGTTTTCAGGGTACTGAGCGCCAGCCACCAGGCCAGCGTGAGCCCCAGCACGACGCGCCAGTTGATATGGCCTGCGTACAGCCAGTTGCAGACAACGGCCAGGGCAACCGAGAGCAGAAACGCCCAGGCAGCCCAGCGCAAAATCGGCTTTTCATCATGTTTCTTCCAGCGTATCCACTGCCCCACCCCGAGCAAAATCACCAGCAAGGGCGCCAGCACAGTCGTGATGTCATTGAACCAGGGCGGCCCGATAGAAATGGTGCGCATGCCCAGCAGGTCATTGACCACGGGCGCAAAGGTCAGCAACACGATGATGATGGTGTAGAGCGTCAGCACCAGGTTGTTGCCCAGCAGGAACATCTCGCGTGACCACCATTCGAAACGCACATTGACCTGCAGTTTTGGCAGTCGAATGGCATAGAGCAGCAGCGCCCCGCCGGTGAAGAGGAAAAAGATCATCAGAATGAAGAAGCCGCGGGACGGATCATTGGCGAACGAGTGCACACTGTTGAGCACCCCGGAGCGCACCAGGAAGGTCCCTAGCAGGGTCGTGGAAAACGCCGCTATGGCCAGCAGCACCGTCCAGCCCTTGTAGACCCCGCGCTTATCGGTCGCGGCCAGCGAATGAATCAGCGCCGTGCCGAGCAGCCAGGGTATCAGGGAAGCGTTCTCGACCGGATCCCAGAACCACCAGCCGCCCCAGCCCAGTTCGTAATAGGCCCACCAGGAGCCCAGCGCGATACCCAGCGTCAGAAACAGCCAGGCGACATTGGTCCAGGGCCGGGACCAGCGCGCCCAGGCACTGTCGAGCCGGCCTATCAGCAGGGCAGCGATGGCAAAGGAGAATGCCACCGACAGCCCGACATACCCCATGTAGAGCATGGGCGGATGGAAAATGAGGCCCGGATCCTGCAGCAGCGGATTCAGATCGCGGCCATCGGCCGGCGGAAAGGGCAACACCCGGGCAAAGGGATTGGACGTAAACACCAGAAAGGCGTTGAAGGCAGCCAGCACCAGACCCATGACGCTCATGACCACGGCCAGCATGTCCAGCGGCAGTTTCTTGCTGAACGCGGCGACGGCAACAATCCAGAAACTCAGGATCATCACCCACAGCAACATGGACCCTTCATGCCCGCCCCAGACGCCGCTGACCTTGTAATACCAGGGCATGTTGGAGTTGGAGTGGTCCACCACATAGCGCACGGTGAAGTCGTCCGCCAGATGCAGCCAGGTCAGGGTAGCAAAGGACACCACGAGAAACGCCATGGACCCCAGGCCCAGCGGCCGCGCCAGCCGCATCAGGCCGGCGTGCTGACGGTAGTAGCCGACCAGGGGCAGGACACCCAGGGCGATGCTGAACAGAAGGCCAAAAATAAGCGCCAGGAAACCAAACTCCGGCAACATGCTTCAGTTCTCCCTGATGGTATCGAGCTGACTGTCGGTAATCCGACCCCGGCGATGGGCTTCTTCAAGCGCCCGCGCCACCTCGGGCGGCATGTAGTTCTCGTCATGACGCGCCAGCACCTCGCTGGCCCGGAACACACCCGAATCGTCAAGATGGCCGGTAGCCACAACGCCCTGCCCCTCCTTGAACAGGTCGGGCAGAATACCGACGTAGCTCATGGTGACTTCATTGATGGTGTCGGACACGGTAAAGGTCACCGCCAGCGTTTCATGATCGCGCCAGACGCTATCATGTACGACCACGCCCCCGGCTCGGAAGCTGCGATCATAGGGCGCCTCGCCCTCCACAATGTCCGTCGGGCTGTAGAACAGATTGACCTGATGGCGATTGGCAATCAGCAGCAGAATGACAGACACCGTAAACAGCGTGACTGCAATCAGAATAAGTATCAAACGCTGTCGGCGCGCCGGATTCATAGCTGTCCTCGTTTTTTCAATCGCTGCATTTCAGTGACCAGACGGCGTTTCTGCAAGCGCAGACCCAACCAGTGGCCCAGTATTGTGAACACTGTGATCCCGTATACGGACCAGACGAACACCCCATGGTTCCCCATGCGGATGAAATCGGAGAAGCTGTCGAAGTAGCCCATATTATGCCTGCCCCCGCAGGCCCAGCTCATCCTGGACCCAGCGTGTTTTGCGTTCTCTATACAGAATTTCCCAGCGGGTGCGGTAAAGCACCAGCGCGGCGACCACACAATAGGTGGCTGCCATGCTCAGCAGCAGGGGTGCCAGCATTTCCCAGACCATGGTGGTTTCTCCGGTGATGCGGATGGTGGCGGGTTGATGCATGGTATTCCACCAGTCCACCGACCACTTGATGATGGGCAGGTTGACGAAGCCGACCAGCACCAGAATGGCGGTCGCCTTGTCGGCCAGTTTCTGCTGTTCAATGGCCGTATGAATGGCCCACATGCCGATAAACAGGAACAACTGCACCAGCATGGAGGTCAGGCGCGCATCCCAGATCCAGTAGACTCCCCAGGTTGGCCGCCCCCAGATGGCACCGGAGATCAGGGCCAGCGCGGTCAGTGTCAAACCGACCGGAATGCACTGGCGCAGCACCATGTCGGCCAGTTTGATTTTCCACACCAGACTGATGACCGCCAGAATGGCCATACTCAGGTACATGGCAAGGGACGCACTGGCCGATGGCACGTGAACAAAGATAATCCGGTAGCTGTTGCCCTGCAGGTAATCTTCCGGTGCAAAGACCAGCCCCCAGATCCAGGCCACCAGCAGGGCCACCCCGCCGACCAACATCAACCCCAGCGCCCAGGGCCGGGCGATACGATAGAAGTTGGGTGGCGAAGTCCAGCGGTGGAACCAGCGCCACACCGGAGTCATCGAAAACGCCATCTGCTGTCTTGTCCTCCCGGGCCTGCTGCCAGCAGGTCCTCTCTCAGTCATTGATCGAAAGCTGCAGGGCCGCGGCGGCCACCCAGGGGGCCAATGCCAGCGCCATGCAGGCCAGCGCTGCCAGAGCCGACAGGGGTGCCACAAACGACACACCGGCCAGCGCGGCATTGATGCTGCCTGTACCGAGAATCAGCACAGGAATATATAAAGGAATGACCAGCAATGACAGCAGCAGCCCGCTGCGCCTCAAGCCGGCCACCAAAGCGGCACCGATCGCCCCTATGGTACTGAACACCAGTGTGCCCAGCGCCAGCACCAGCAGGGTCAGGGGCATCAGGCTGATCGGCAGGTTGAGCATCAGCCCCAGCAACGGCGACATCAGGGTCAGTGCCAGCCCGGTAAACAGCCAGTGATTGAGTATCTTGGCCAGGATCAGGGCCGCCAGGGGTGTACCGCTGGTGGCAACCTGCTCCAGTGAGCCGTCCTGATGATCGTAACGGAACATCAGATCCAGTGACAGCAGGGTCGCCAGCAAGGCCGCCACCCAGAGTATGCCAGGCGCCAGCACCGCCAGTTCGTCCGGGTCAGGCGTGATACCCAATGGGAACAGGGCGACCACCATCAGGTTGAACACCAGCGGGTTGATCAGTTCAGAGCGGCGGCGCCAGCTGAGCAGCCACTCCCGGCGCAACAGAAACATCATGTGGCGCCCTCTGTCATGTGTTCACCCAGAGTCACCGTGGCATAGTCGAACACGGTCGGCTCATGATGTGTTGAAAACAGCAGGCTGCCTCCCTTGGCGCAATGCGCGCCCAGGTGATGCTCCAGCGCCAGCACCCCCTGCTTGTCGAGTGCGGTAAAGGGTTCGTCCAGTACCCAGCAGTCCGGCAGTCCGGGCAGATAGAGCATCGCCAGCAGGACGCGGCGCTGCTGACCGGCGGACAGCTGCTGCCCCGGACTGTCATCAAAGGCCTGCAGGTCCACCGCTGCAAGCGCTTGCCGGAGTGCCGCCTGATCAGGATCCAGACCACGCAGGCGCGCCAGAAAACGCAGGTTTTCGAGTACCGTCAGATGCGCGGAGATGCCGGGCCGGTGCCCGACATACAGCCAGGGACTGGCGTCCGTCTGGCGCCAGTCAATCGAGCCTTCCAGCAGGATGTTCAGCCCCACCAGCCCACGCATCAATGTGGTCTTGCCGGTGCCGTTGCGCCCTGCTATACGCAACGCCGAGCCATCTGTCAGCGTCAGTTGCAGGTCACGAAACAACAGACGGTCATCCCGCTCACAGATCAGATCACGCGCCCGAAGTACGGGATCATTGTGGTTCTGACGGGCGGATGAGGACAACAGGCAATCTCCGGGGGCAGATCATTCGGCTGCCGTATTCTAATGGCGGGGGGCCCGAAAGCCAATGATAGAGCCGTAAAGGTGATGATAGAGCCGTAAACGTGATGTTCAGGTCTGGCTGCGCTGATCCAGAGCCTTGTTGAGGCGTTTTTCGAGCTCTCGCAACTGCCGGTTGTCCGGATACTTGCGCCGCAGTGTTTCGACCAGAAACAATGCCTTGCCATATTCACCCTGCTGACAGAGATCGCGGATCTCACCGATGGCCCGACTAACCAGTAGCCGGTCATCGTGGTTCACGGTTACGCGTGCGCCGCCAAGCCTGAGGACGCGATACAGCATGAACCCGAAAGCCCCGGCAATGGCCATGCCCAGGCTTCCATAGAGCGCCAGCAAGGTAATGCCAACCCGACCCAGATCGCCAACGCAGAGAGCGCTGGTCCAGGTGCAGAACACCCAGTCAGGACCCAGGGCACCGTCGGCCAGCATGGCCAGACCCAGCACTGTCAGCGCGCTATAGATACTCGCAGGAATGTATCGTTTGAACATGTGGCCTGTTTTGTTGTGTGTGCTTTGTCATTGTGCGGCAGCGCGGTCTTTTCTGACCACCGGACCATGGTGGCCTATCCCCCGGCGCATGTCCAATGGCGCCGACCCCAAGGGCCCAGGGGCATCGTCAGGCGTCAGGTTCCGTGACTTCGGGCAAAGCCTGCAGCAGCACGATGGCACTGAGGCTCAGCAGCCCCAGCAAGCCCAGCACCCAGGCAATACCCAGTGCGTCACCCAGCCACCCAATCAGGCCACCAACCAGCATCAGCACCCCGACCACGGTGTTGCTGACCGCAACATAGGTGGCCCGGTTGTCCTGCGTGGCCATGTCAACCAGATAGGCCTTGCGGCCCAGGCGAACGCCACTGTGACTCAGTGACAGCAGCAGGAAGGCCAGTGGCAACACACCCCAGGCGGTCAACCAGTCCGGCTGCCAGGCCGACAACAGCGCAATCAGCAGGCACAAGCCGCCACCCAGCAGCGCCGCAGCCTGCATGACTCGGCGGCTGGAACGATCAGCCCAGCGCCCCCAGATGGGCGCACTGATCATGGAGGCCAGTCCGCCCAGCAAAACCAGAGCGCCCAACTCGGCCAGGGTGCCGTCATTCTGCTGGATCAGCAATACCAGGAAGGGCGCCGCCAGCGCAACGCCCAGCAGAGCTGAGCGGCCCAGCACAAAGCGCAGAAACTGCGGGTCGGAGCGCAAAATGCCGAGGCTTGTCAGGGCCACCGTCAAGGCATTGCCACCGCCTTCGGTGGCACCCTCCTCTTCCACGATGAGATTGAAAAACGGCAACGCAACGAGCCAGCAAATAGCCGCGACACCCAGGATAAGAAACAGCCACCAGGCATCGGGTTGCGCGCTATCAACCAGCAACAGCAACACACCCCACACCGCGACCAGCGCGCCACTCGCCCCAGCGGCATAGCCCATCAGGGTGCCGCGGCGCTCTTTGGACACGGTTTTGCCCAGCACATCTTTGGCCGCGACCGAGCAGAGCCCTCGCGCCAGGCTGTAGACCACCAACGCGGCCAGAATCAGAAACCCGGCTAACGTGCCTTCGAAAACCATGCCAACGAGAACCATTGCGCCCAGTGCCACACCCGACAGCAGTGCACCCAGCAGCCAGACCGGCTTGCGCCGGGGCATTCCCCGAACCCAGGCGGCGACCACCAACTGCGGCAGCAGGACACCCGCCTCCCGGATCGGCACCAGAAACCCGACCAGTGCTGAAGGCGCGCCCAGAGCGCCCAACAACCAGGGCAGGATCAAACGTGCCGATGACAACTCATCAGCCAGTTTGCTGAACAGGTTGGCCAGGAGATAGCCAAAGAAATTGCGCGGTTGGTGACGACAGGCGGCATCGGGAATGTCCTTGCAGACCCGGGCATCCTCATCACCGACAATTCGTTCGTAGGCCCGCGTCAGCGGCTCCGGATCTGTGAAGGACGACATCTACAGCGGGATACCCTGCTGCCAGAGCAGAATGAAACGCACCGTGAGCCCTATGGTACCCAGCAGCAGAATCAAGAAAATCCAGCACTTGAGCAGGGAAAAGAAGCGGCCTATTTTGGCCTTGAACCGTCCCCAGGCGGTGGTCAGCAAGACGGCGTTGGGGCCGGGTGGCTGAAACCACCAGACAAAACAGAGCCCGAGCAGGCTCCACATGAAGCCGATCAGGGCCGGATAGAGTACTTCACCCCAATCATTGAGGGTACCCAGCCCCAACACGACAGCAGTTCCTATCGTGCATAGCAGAAATACCGGCCCCAGGACGCGCAGCCGGTACCCCCAGCGTGTAAAACCATTGATCATGCCAATTTATCCAAAAGCAACGTGTCGTGATGGCTCCCCACCTTAACGTCATGCTCGCCATCCGGCAAACGTCGGAAACCAATTCCGGGCCTCATCGCTTCACGCCAGCCTGCCCTCTCGACCAAACCAGCGCTGCAGACGCTCGCGCCAGAGCTCGATGCTGGTCAACAGTGCCGGTACAAGCAGCAGCATGATCAGTGTCCCGAAGGCCAGGCCGAATACAATGCCGGCGGCCAGTGGAATCAGAAACTGGGCATCGAAAGACGTTTCGGTCAGCAGGAAGCTGAGCCCGGCAATGGTGGTCAGCGAGGTCAGGATAACCGGCCGGAAACGCCGCACCGAGGCCTCGACAACCGCCTCCTGAACCGGCATGCCGGAGGCTCTCAGGTCTCGATAGAACAACACCAGGACAATGCCGTTGTTGATCACGATACCTGATAGCCCGAACAGACCGTAGATACTGAGTGCCGACAGCTCAAGCCCCATGATCCAGTGGCCGGCAATAGCCCCGGTCAGGGCAAACGGAATCGCGGAAAGCACGGCAAGCGGCCAGACCCAGCTTTCGAAAACCCAGGCCAGAGCCCCGAAGATCAGGATCAGCCCCAGAATGGCCCCGAACTGCACATCCTGCAGAAACTGGGCCTGCCCGGCCTGATCACCTTCCAGCGAAGCAAAGACCGCAAACCGGTCTTCCAGCTCCGGTATGGCGTCGCTCTGCAGCCAGCGATTCACATCGCCCAGGGTCAGATCATCCGATCCCAGTTCGGCCGTCACTTCGGCAGCCAGCTCGCCATTGATCCGGTTGAACTGGTCTATGGCCCGTGAATACTCCACATTGACCAGTGCCGACAGCGGCTGCCACTCGCCGTTGCCGAGGCTGATCGGCACATTCTGCAAGTCGGACCAGGTGCGGGTATTTTCTTCCAGCAAAAGGACTCTGACGGTCAGGTCATCACCCTGCTGTTGCACCACCTGGGCGGTGCGTCCTGTCGTTACCTCATTGACCCGGTCACTGAGAGCCTGCGGGCTTAGGCCGAGCGCCAGAGCATCCGGACGCAGTTGCAGAGCCAATTGCTCACTGCCCAGTGGCAGGTTGTCGCGGATCTCACGCAAGCCGCCAAAGCGGCGCAACTCGCCCTGCAACCAATCCGAAGCGGCTTTCAACTCGTCCAGGTCATCACCGCGCAGGCGGGCACTGACCGCATTGGTACTCGGCCCCTGCGATGGCTGTTCAAAGCGCAAACCGATGATGCCCGGCGGGGCCGGCACGCTCTCCCGCCATTCGCGCAGAATCTGCTCGTTGCTGACCGGCCGATCCGTGGCGCCGTCAAAGGACACAAACAGGGCGCCTTTTTCCGGGGCGCCCCGATTCAGCTCACGCACCATGGTATCGACGACCGGGAACGGGTAGCGCTCTTCCACGTCAAGCAGAGCCTGCTGCATGTTCGCCAGAAACTCGTCCACCTGTTCTACTGGCGTGCCCTCTGCAAAGTCGACTTCCAGCGTGACCTGCTCCTGCTGAATATCAGGGAAAAACACGAAGACGATCCGGCCGGTCACGATCAGCATGACCGACAGCACCAGAAAAACCAGAGCCGTCGCATAGGTGGTCATGCGATTGTCCACGGCAAAACGCACCAGGCTGCGAAACGGCACCTGACGTACCCAGTTAAAACCCTGCTCGAACCAGCGCCGCGGCGCCCAGGGTGGATTGGCGCCGTCACGGCGCGACTTGAGGCTGTGTGCCAGGTGGCCGGGCAAAATGAAAAAACACTCGATCAGCGATGCCACGATGGCGAATATGACCACCAGCGGCACGCTGATGGTGAAGGTGCCTGCCTGACCCGTGACCAGCAGCAACGGCAGGAAGGCGGCGATAGTGGTCACACTCGAGGCCAGCACTGCCGGCAGCATACGCCGTGCTGCGGCCACGGCCGCATCTTCGGGGTCGGCCCCTTTTTCCACCTCGGTATAGGTCTGCTCCCCCACCACTATGGCATCGTCGACAATGATACCCAGGGCCACCAGAAAGCCGAACAGGGAAATCAGATTGATCGAGTTGCCTGTGAGTTCCATCAAGACCAGCGTCGCCAGAAACGAGATGGGAATACCCAGCGCCACCCAGAAGGCGACCCGATGGTTCAGGAAGATGAACAGCACCAGCAGCACCAGTACCATGCCGCCCAACCCGCTCTCCAGAATAATGGAGATGCGCGATTGCACAAAGCGCCAGTCCTCGTTGTACACATGCATCGAGATGCCCTCCGGCAACTCGGATGCAAAGCTTTCCTGCCAAGTGTTGAGGGTTTCCGCCACCTGCAGGGTGTCTTCTCCGCGCGTGCGGCTGAGGGACAGTCGGGATGCCGGCTGACCGTCATAGAACACACGCACCTGGTCATCCACATAGACTCTGCTCACCATGCCCAGATCGTCGATACGGGCAAACCCGAGAGCGTTGCTTACCGGCACCACCTGGCTTTCCAGCCCAAGAATGTCCAGAGCACGATTCTGCACCCGCCACTGGGCGGCCAGAAATCCTTCACCCGACAGGCCCGCCGGCGCATTCACATTGGCTGCGGCCAGTCGATCGGCGAGCTCGCCAACCGTCAGCCCGGCATCGAGCAGGCGCTGTGGCGGCACCTGAACGCGCAGCTCCGCCTCGGGCACACCTTCTATGTCAACCTGCGCGATGCCGGCATTGCCCAGGCTGAGTTCGGCTTGGCGCGTCCAGTAGCGCAATTCCTCAAACGTCAGATCACCATATAAAAGTACATCGGCAACCCGCTCGAAAAACACGAAGGGCGTTACCAACGGACTGTCAGCTCCGGAAGGCAGATCAACCGTGGCAAACGCCCGTTCAATATCCCGCTGCACCCGGTCCGGATCATCAACGCCTTCGACCAGAGCAATATCCATCGCCATACCACCCTCGAAGCTGCGCGCCTCGAGGGTGTCGATCTCCGCAATCCCGGTCAGGCTGTTTTCCAGCGGAATGGTCAGGCTTTCCTGCACATCCTCGGCACTGGCGCCCGGCCAGTCGGTACTAACCTGAATGATGCTCAGCTCAAAGTCCGGCAGAAACTGGGTATTCAGACGTTCCAGAGCCCAGAGGCCCAGCAGTATGACAACAAACATCAGAACATTCGGCGCTACCCGATGGCGGGCAAACGCAGCAATGATTGCGGTCATGCTCAGTCCTCCCTGACCAGTACCGGCAACCCGCTGACTGCATTGGCCAGTCGGGTCAGCAGCAGGCGATCGTCTTCCGACAATTCATCGCTGCGAATCAGGGCCTGTGTCGTGGTGCCATTGCCGCGAAAGCCGATCACCTCCACCTCGATCCGCTGCAACACATCCTCGTCCACCCAATAGACAAATCGATTTTCATACAGCGCATTGACCGGCACCGGAACCACATCGGAGACTTCGGGCAAGGCGAGACGCAGGCGATGATGGCGGTCTGCCACGGCCAGCGAGTCCGGGTCTTCGACAGCGAAGCGCAGGCGCAGACTGCCGCCACGCGATACCGGCTCCCAACCCTGCAGCCTCAGTGTCTTCTCCGCGCCGTCGTCCGCTTCAAGTGTGGCCTGCATGCCGACCTCCAGCAGGGGCGCATGATGAGCAGGCAATTGAGCGAAAAC
>NZ_JAIUMC010000017.1 GCF_022565775.1 Natronospirillum sp.
AGTGCCGTGGCGGCGCGATCAGGTGCGCCTCCGGCTTCTTTTGCCGCCTGCGCTTCCTTCGCGCTGGCATCAGCCGCCGGCCAGGTGACTCTGAATCGTCCATCCCAGCCCGGCATGACCCGCTTGATGCGGTCTTCCACCGGAGGGTGGGTTGCCATCATGCGGTTGAAGCCGAGCTTGACGCCCTGCCCGAAAAACATGTGACTGAACTCATTGGCCTGCGCAGCCTCCAACCGGGAACCCTTGCTGTGTGCTCCGATTTTCACCAGTGCCCCGCCAATCCCCTGCGGCTCACGGGTGAACTGGACGGCTGATGCATCGGCCAGATATTCGCGCTGACGGCTGACGGCCGACTTGATCAGATTGCCGAAAAACACGCCCGCATAACCGATAGCGGTCAGCAAGGCACCGATGGACAGTATGGCGACTGCCGAATTGTCCTGACGACCGCGCCCACCGAAACGGCGATAGCGCATGCTGCGCAGCAGGGTCGACCCCAGAAGACCGATGACCAGAATCCCGTGCAGGATGCTGACCAGACGCATATTCAGGCGCATGTCACCATGCAGGATGTGGCTGAATTCATGCGCCACCACGCCCTGCAGCTCGGGGCGCGTCAGGTTGCTGATGCTACCTCGGGTGATACCGATAACGGCATCATCCGCCCGGTAGCCGGCGGCAAAGGCATTGATGCTGTCGTCGTCCAGAACGTAGACCGGAGGCACCGGCATTCCGGAGGCCAGTGACATTTCTTCAACCACATTGAGAATTCGCTTCTCATCCGGATCATCCGTGTTGCCACTGATCAGGCGACCCCCAAGGGCTTCAGCCACGGCGCGACCACCGCGGTTAAGTTGCAGATGCTTGAACAGGCTGCCCAGCACCACCAGGCTCAGCACCACCGCCGCCACTCCCGCGACCAGCTCCACGGACAGCGCCGACAACACGCCCTCCGGTGACAGGTCAAGATTGACGGCTTGCGTCGAGGGTTGTTGCGACAGACCCATGAAGTAGATGGCGACCGCAATGACCAGTGTGGTCACCGCGATCAGTGCCGCCGTGGCCAGAATCAGCAAAAGGACAAGGCGCCCGGTCTTGCGCCGTGCCCTGTCCTGTTCGGTAAAGAAATCCATTGGTTTATCTTCCCTGATTCAGAAGCTCTATTGGAAAGAGACCTGGGGTGCGGCCTGAATCTGCGCACTGTCCTCGAATTCGAGCAACGAGGCATCCTGGCTGTGGCCGAACACGCCAGCCAGAACGACTGGCGGAAAGCTTTGCCGATAGGTGTTGTAGGCCATTACGGAATCATTGAAAGACTGGCGGGCAAAGGCTACCCGGTTTTCAGTGCTGGCCAGTTCCTCGGACAACTGCTGCATGTTCTGTGATGCCTTGAGGTCCGGATAGGCCTCCATGACCACATTGAGTCGACCCATGGCCTGCGTCAGAGCGCCTTCGGCGCCGCCCAGATCCTTGATGGCCTTGGCACTGGCCGGATTCTCGGCTGCCGCTTTCAGTCCCGCTACCGCCGTATTGCGGGCTTCAGTGACCGATTGCAGCGTTTCGCGTTCGTGTTTGAGGTATCCTTTCGCCGTCTCCACCAGATTGGGGATAAGATCGTGGCGCCTTTTCAGTTGCACCTCGATCTGAGCAAAGGCATTCTGGAAACGGTTGCGCAGGGCAACCAGTCGGTTGTAGATCGCGATGACATACAGCACGATGGCTGCAACAACTGCCAGCGTAATAATGGTAGACAGTTCCATAATCTTTCCTTGCGCCGGACATTGATCAGTGGCGAAAATAGTAGCACGGTAACCCAGTAAGGACACCACCACATGCGCACAATCCTATGCTTTGGCGACTCCAACACCTGGGGGGCACCTCCCAGCCTGCCCAGTGAAGAGTTGCCCCGTTTCCCGCCCCATGTGCGCTGGCCCGGCGTCCTCGCCGAGCAACTGGGCGAAGACCATCAGGTGATCGAAAACGGTCTGTGCGGTCGCACCACCTGCTATCGCGACCCGGTGCAAGGCGCCTGGCTGAGCGGGCTGGATCACCTGCCCGTCAGCCTGCTGACCCATGACCCGCTGGATCTGGTCATCCTCATGCTGGGCACCAATGATCTCAAAAGCCGCTTCAATGCCGACGCCCGTACCATAGCCAACAATGTGGGCACCCTGGTGGAAACCGTGTGGGCGCACAGTGGCGAGGAATTGCCTGTACTGGTGATCTGTCCGCCCCAGGCCAAGAAGGTGTCGATCCCGCGCAGTCCCTTCGCCGGAGCCGACGCGCGCTCGGAAGCGTTCCCCCGCGAGTTTGCCCGCATGGCGGTTGAAAAGCAGGTGTCCTGGATTGATGCCGGGGAGTTTGTCGTCTCCAGTGACCTGGATGGCATTCATCTTGAAGCCAACGCACATCGCCTGCTGGGTGAAGTGGTAACCGACAAGGTACGCACCCTGCTATGAGCCCATTGGCCCAGTTGCTGACCCCTCGGCCGGGGTACCGTATTACCCCGTTGATCATTTACCTAAACACCGCCATATTTCTCTTTTTCGTCGTCCTGACGCAAAGTGTCATGTGGTTCCCGGCGCAGACACTGGCCGACTGGGGGGCCAACTTCGGACCCTGGACGACAGATGGTCAATGGTGGCGGCTGATTACCAGTGTCTTTCTGCATGGTGGGCTGCTGCACCTGGTGTTCAACAGCATCATTCTGGCGAACATTGGCTTTTTTCTGGAACCGCTGCTGGGCCGATGGCTCTATACCGGTCTTTATATCACCACGGGCATCATAGCCAGCCTGAGCAGCGTGTTCTTCAATTTTGGTGCGATCAGTGTCGGAGCTTCGGGCGCCATTTTCGGTTTGTACGGGTTTTTCCTGGCATTGCTGATGAGTGATTTGTTCAAGCCCGAAGTAAAGCGCAGCTTTCTGCGCGGTACAGTGGTGTTCATTGCGATCAATCTGGTGCTCGGCTTTACCGTGCCCATGATCGACAATGCAGCCCACCTGGGCGGCGTTATCAGTGGCTTTTTGCTGGGGTTCATCGGGCTGCCACAGGTCAAGCGACGGGTCAGCCGTCGCTGAGTCATGCCGTTTCGTCAGGCGATCAGGCCGGAACCAGTTCTGACTGGTCTGCCTCGGCAATCACAACACGATCGCGTCCCTGTGCCTTGGCCGCATACATGGCTTGGTCTGCGGCCTCCATCAGGCCGTTGCGATCCTGCCCATGCTGGCCATAAAGAGCCAGGCCGATACTGGCGGTGCAAACCAGATCCTTGTTCAGCAAGCGTACCGACTCGCCGATGGCCTGACGAATCTTGTCCGCAATCTGCAACGCTGCCTGATCCTCATGGATCGGATGCAGTACCACCACAAACTCGTCGCCCCCGATGCGCGCCACCAGATCAGAACCGCGCAGCCGGGTCTTGATACGGTCCGCCACCACCCGCAGCAGATCATCCCCGAGGCGATGGCCATAATCATCATTGATCGGCTTGAAGCCATCCAGGTCAATGAACAGCAGCGCCAGCTTGTCCGATGACCGACCCATGTGCTGCAGCAGATCATCCAGACGTGTCTGCAGACTGCTGCGGTTCAGGCAGCCGGTCAGCGGATCATGGTCTGCCAGATGCTGCATGCGATCCTGATTGACCCGCATCATGCTGATCTGATACGAAATGACCAGCGCCAGCAGCAGCACTTCCAGCAACACGGCCAGCAAACCCAGATGCTCGATCAGCCACAGGTCACCTGTCGCCAGTTGCCGCGCGGTGATGGCCATCAGGGCCGGCACCAGAAAAGAAAAATTGGCAATAAGATACAGCCAGGCTACCCGGTCACCCATGCGGGCCCGCGCAATTCCGGCGATCATGCCGTAGACCGCCATCAGGCCCACACCGATGCGGCAGAGTTCAAGTGACACACTGGGCCAGATCAAGGCAATCGGCCAAAAGGCGACCATGACAGCCGCCAGCGTCACGCCAAGGAGCCAGACACGAGAATGCTGCGCTCGACCAATGCGCAGCAGCCGCATCACAAACAGCACATAGCACAGATTGGACACCAGAATCGGGAAGCTGATCAGGTAGAAGTGCGTGGTCAGTCCCAGAGCCTGCGGTACCATCAGGGCTGTGCCGTTGTAGACAATGTTGCCCAGAATAAAGCCGACATACAGCAGGTCGGACGCCGAGCGCCGCCACAGCCCCAGATTCAGATAGTAAAATGCCAGTGCACCAAAGATGCCGAGCCCGATCAGCACAAAGGCTATCGTCTTGCGGTACTGCTGCTGGTAATCAGCCAGGGGAAACAGCGCCGGCTCCGGCTGCGCGAGATAAAACGGACTGTCGGTGCGGGTTACAATGAAATACTCGCCAGCCGGCAGCGCGAGGCGCGCGCCGTGGCGCATGATGAAGTCACTGGTGGTTGTTCTCTGCAGCCCCCCGCCGAGTGTTTCGACTTCACGGCCGGATGCGTCGTAAACCCGGTGCTCAAAGGTACCGATGACCGAAGAATGGCGAAAATCAATAACCCACTCACCGGCGTGCGGCAGGCTGACCTCCATCAGGTACCAACCCACACCTCCGGTCAGGGGCGGTGGTCCGGCCTCGGCTGGTCTGTCTGCCCATGGCTCGGGCCAGTCCGATTCAGGCGCAGCAATATCCACCCAGTGACCGGTTTGGTCGAGTGTCTGCGCTACGGCGGTCAGGCTGAAAACAGAAACGAGCAGCACGAAACTACAGACACTGGAGATCAGCCAACTCCGGGGCCTATTGTGCAATGGTTTCAAGGGCGTACACCTCATGAACGCAACGAAAGAGGTACGTTAACCTCCATGAAACGGACTATAGCCGAATCTGCGTCACCAACATAGTGCGATTCTCACCCGAAATGCCGGCCTGCAGCGCTGTGCAGGCCGGCAAGCTGTCAACTTTGTGCGGCGGCGGCGTTTTCCTTTCTGTAGTGCAGGAAGTTGAGCGCCACCATCAACACAATCGCCACACCTGCAACAGCCTGGTGCCAGAACTCGGGGAAGAACACCAGCACGGTGGCGACCGCGATCACCGCGCGCATCCAGTTCTGCAGGCGGGTGAACAGGTAACCCTCTATGGCGCCGGCAAAGGCCGCCAGCCCGAGTATGATCATCATGCCCTTCCACAGCAGTATGTCCAGCGAGGCCCCCATGATGATTTCCGGATGGAAGACCATATAGAGCGGTATCAGGTACAGCCCCTTGGCAAACTTCCAGGCCTGCACACTGGTTTCCATTGTTTTACTGCCCGATATGGCTGCGGCGGCATACGCCGCCAGTGCCACCGGTGGCGTCACGTTCGAATCCTGTGAATACCAGAACACCAGCAGGTGGGCGACCAGCAGCGGTACGCCAAACTGGGCAGTCAGCGCCGGACCAACCAGAATGATCAGCACGATGTAGGCAGCCGTTACGGGCAGCCCCAGGCCGAGAATCAGACTGGCTATCGCGACCAGGAACACAGCGATGACCAGATTGCCGCCGGACAGAGCAATCATCATGGACGAGAACTTGAGGCCCAGGCCGGTCAGCCCGACGACGGCGACAATGATGCCCGCCACGCCACAGGCGATGCTGACTGACAGTGCATTGCGGGCGCCCAGTTCCAGCCCTTGAAGGGTCTTGTGAAAGCCGACCAGCGTGGCCTGCCAGACGGCGTCCACCAGCCTGTTGTCACGCCACCCCTGACGGGCAGCAAGCCAGAGCCCGTTGAGCCCCGCCACAACCAGAATACTGATGACCGCCCAGAACCCGACACGCAGCGGCGACAGCCCGGCCACCAGCAGGGCCACCAGGATCAGCACGGGAATAAGCAGGTACCAGCCCTTCATCAGAACCTCACTGACCACAGGCAGTTCTGAGGCTTTCATGCCGGTCATGCCCTGCTTGAGGGCGATGATATGTACAAACAGATAGACGGTGGCGAAATACAGCAGCGCCGGGAAGACACTGACCTTGACCACGTCGATATAGGCAGTCCCGGTATACTCGGCAATCAGAAAGGCACCGGCGCCCATCAGCGGCGGCATGATTTGCCCACCGGTACTGGCTGCAGCCTCGACCCCCCCGGCCTGGGCAGGCTTGTAGCCCAGCTTTTTCATCAGAGGAATGGTAAAAGAACCGCTGGTCACCACATTGGCAATCGCGCTGCCGGAAATGGAGCCCATGGTGGCAGACGCCAGCACCGCGGCCTTGGCTGGCCCGCCGCGCTGACGCCCGGTACCGGCAAAAGCCAGATCGATAAAGAAGCGCCCGGCGCCCGTGACTTCCAGCACGGCACCGAACAGCACGAAAACAAACACAAAGGTCGCCGCCACACCCAGCGGAATACCAAAGATACCTTCCTGGCCGAGATACAGTTGCGCGGCTACCCGCTCCATGCTGTAGCCCCGGTGGTTCAGAATGCCGGGCAACCATTCACCCAGCCACGGCAGTTCACCGCGTGCTCCGGCAAAGGCGTACAGAATGGCAATCAGACCGATGATGGTGAGCCCCAGGCCTACGGCACGGCGGCTGGCCTCGAGCAGTGTAATCGTGGCAATGGTCGCGGCCAGAATATCCTGCTCGCTCCAGAAGCCGGCGCGCGCAAAAATAGCGTCGAGATTCCAGACGATGTAAAAGCCCGAATAGAAAGCGGCAGCAAAAAAACCGACATCGACCAAAGCCGCGATCGGCCCGCGCTTTTTGCCGAAGGGCGGGAAAATCAGAAACACCAGCATCATCACCAGAGACAGGTGAATGGTTCTCTGGTAGAACAGGCCCAGCGGCTGGATGCCGGCACCATAAAGTTGAAACAGGGACAAACCGATCGCCATGACGGCGGTAAACCAGATCAATGGTTTTGGCCCGGTGCGTTCAATAAAGGGTTTCTCTTCCAGGACCTCGGTGTTGAGCTGGGTCATTTCGCACTCCCGAATGACGTAAAACGGCTACCTCAGGGGTGGCCGCGCAACCGGAGCTCCAGGCGCTCTCCGGAAAAGTGTTGTGACAGGTCCAGATCCTGCTGTGCACTGACGATGCGATGGCCTACTCGTTCCGACCCCACCCTCAATCGCAGCGCATTGCCCGCCACGGGTTCATTGATGTTATTGATTATATATCCACCATTGCCGTCACTTTCGAGATCTCCACGCTCTGGAATATGATCCAGACCTGCGGCAAAATCGGGCTGATGGCTGCGCTGCAGCATCAGGCGCCCTTCTTCGACCGTGAAGCAGTCCCGCACCAGAAAGCCGGTCACCGAGTGATGCCAATGCAGACACCAGTCTCCGTCGGCATCCAGCGGAACCTGAGCCACACGCTCTGATTCACCGGCACGATGGATATCCAGATAATAGACAGCATTGTGGGCTGCTGCTACCCAGGGTAGCAGCAGCCCAAGCAGAATGCCGGTCAATCGCAAGGGGATCAACGGCATGGTGACTGATTCCTCAGTTCACCTGCGCTCAGCGCAGGCGATCCGGGATATCGGCACCGACTTCCTCATAGTAGCGCAGTGCGCCAGGGTGCAGCGGGATGGGCGTGGCGCCCAGGCTGAAGGGCACGGTTGTGCTCTCTGCCGCCGGGTGGACGTCACGCAGTTCCTGCACATACTCGAACATGATCCGAGTGATGTTGTAGGCCAGCTCTTCGTCCATGGCTTCGTTCACTACCAGTACGTTGGGAGTACCGATGGTCAGTACGTCGTCGACACCTTCATACAGGCCAGCCGGCATGTCGTAGGGTGCAAAAGTCGGCTCAACCGCAATGGCATTGTCGATTTCTTCCTGGCTCAGTTCGATGACACGAATGTCACGTGATGTCGCCAGACTCATGATGGAGCTGGTCGGCGGACCAACACTCCAGAAACCAACATCAATGTCACCGTCACGCAGGGCATCGGCCGTCTCGTTGAAGTTAAGGCGCTGCGTAGACCGAAAGTCATCGTAGCTCATGCCGTTGGCTTCCAGCAGCGTCTGGGCACTGACTTCAGTTCCACTGCCCGGCGCACCAACAGAGACCCGCTGACCGGCCAGGTCACTCAATGAGTGAATGTCAGAGCTGGCCAGTACAACAATCTGCACGGCATTGGGATAAATCGACCCGAGCGCGCGGATGTTTTCCAGCGCCCGACCTTCGAAAGGATCAGTCCCTTCATAAGCCGCCAGCACGGTATCGGCCAGAGCCAGAGCCATATCGGAGTCTTCACGGAACACCAGGCCCATATTTTCTACCGAGGCACCAGTCACCTCAGCCACACCTGTGTAGCCGTCGATATGACGACCAATCATTTCACCCAGACCACCGCCGATCGGATAATAAACACCACCGGTACCACCGGTAGCAATGGACAGCGAAGTATCTGCCTGAGCGCCCATGGCGAGACCCAGACCCAACGCGAGGGAAGGAATTAAACGACGCATAAATTGTTCTCCAGTATTTATTGTTGTACCTGTTTCACCCTGCTGCCCTGCACCCGGACAGCAGCGTTATCAGTGTTAGAGCAATGGCTATGCCAGATCGCCTTGCACAGGCAAAAAGAAACCGGGATCAGATCGGAGAGGCCCGAACCGCGGTTCCTCGCAGGCAAAGTGGCTGAGGGGTATAGGTTCGTCAGGGTCAACCCAGAAACGGGACAGTGCGCAACAGTCTGCTCATTCCCCCACTTTGGATAAGCAAAAAATTGCCGACGCACCGGTTCAGTTTCCCGAGCTGCCCTGCTGGGGTAACATCGGCAACAGACCACAACCACAATAAACCGGGTCGCAGCCATGCCCATGAACAGCTATGCCCACAGCCTGTTGCGCCAGCCTACCCTGATGACGGCCCTGTCTGTCGGCGCCGGCCTGGTGTTTTTGCTGCTGGTGGTCACCGATGGCTGGCTGCTGCGCCTGGAAGCGCAGCGCACCGCTGAACTGGCGGAACGACGCCTCGGTGCCTATGAGACCTCACTGCAGGCCACTATCGACCGCCATCAATACCTGCCGCGGGTGCTGGCTTCCGATCCGCGTATTCTGGTGCCCCTGCGCCAACTGAGCAGCGAGCGACCCGTGCCGACGCCTTCCGAGGAAACCTCGGCGCTGCTGAATCTGATCAACCGCCAGGCCGGATCCGATGAGATGTTCATCATGGACCCGGACGGGATGACACGCTGGTCAAGCAATTACCAGACAGAAGACAGCTTCGTCGGCAGCAATTACGGTTTTCGTCCCTATTTTCGCGATGCAGTGTCCGGAGGTCAGGGCTTTTACTATGCGGTCGGCGCCACCTCCGGCATCCCGGGCCTCTTTTTTGCCAGCCCGGTCATGGATGACGATGAAGTGCTGGGCGTTGTGGTGGTAAAGATCGATCTGGCGCCTCTCGAAGAAAGCTGGCTGGCTTCGGGCGACCCGGTCTGGGTCACCGACGAAAAGGGCATTATCTTTCTGTCGTCAGACAGCGACTGGCACTACCATGCCCTCTACCCACTGGACGCCGAAACCCGCGCCGTGCTGGACCAGACCCGTCAGTACGGCAGCTCACCCGTGCCTGAGCTGGCCCGCGCCGATGCGCCCGCGACGCAACGCAGTCGCGCCTTTGATCTGGGCGACGAGGGTGTGCAGATCGCCTTCGCCTCAAACGTCAGTGACTACCCCTGGGAAATGCACTGGCGCGTGCCTCTGGATGACTTGCGGGCAACCGTCAGAGGGCAGCAGTCCGCCGTTATCATCGGCTATATCCTGTTCGCTGGCGGGCTCCTTTACTACCGTGAACGGCGGCGGCGCTCTGCTGCTCAATCTGCCGTCAGCCAACTGACGGCTGAGCGGGAGTCACATCAGAGAGCCATCATCCAGAATACCGATGCCGGCCTGTTCAACCTTGATGCGGGCTTCAAGCCTCTGTTCATCAACGAAAAGGCAAGGCAACTGTTCGGGCTGGACGACGACACGCCCAACTCGCCGGTCGCCCTGCTGTCGCCCTGGTCACCTGACACCTCGGGCCGGACCTCGGTGCGCGGGGAAGGCCAGCGGGCCGATGGCACCTCGTTCCCGATCATCTACACCCTCAACCCCATTCGGGTGGGCGACAATGATGAATTCATCCTGACGGTTCAGGACATCACGGAGCTGACCACCGCACAGGAAGCCCTCGAGCAGGCCAATGAAGAGCTGGAAGCCCGCGTGGAAGCCCGCACCCGTGATCTGCAGGAAGCCCAGGCCGCCCTGGCCCAGAATCAGAAGCTGGCCGCACTGGGCCGCATGTCGTCGGCCATTGCACATGAAATCAACCAGCCCATCACGGCCCTGAGCAACTATGTGGCCAGCAGCCAACTGCTGCTGGAGCACAACAAGCCCGAGCAGGTCGGCCAGAACCTGGGCCGCATCGAATCCATTGTCGACCGTCTGTCCCAGCTCTCGCGCCAACTGCGCGTCTTTTCCGGCAAGCGCAATACCGGCAGCGAAGCGGTGCCGCTGCAAAGCCCGGTGCGCTATGCCCTGGACCTGCTGGACCACCGGCTGGAAGAAGGCCACATTCAACTGGATATCGAGTTTGCCGCTGAACCGGTGGTGGATGCCAACAACATGATGCTCGAACAGATCATGGTGAATATTCTCAACAACGCCATAGACGCCCTGCAGGGCCAGCCGGATGGCCACATTCGAATCGCCGTCAGTCAAAACCGGACGGACGCCCGTATCATCATAACCGACAATGGGCCGGGCATGTCGCCCAGCGACCAGGCGCAAATCTTCGAACCCTTTTTCAGCACCAAGCCGGTGGGCGATGGTGTAGGCCTCGGCCTCGCTATCAGCTATAGTCTGGCGCTAGACATGGGGGCCGAACTTAAAGTACAGAGCACACCCGGAAAAGGCTCGACCTTCTCGCTCCATTTCACCCAGCGCAAGGCTCAGCCGACGCCAGCCAAGGCTCCGGATGACACCGGTCAGAACTTGATCCTGAAGTAACAGCAGAGCAGACCCGACGATGCAGTTGAACTACCAGGCCATTGTAATAGACGACGACCCGGCCGTACTCGAGTCACTGGCCCAGTGGCTTGATCTGGCCGACATCCGGGTTCGCACCTTTCCCGATGCCCGCGAGGCACTGCCCCTGATCACACCGGATTTCGCCGGTGTGGTGGTCACGGATATCCGCATGCCCGGCATGGACGGCATGAGCCTGCTCAAGCACATCGACAATGCGATCCCGGTCATTCTGATAACCGGTCACGGGGGCGTTGCCCAGGCCGTGGAGGCCATGAAACTCGGGGCCTATGATTTTGTGGAAAAGCCCTACAAGCCGGAGCGCCTGGTGGAGACCATCAAACGCGCCTGCCGCCAGCGGCAGGTCACTCTGGCCACCAGCCCGGCTCAGCAAGACGACGCCGACGACAGCCTGCTGACCGGACGCATCATCGGCCACTCTGCACAGATTCAAACGGTGCGCCGCCAGATCAGTGCCCTGGCGCGCGTCAACGCCGACATTATCGTGCTGGGCGAGACCGGCACCGGCAAGGAACTGGTGGCCCGCAGCCTGCACGACCTCAGCATCCGGCGTGACCACCCTTTCGTCGCCATCAATGTCGCTGCCATTCCGGAAAACCTGCTGGAGAGTGAATTGTTCGGCCATGAAGCCGGCTCTTTCACCGGCGCGCACAAGATGCGTCAGGGCATTTTCGAGGCAGCGCACAACGGCACCCTGTTTCTGGATGAAATCGAAAGCATGTCGATGGAGTTCCAGATCAAACTGCTGCGCGTGCTGCAGGAGCGGGAGGTGGTGCGTATCGGCTCACGTACGCCCATCCCGGTCAATGTGCGGGTGATTTCCGCCACCAAGGAGAATCTGCGCGATGCTGCGTCCGACGGGCGGTTCAGAGAAGACCTTTACTATCGCCTGATGGTCGCCGATATCGAACTGCCCCCGCTGCGCGAGCGAGCTGGCGACATCCCCCTGCTGTTCGGCCATTTTCTGCGCGAATCGGCACGCAACCATGACCTGCCCGAACCGGAACTGAGTTATGAAGACTTGGTGGCGCTGGAAGTCCACGACTGGCCGGGCAATGTGCGTGAACTGCGCCATACCGCAGAGCGCCACCTGCTCACCCAGAGCTTCAGTGAAGCCTCGGTGCAGGAGTTGCTGCAACTCGGCTCCAGCAACAGAGACCGGCACAGCAACGGAGAGCACTCGCTCAGCGTGCGGCTGCAGCAGGTCGAAAAGGCCCTGATCAGCGCCGAACTGACCCACCACAAGGGTGACATCAAGGCCGTCATGGAAGTGCTTGACCTGCCCCGGCGCACTCTGAACCAGAAGATGCAGAAGTACGAACTGAAGCGGGAAGACTTTATCCAGAGCAGTGTCTGAACCAGCGGTCGCCTACTACAATAGTCGATATTCGGCTATCATGTAGACAAAAGGAGATTCTGTTGTCCATGACTGAAACCGCCAGACCCAATCAGGGTATCAGCGCCTATCGCTGGCTCAAACGCGACATCATCCGCGGCCACTTCGCCCCGGGCGAAAAACTGCGCATGACCAGCCTGCGCGAACGTTACGAACTGGGCACCGGCCCGCTGCGTGAAGCCCTGTCGCAACTGGTGTCAGAACATCTGGTGGTGGCCATCAGTCAACGCGGTTATCGCGTTGCACCCATGTCACTGGACGAACTGCACGACATCTACGACGCCCGCTCACACATGGAAGGCCTGGTGGTCGAACTGGCCATCCAGCGCGGCGACGACGCCTGGGAAGCCAACGTCATCGCCCAGCACCATACCCTCTCCAAGGTGGTCGACCTGAACAGCCCAGAAGAAGTGCTCTCGGTATGGGACCAGCGGCACAAGGCCTTTCACAACGCCATTGCCGAAGGCTGCGGCTCGCGGCACCTGCTGCAGGCCAGAGAAAGTCTGTTTGAGCAGGCAGAACGCTACCGCCACCTGTGGCTGCAGCAAACCGTCTTTTCCACCCAAGCCCTGGCCACCAAACGCCGCGAGCATGCCGAACTGGTCGAAGTGCTGCTCGCCCGCGACACCGAACGCGCCATCCCCATGATGCGCGACCATCTCAAAACCCCGATCCCCATAATTACTCAGGTACTCAAAGACCGCGGCATTGCCTGAGCCACACACGGTCGGTATGCTGGCTTGAAATACTACAGGTCTGCTGTCCGGCAGTCTGGAACTCACAGGGAGTAGAAGCATGAACATGGTTCGCACGGCTGCAGTATGTCTGTCCTTGGGCCTGGTTGCCTGCGGTTCACCCGGGGGTGGCTCTTCCTCGCGCCCTATGAATCCACTGGATGCCGCCACCAGCGCCATGGGTGAAGCAGCCGGGCGCGCTATCGGAGAGGCCGTTGGCGAGGCCATAGTGCGCCAGTATTCACCACAACTGACGCGTTTTTACACTGGTTACCTGATGCAGGTTGCCTTCAACAGCCAGGGCTACATCCTCACCGACGCCACTCGCGGTTACGAGCCAGGTGAATACACCGAATGGGTGGTGGTAACGGATGACGAAGATGTTCCGGAGAATGTCATGCGGCGTGCGCTGCTGGAGCGTCAGGACGACGGTCAGGAATGGTGGCAGGTGATCTATCAGGACAATGCCAGCGACGACATCATCATCATGGAGGCGCTGTTCTCGGAGAACCGCGAGCAGATGCTGCGCCTGCGTACCCAGTTCCCGGACGATGACGAACCACAGGAAATGCCGGTTGATGACCAGAACTATCAGTCACCTCGGGTACTGACTCAGGAGAGCATTGACGGTGCCACAGAGGGCCAGGAAACCATTGATGTACCCGCCGGCACCTTCGATGCCACTCGGGTACGCTTTGGTGCCGGTGGCGGTCAGGAGACCTGGTGGCTCAGCGATCAGGTGCCGGGTGGTATCGTGCAGCATCAGGTTTCATCGGTGAATGGCGAAGACGCCCCGGACGATGAAGAAGCCATGCCGGGCGATGCCTACACCACACAGCTACAAAGCTATGGCACGGGTGCGACCAGCGAACTGGGGATCTGAGTCAGATTGAGTAACGAGGAGTGCTTGCTAGCAGACCCGATACTCATAGAACAGGTCCCATTCTGACTCGCCGGTTTGTACAAAGCCGTGCGACAGATAAAAGCTGTTGGACCGGCTACCGCGCAGTGCACAAAGGCGCAGCGGAAGCTGCCGATCCTGGGCCAGCTCGATGATGGGTGCCAGTGCCGAAGCACCCAGACCCTGCCCCTGAAAATCGGGATGGACATACAGATGGTCCAGATAGAGATGGTCCCCTTTGTCCTTGAGGACATAGAACCCGATCAGTTGTCCGTCGATTTCAATTTTACGAGTGGCTTCTCTGTCGAAGGCGTCTAAAAACCTGCCGCGAGCTCTGGCCGGATCAAAGCGGCCTATCGCTTCCAGGCTTTCGCGCATGGCCGAAATGCGGAGCTGTACCAGGGATTCTTTTTCGTGCTCCTGAACTTCAGAGATTTGATAGTTCATGGGTTGCTACAGGCTAAGCTTGACGTATATATGGCTGTCATAAAAAACACCATGCTTGAAGCAGGCTTTTTCCTGAATGGACTCCAGATGGTAACCACAGTTCTCAAGAACCCTTTTCGAGGCTTCATTGGGCGAGAACACCGGGGCAAACAAACGAACAATATCAGTCGTTTCAAAGACTGTGTCAGTCATCGCAGAAATGGTCTGCGTTGCCAGACCCTTTCCCCAAAACGGTTCGCCGAACCAATATCCAATCTCTCCGGACCGTGAGCTTTCAAATGAGCCCGGCCTGACACTGACAGTACCGACAAATATGCCGTCGTAGTCAACAGCTTTGACAATGCCCTCTTTCGAGCCTTCCTCAACCCACCAGGTTGCGTCATCCAGGGAATAAGGCTGAGGAATACTCGACGTCAAATACTGTGTGACACGCGGATTGTTCAGGTACTCCACAAGCAACGGTATGTCACTGTCACGATATTCCCGTAGGCTAATCATTGCTCATTATCCTTAAATCCCAATACAAGGGGCTTGGTGAAACAAGAGCCGGCGCACGCAGCATGATAACTTTATCGCCTGTTAGTCCCCAATGCGCTTAAATCGACGAATTGTGTGTCCCTTCACCCCGTTAAAATCCGTTGGTCGAGGCAAGCCCTCGTCAGCAGCGCAGAACTCGAACTCATTGCCTCGGCATGTACATACGGACTTGAAGACCTTTCCAGTATCGGCGCCGACCAAGTCTTTCCAGTCTATCGATGTTGGCTGCTCTTTGGAGTTGACCTCAAAAGATCCTTCGATTTCAATTTCACCATTCCTGCGCACTGTGAAAGCCGAGCCTCGAACCGTCAAGGTGATATCATCAAACTGGTCGATGATCCCGCCATCCTCGTTAGCTGCTAACTGCCGCCAAACTCCCTCCAAGCAGCTATCCATCTATTCCCTCTCCTCAGACTACCGCCAAACCCGCTCATAATTCCGATAAATCGCTGTCTGCCACTACTCAGGACTTCACAATTCAAACAGACACATGTCGTCAGCATAGCTGCTCGCGTGCACTTGATGGTTATGTACTGACGACGATCTTCCCTTTGTGAGCCGAGGTGCCGAAGTGATGAAATGCCTTGCGCACGTCTGCCTCGCTGAACGCGTATACCGAGTCTATCACTGGCTTGAATTTGTCGGACCCGAATAGTTCGTTGAAATAATGAAGATCTCGGTTTGCCTTGAGTGCAACAACAGAAAGCGTCTTTTCACTGGTGCGCCAGAAGCGGAAACGCGAGCAGGCCACCTGCAGCAGCCTGGGTAGCTGCCCACCCACTGTTGCATAAACACCGTGTGGGTTCAGGGCGTGCTCGTAGTCGGCCAGTGGCCTATCCGTCTTTACGTCGAGTATCAAATCGTAGCGTTTTCCGCTGCGGGTAAAATCCTGTGCGGCATAGTCGATCACATGATCGTATCCCCACAGTTTCATCGCCTCCAACTTGGCCGCAGCATCAACGCCCGTCACCTCGACTTGATGCAATTTCAGAAGCTGAATCGCAATACTGCCGACACCGCCCCCGGCTCCGTTTATGAGAACTGTTTGTCCGGGCTTGTGGGTCTGCCCCGCCGCGATTCCCTGCAGGGCCAGCATACCTGCCTGCGGTATGGCGGCAGCTTGCTCAAAGCTCATCTTGGGGGGCTTGAACATCAGAGCGCTCTCCGGTGCACAGACAAACTCCGCAAATCCTCCAAATCCACAGCCGGACAGATCACCAAATACTTCATCTCCGGGTTTGAAACGCGTGACCTTACTGCCAACAGTTTCAACACGTCCTGCTATGTCCGACCCAACTACTATTTTTGGCCGGAGCAGTCCCGTCATCAAACGATTTGGAATAAACGGCGTACCGAGGATCAAAGCCCAGTCCCAGTCGTTGATCGAGACGGCGTGAACCCTGACCAGCACCTCGTCTCCTGCTGGAGCGGGTTTTTCGATTTCGTCAACTTCCAAAAAATCTGGTGATCCGTACCGACGGAGAAGCAGCGCTTTCGCATCCTCATGAGCAATCCCCTCCCCACTGGCGATCTGCTCTTCAGCCTTGTAGATCTCTTCCAGCATATCCAGATGTTCCTGCATCTTTTCGTACTCAATGGGCGACTTTCTAGCTGTTTCTCTCTTTAGCATCCGGGTGAAATATCCTTGACCATGATATCAACCGTGGCGCCCTTGTAATCGCACTGCTCGAAATGCTGCCACCCAAGCTTCCTGTACAGGTCAGCCGCGGATTCAGTAAAGAGATACCATTGGGTGACGCCTGACTGGGCAGCTTCGGTTTCACACCGGGCAATCAATGCGGAGGCGATGCCCTGATGCCGGAATTTTTCTTTGACATAGACCGCAGCCAGCCAGGGGTACAGATCGGGCCTGGTTTTCATATCCAGCTCGATCAGCGCTGCTGAGCCGATCAATTCACCCTCTTTTACGGCAATGAAAACCGACGGGATGCCCTCTCGTCGTGCCGCTTTTTCAATGGCTTCGGCGCGCATATCGAGAGTAAACGAAGGGTTGAAATGGCCCCACTCTGAGTGGTGAAGTTCCGCCAGTTCACGCACAAACTCTATCCGGTCAGCCAGAGGAATAATGTGCACAGTCATTGACTCAGATTGATGAGGAGTCGATAGACCGGACCTCCCGTGAATCACTAGTAGTTCTCCCTGCGGGTATTGGCCCGACTTACAATAAGAGGGTCTATCGAGCCCATGCGTTTGATATCCTTGTTCGGATAGGCGAACTGGTTCAAGACGTGGCGCATGGCATTCAACCGCGCACGCTTCTTGCAGTCCGATTTGACGACAATCCAGGGCGCCTCTGCAGTGTCGGTCTGAAAAAACATGGCCTCCTTGGCCTTGGAATATTCGGTCCATTTGTCCAGGGAAGCACGGTCTACAGGACTGAGCTTCCATTGTTTCAATGGATGACTCTCACGCTCGACAAACCGACGCTTTTGCTCTTCACGCGTGACAGAGAACCAGAGCTTGATCAGATGTATACCTGAACGCACCAGGTTTCTCTCGAAATCCGGCACATGGCGCATGAACTCACGATAGTCGTCATCAGAACAAAAACCCATCACTCGCTCAACACCTGCCCGGTTGTACCATGAGCGATCAAAGAGCACTATTTCACCGGCTGTTGGCAGGTGCTGGATATAGCGCTGAAAATACCACTGGCCTTGTTCGGCAGAGGTCGGCTTTTCCAGCGCTATCACTCTGGCACCCCGTGGATTCAGATGGTCCATGAAGCGCTTGATCGTCCCTCCTTTACCGGCGGCATCCCGCCCTTCGAACAGGATGACCACACGAGCGCCGGTTTCTTTTACCCAATGTTGCAACTTCAATAACTCAACCTGCAGATTGTATTTTTGCTTCTCGTAAGACTTACGACGCATTCGGTTCTTGTAGGGGTACTTCCGCTCGCGCCAATCCGGCAATAGCTCATTGTCCGACTCTTTGCCCAGTTCGGCAATCTGCTGAAATTTGTCGCTGAGCAACGTTTTGTGCAACAGGGCTACATCATCTGGCGACGCGCCGGAGAGTATGGCGCTCAACCGCTCGGAAATATCCTCGATAACAGACTGGTCTGTTTCCTCGGCGCCCTGGGCCGAAATCTCCTTCAGAACAACTTCCAGAGAATCCTGGGCACCCTTGGTGCTTTCACTTGACCTATACGCTGCAATGGCCGCGGGGGTCAGATCCTTTATCGTGTCACCAGATCTGACGGAGTAGTGGTCTTCGATTCCTGGTTTGTCACGTTTCTTTCTGTCCATTGGTTTTCACCCGCCTCCGATCCTCGATCCAATTTCTCGGCCATGTTTGATACAGGTCACTACTTGATCAGCTCGATCAGCCTACCATGAAAAAGTGTCAACCAAAGAGGTATCCCATCATGAGACTTCAAGACAAAGTAGTAATTGTTACAGGCGGCGCCAGCGGTATCGGCCTTGCAACCATTGAACGCGTGCTGGAAGAAGGTGCGTTTGCCGTTATCGGAGACTTGCCCAGTGGCGCTGGCGAGCAGGAGGCAGAGCGTCTGGACAAGCAGTATCCGGGGCGTTGCCGATTTGTGGCTGTGGATGTCACCGATACGGCTCAGGTCGATGCCATGGTTAAAACCACGGTCGATCAGTTCGGCAGTCTGGATGCGGTGTTCAACAACGCTGGTATTGGGGGTCTCTGTCCCGCTGACGAGTACCCGGATGAAGATTTCGAGAACATCATCAACATTAACCTGGTAGGCGTGTTCAGGGTGTCCCGTGCAGCACTTCGGCAAATGTACAGCCAGGGTAGCGGCAGCATCGTAAACTGTGCTTCGATTCTTGGCGTGTTCGGCCAGTCCGACACGGCTGCCTACACGGCTGCCAAGGCTGGCGTAGTCAACATGACCCGCACACTGGCACTGGAAAGCGCCAAGAAAGGGGTACGCGTCAACTCTATAGGCCCCGGCTATATCGACACACCGCTGCTGGCGCAACTGGACGAGGAGATGCGGCAAGGGCTGATCAGCCTGCATCCCATCGGACGGCTGGGCAAGCCGGAAGAGATCGCCAACGCGTTTCTTTTCCTGGCCAGTGATGAAGCCAGTTTTGTCACTGGTGCCAATCTGCTGGTCGATGGCGGCTTTACGGCAGGAAAGTCATGACCTTGGTGAGAAACGTCTTGTTTGGGGTTCGTTGAATGGCTTTTCTGAGCTGGATGACCCGCAAACTGACCATCGCCATCCCCATCGCCATGGGGCTGGGTTTCCTGCTGGGTGTGCTAGGTGATGCTTCCGCACTCTCGGTACTGATCCTGCCCCTGACCTTTCTCATGGTGTATCCCATGATGGTCAACCTGAAACTTAAACAGGTGCTGGAAGGAGGCGATTACAAGGCTCAGGGCATCGCCCAATTGATCAATTTCGGGGTGGTCCCTTTTTTTGCCTTCTGGCTTGGAAGACTGTTCTTCCCGGACACACCCGCACTGGCACTCGGCCTGATGCTTGCGGCTTTGCTGCCGACCAGTGGCATGACCATCTCCTGGACCGGGTTTGCCAAGGGCAACCTGGGTGCCGCCATCAAGATGACGGTGGCCGGGCTCATTATCGGCTCACTGGCCACGCCCTTCTACATTCAATGGCTGATGGGCGCTGATATCCCCGTCGACCTGCTCGCGGTATTTCGCCAGATCGCCGTGATTGTCTTTCTGCCCATGGTGGCTGGTTATCTGACTCAGCGCTACCTAGTCGGCCGCTTTGGTCAGCAAAGGTTCAAGCAAGAGTGGGCACCCCGCTTCCCACCGCTGTCATCCCTGGGCGTGCTGGGTATCGTGTTTATCGCCATGGCGCTGAACGCTGAATATCTGACGGCACAGCCCGGCATTCTGCTCTGGATCATACCCCCGCTGCTCATACTGTATGTCGGCAATTATGCTCTGAGCACCCTGATCGGGCGCTGGCTGCTGCCGCGCGGAGACGCCATTGCCATGGTGTACGGCACTGTCATGCGCAACCTGTCCATCGCTCTGGCGCTGGCTATGAATGCCTTCGGCACAGCCAGTGCGGATGCCGCCCTGGTCATCGCCGTTGCCTTCGTGATTCAGGTGCAGTCTGCGGCCTGGTATGTGAAACTGACCGACCGTGTTTTCGGCCCGGCGCCAGATACTGTTCAACAATGACATTGGCCGGACTGCTACAGGCCGCGCCAGCCTTCAAATTGAGGAAACCGATATGTCCTATACCATTAATCGTCTGATTGCCGATGCTGATTTTGAACAGGTCGACCAGAGAACTCGACAGGCACTGGCTGATCATGGCTTTGGTGTAATGACCGAAATCGACGTCAAGAACACCATCAAGAACAAGCTGGACAAGGAAATGGCACCGTATCGTATTCTCGGCGCCTGCAACCCGACAATGGCCTGGGATGCGCTCCAGGCCGAACCCAGAGCAGGGGTCATGCTGCCCTGCAATGTCGTTTTGCGGGAGGTTGCCGCAGGCATAGAGGTCTGTGCCGTAGATCCGGTGGCGTCCATGGCTGCTATCGAAAACAAGGAACTGACCGACGTCACAAAGCAGGTCCGCGACGCCCTGGCCAAGGCCGTTCAAGCTATCTGATAGCCGATCCTGTACTGAGGGAGATCTGCCGATTCAGGATAACCCCGAGGGCTTGTTTCCACGATATTCGGGTGCCAGGCGGTGAAGTCACCGGGCGTGATCCTGGCCCATAAAGGTCACCGGCACGCTCTGATAGAGCTCCACAAACTCATCGTTCATGGCCTGGTATACGGTTCTGACGCTTTGATACCCCATTTGATAAGGTGACTGCACTACCAGGCCCAGCATGACCCCGTCTTCAACCGCTTGGGTCAGCAGCGGACTGGCGTCAAATCCGATATGCCCCGGTCGGTCAGTCAAGGGCAAACGATTGATCGCCGCCATAGTACCCAGACTGGTGGATTCATTGGGCGTAAAAACGACCTCTATGTCCGGGTAGGCGACCAGCAGATCATAGGCCATAGAGCGGGCCTGACCCACCTGGGTGCCGACATAATCCGCGACAACCAGATTTATTCCCGAGTTCTCGAGAACGCGGATAAAGGCCTCTTCTCGCTCTGTCGTTGTTACCACCGCCGGATCCATACGGAACACGGCAATCAGCCCCGGGTCACCCAGCGCCCTGATCATTTCCCGAGCCGCAAACGCCCCGGCCTCTTCGTTGTCTGTTTTGATTACACTCACACGCTCACCGCCGATGTCACGGTCAACGAACACGGTGGGGATGCCTTCAGCTTTCATGCGGGCAACCGCCTCGCGATGAGTATCGGAATTGGGGGCCAGCACCATGCCGCGACAACCCAGGTGGGTTACGCGTTCAATCAGCGCCCGCTGGGCCAGCACGTTGTTTTCATCCGCCGCGCCGCGGGTATACAGGGTGATGCCCAGTTCCGTCGCCGCTTGCTCAGCGCCACGCTCAACCTCTTCCCAGAACGCATGCCCGCCACTGGCAGTAACCAGGCCGATGCAATCTGCATGGGCATTCAGAGCCGACGAGAGCAGGAAACCAATCAGAGCAAGCTTTGTTGTTTTCATCACGACCTCTAGGCAAAGCATACCGCAACAAGGCAGATACGCCTGCAGTGGTCTGGGCAATCGTTGCAGGCTGCCGGCTACAGGCCAACTTAACCATAGACCGGGAGGGCCTGTTTATCAACGTCAAACCTTATCACCAATACGCAGATGAAACGTTCATTCAGCCTCCGATTTGAGCTTCAGCCACGGCTGCCCTACTATCCCCCACCATGCTGACACTATCCAACACAGTCGAACTCGCCGAATGGGAGATCGAAATCACCCAGATACGCGCCCAGGGCGCGGGCGGCCAGAACGTCAACAAGGTGGCCTCTGCCGTGCACCTTCGGTTCGACGTTCTGAACTCCAGCCTGCCGCCCTTTTACAAGGAGCGTCTGATGGCCCTGTCCGACCAGCGCATCAGCAAGGAAGGCGTGATCATTATCAAGGCACAGTCTTTTCGCACGTTGGAAAAAAACAAGGAAGACGCCCTGCAGCGCCTCAAAGCCCTGATACTGGATGCCGTCAAGCAGCAGAAGCCAAGACGCCCTACCAAGCCTACCCGATCAGCCAAGCGCCGTCGCGTCGACAGCAAGACCCGAAAAGGCAAGACGAAAGCACTGCGGGGGAAGGTGGAGCCCTGAAGCTCTGAGCCTTGTTCAAACAAGCGCGGCCAAGGCCGGCGCCTACAGATGTGCCTCCGTTGTAGGCGCTGGCTTGCCTGCGCTGACGTTCAGGGATGCACTAATGTCGCGGGCGCATGGATGCGCAGGAGCGACCGGCGGCACCAGCCGCCTTTATTGGGGGCCTGCGGCCCCATCGGGCAACGGGGTGCGCTGCTACGTTACCAAGCGCGGCCAAGGCCGGCGCCTGCAAGGGTGCGCAGGCTGGAGGTTTCAGATTTGCGGCATGATCTTGCTTCTTATATATAAGCAATACTTTTTTTCCTGCAGAGGCGGGTATCGGTTCTGAAAAGTCGATATACTGCCCGCCAGTCAGCCTGGCCAGGGATATGCTGGTCGGGAAATGATTTCGACGACGGGACTCGTTGCTGCCATGCTCCTTTCGCTCATCATACTGCTGCCGTTCATCGGAGTCCTGCTGCCGGTGATCTTTCACCGCTATGGGCGCAGCGCCTGCGCCTGGGCCACGGCCATCCCTCCCTTTGCCGGCCTGCTGTTGCTGCTGTCACAGGCGAGTCGGGTATTCGCCGGCGAAGTCCAGGTGGTGCGCTGGAACTGGATTCCGGAGCTGGGTCTGGAACTGGCTTTCCGCCTTGATGGCCTGTCGTTTCTCTTCTGCCTGTTGATTCTCGCCATTGGTTTGCTGGTCATTCTTTACGGCCGCTACTATCTCGCCGAAACCGATCCGATGGGCAAGTTCTTCGGCCTGCTGCTGCTCTTCATGGGTGCCATGCTGGGTGTGGTGACCGCCAGCAACCTGTTGTTGCTGGTGCTCTTCTGGGAGCTGACCAGCCTCAGTTCCTTCTTGCTGATCAGCTACTGGAACGGCCGTTCGGATGCGCGGCGCGGCGCGCGTATGGCGCTGACGGTGACCGGCGCCGGCGGGCTCGCCATGCTGGCTGGGGTGCTGATTCTGGGCCATGTGGTGGGCTCGTTCGATCTGGATGTGGTGCTGGCCTCGGGCGATCTGATTCGCGAGCATGCCTGGTACCCGGTGATTCTGGTGCTGATTCTGCTCGGCATCTTCACCAAGTCGGCGCAGTTTCCGTTCCACTTCTGGCTGCCACATGCCATGTCGGCGCCAACCCCGGTATCGAGCTACCTGCATTCCGCCACCATGGTGAAGGCGGGCGTCTTTCTGCTGGCTCGCCTCTACCCCGCCCTGTCGGGTACCGAACTCTGGTTCATTCTGGTGTCCATGGTCGGGCTGATCACCATGACATTGGGCGCCGTCACTGCGCTGTTCAAGCACGATCTGAAGGGCCTGCTGGCCTATTCCACCATCAGCCACCTGGGCCTGGTGACCCTGCTGTTCGGGCTCGATACCCGGCTGGCAGTAGTGGCTGCACTGTTCCACATCATGAACCATGCGACCTTCAAGGCGTCGCTGTTCATGGCCGTGGGCATTGTCGACCACGAAACCGGCACGCGCGACATGCGGGTGCTGTCCGGCCTGGGCAAGTACATGCCGATGACGGCCATGCTGGGGCTGATTGCCGCCGGTGCCATGGCCGGTGTGCCCCTGCTGAACGGCTTCCTGAGTACCGAGATGTTCCTCGGCGAAGCGGTGGCGCAGCAGGTGCTCGGGGGCTGGAGCTGGGTGATTCCGGTGGTGGCCGTGCTGGCCAAGGTCTTCTCGGTGGCCTACTCCATCCGCTTTATTCACAGTGTGTTCTATGGCCCAGAGCCGACGGAACTGCCCAAGCCTCCGCACGAGGCGCCGTTTTTCATGCGTGCGCCCATTCTGATTCTGGTGGGTCTGTGCCTGCTGGTCGGTATCGCGCCCGGGCTGATCATCGGCCCGCTGCTGGCCGCTGCCGCCGAGACCACACTGGCCGGCCCGATACCCTACTACAGCCTCGCCATCTGGCATGGCTGGAACCTGCCGTTGCTGATGAGCATTTTGGCCATGGTGCTGGGCACAATGGCCTATCTGAACTTCCACCGCCTGCTGGGCCTGTGGGAGCGCCTGCCAGCGATCAATGCGATGGATGCCTTCGAGGACTTTGTGCACGACGTGGTCATTGTGCGGGCACGCCAGTTCACCGGCCTGCTGGAAAACGGGTCGCTGCAGCATTATCTCAGCCTACTGATACTGGGGACCGTAGTGGTAGCAGCCACGGGCCTGTGGGGCCTGGAGAGCATTCGCGGCGACGTCCCTCTGTCACCGATCGACCCGCCCAGTGTGGCCATTGCGCTGATCATGATGGTGACGGCTGTGTATTCAGCCATCTGGCACCATGAACGCATTGCGGCGCTGATGTTTCTCAGTGTGGTCGGCCTGGGCATGGCCCTGGTGTTTGCCCGCTTCTCGGCGCCGGATCTGGCGCTGACGCAGTTGTCGGTGGAAATCGTTACCATTGTGCTGCTGATGCTGATCCTGTTTCTGCTGCCGCCCAAAAGCCCCAATGATTCGACCTATGGCCACCTGGTGCGCGACGGCATTGTGGCCACTTCAGCCGGTACCGGAGTGGGTGTGCTGGCCTATGCGGTGCTGACCCGGCCGCAGGAAACCATCAGTGACTATTTCATCCAGAACAGCGTGTCCGGCGGTGGCGGCACCAATGTGGTCAATGTGATACTGGTCGACTTCCGTGGCTTCGATACCTTCGGTGAAATCACCGTGATGGCCATTGCCGCCATCGGCATCTTCGGCCTGCTGGACGGCATGCGCCTGTTCGACCCGAAGAAGGACCCCAATATCAAATGGGCCAGCGACAAGTATCCACTGCTGTTGCTGATACTGAACATGCCGGTACTGCCCTTGGCGCTGATGGTGGCGGTGTATATCTTCCTGCGCGGCCACAACATGCCGGGCGGCGGCTTCATTGCCGGGCTGATTGTCGCCATAGCGCTGATTCTGCAGTACCTGGCCAACGGCCTGCGCTGGTCCAACAACCGGATGCAATGGGACTATCACCCGCTGGTCGGCGCCGGTGTATTGCTGGCCGGGCTGACCGGGCTGGGCAGCTGGTTTTTCGGTGCCCCCTTCCTGACCTCGGCCTTCGACTACTTCACCATTCCATTGCTGGGTGAAGTCGAACTGGCCACGGCCATGCTGTTTGATATCGGAGTGTTCCTGGCAGTGGTCGGGGCAACGCTGCTGATTCTCGCCAACCTGGGCAAACTGCGCTCTCTCGACACGTCTGCAGAGGAGAATCGCTGATGGAACTGCTGTTTTCCGTATTGATTGCCATCCTGACCGGCACCGGCATCTACCTGCTGTTGCGCGCGCGGACATTTCCGGTGGTCATGGGAGTGGCGCTGATTTCCTATGCGGTGAACCTGTTCCTGCTAGCCATGGGCCGATTGCGTACCGGGCAGCCGGCCATCATCGGCACCGGCGAGTCCTACACGGATCCGCTGCCGCAGGCACTGGTGCTGACCGCCATCGTGATCGGCTTTGCCATGACGGCCTTCGTCACCGTGCTCGCTCTGCGCGCCCGGGGTGAACTGGGCAATGACCATGTAGACGGCTTTGAGGAGCGCGGCCGGGAGCAGGAGCGCCAGCAGTCTGCCAGCGAAGAAAAGCCTGCGGAGCCCGGGGACGACACACAGGAGCCGCGCCCATGATGCAGCATTGGTCGCTGTTCCCGGTGCTGCTGCCACTGTTCACTGGCGCCATTCTGATCTTCATGGCACGGGCCGACCTGAATGCGCAGCGCTGGGTCAGCGTCATATCAGCGGTACTGGGCGTTCCGGTCGCTATTGTGCTGCTGATGCAGGCACAGAGTGGCGCCATCATGGCCTATGCGATGGGCAACTGGCCGGCACCGTTCGGCATTGTACTGGTCATCGACCGGCTGAGTGCGCTGCTGGTCACCATGACGGCCCTGCTGGGACTGATTGCGCTGCTCTATGGCATCCGTGGCGACGACCGCTTCGGGCGCAACTATCATGCACTGTTTCATTTCTTGCTGCTTGGGGTTCAGGGCGCCTTCATGACTGGCGACCTGTTCAACATGTTCGTGTTCTTCGAGGTGCTGCTGATCGCCTCCTATGCGCTGCTGATGCATGGCGCCGGGCCTGAACGCACCCGCGCCAGCTTTCACTATGTCATCCTCAATGTAGCCGGTTCCGCCATCTTCCTGATCGGCATCGGCACTCTGTACGGCATGCTCGGCACGCTGAATCTGGCCGACCTGGCGCTGCGCATTATCGAGATCGACCCGGCAGATGCACCCATCGTGCGCACAGCCGGTCTGATCATGCTGATGGCGTTCGGTCTGAAGGCGGCCATGCTACCCATGTATTTCTGGCTGCCGGCGGCCTACAGTGCGGCCAGTCCGTCTGTGGCAGCGCTGTTTGCGATCATGACCAAGGTAGGGCTATATGCCATTCTGCGCGTGCATGGGTTGCTGTTTGGCGATCATGCCGGAGTGCTGGCGGGCAGTATGCAGATCTGGCTGTGGATTCTGTCCATCGGCACCCTGGCGCTGGCCATCATCGGGCTGGTGGCAGCACGCACGCTGAAACGCGCGGTGTCCTACCTGGTGGTCATTTCCGTGGGCACCGTGCTGACCACACTGGCGATCAATGATCCCAATGTGCTCAGCGGGGCACTGTATTACCTGATTCATTCCACCTTCGTGGTGGCCGGCCTCTATCTGCTGGCAGACCTGATCGGCGCGCAGCGCGGTACCACTCGAGACTACCTGACGCAGGCACAGCCGCTGGTGCAGCCCAATACTCTGGGTGTACTCTACTTCATCGGTGCGACGGCCATTATCGGCCTGCCGCCGCTGTCCGGTTTTCTGAGCAAGGTGCTGATTTTCCGGGGCACGGTGACGCACCCGCTTGCGCCGCTGCTGTGGACTTTGTTGCTGCTGGCCGGGCTGATTGCCCTGATTGCACTTGTGCGGGCCGGCAGTACCCTGTTCTGGCGCACCAACCGCCAGCCACCGGGTCGTCGCAAGGCAGACCCGATCAAACTGGGGGTCACCGCCTTTACACTGCTGCTCAGTCCGGCTCTGGCTATATTTGCCGAGCCGGTGATTCTGTTTACCGAATCCGTGGCGCTGCAGCAGAATGCACCCTGGCTGTACATTCAGGCAGTACTGAGCAGCGAAACCACATCCCTGATTACCACCGGGGGAGGACTCTGATGACAGACTCGACACCACCGGCAGCGCCCGCACGCGATCCGCTCTGGCTGCGCCTGCTTCCGCACCCGCTGATCAGTCTGGTGATTCTGGCCGCCTGGCTGGTGCTGGACGGCAACCTGACCCCCGCCAATGTGCTGCTGGGGGCCTTTCTGGCCTGGGCGCTGCCCCGCATGACACGTCGTTTCTGGCGCCATCCGGTGCATGTCCGCTCCTGGACCGGGCTGGTGCGGTTTGCCATCATCGTCATTTGGGACATCATTACCGCGAATCTGCAGGCAGTGCGCCTGCTGCTCAAATCACCCCAGGAACTGAAGCCGGCCTTTTTTGTCATTCATCTGGAACTGACCAACCCGGTGGCCATCACGGTACTGGCCAATACCATCACGCTGACGCCAGGCACGGTCAGTGCGGACCTGTCTTCCCGCCAGGAGCGGCTGCTGGTGCATGGCCTGCATGTGCCGGACGTCGAGGCCGCCATTGCACAGATCAAGGCGCGCTATGAAGCACCGTTGAAGGAGATATTCTGATGCTGCGCATTGCCGTCATCATCGCCATGCTGATGTTTACTGTCTCCGTGCTGCTGAACCTGTATCGCATGGTGCGCGGCCCGGATCTCGCAGACCGCATTCTCACCCTGGACTCGCTGTATGTGAATGCCATCGCCATGATCATTCTGCTGGGTATTTTCCTCGGGTCGACCCTGTTTTTTGAAGCCGCCATGCTGATTGCCATGATGGGGTTTGTCGGCACGGTCGCCGTGTGCAAATACCTGTTGCGCGGCAATATCATTGAATAACAGTCGGAGGACTGACGACCATGAACAGTGAGCTGCCCTTTCTGGTAGAGCTGATTGTCTCGGCCTTCATACTGACAGGAGCCGGTTTTGCCGTGATCGGCGCGCTGGGCCTGGCCCGCATGCCGGATTTCTACATGCGGGTGCACCTGCCCACGGCCGGCACCACGCTGGGCGTCGGTTGCACACTGATCGCGTCAGTGATCTATTTCAGCTTTTCGCTGCAGACCCTTAGCCTGCACGAGTTTCTGATTTCCATGTTTCTGTTCATCACCGCACCCGTGAGCTCGCACATGATGGCCAAGGTGGCCCTGCACACGGGTGTGCGCTACGTCAGCCATACTCAGGGTCGACCCTGGCCATCACGCACCCAGCGACCATCGCGGGACAATTCACAGATACTGACTGAATGGCCGAAACGCCCATGACCGTGCACGAGAACCCGGTGCTGCCGAGCGACCGTTTCCCGCCCTTGTCAGAGACCGACTATACGCGGGTGGCGCCCGCCTATGTCACGCAACTGCGATTGTCTCTACTGCCGATGTTGCTCTTTTCAGTGCCCTTGTGGTGGATACTCTTTCAGGGCCCCTGGTCTTTGACTTTGCCTCTCCTGACTCTTCTTGCTTTGGTGCCCCCGATGCTGCTGGTCGTATTGCTGGCGCTGATCTGGGCGCCCCGACGCTATCGGCTGACCGGCTATTGCCTGCGCCAGCATGATCTTCATCTGCGCACAGGCGCTCTCTGGCAAAGCACGACCTCCGTCACCTTCAGTCGCATTCAGCACCTCGAAGTCACACAAGGGCCTCTTGAGCGTCTGCTCGGACTGGCGAGGCTGCTGGTATACACCGCCGGCGGCAGTGGACAGGATCTGGCCATACCGGGGTTGCAGCGCGCTCATGCCGATCAGTTGCGGCTCTATGTACTGGAGCACCTGAATCAGACCCGAACCATGAGCCGTGTTGACGAGGACTCACCATGAGCGAACCCGCAGCTGCCGGGGAGACCCAGTGGCAGCGTGTGTCGCCGGTGGCCATCCTTTTCTTTGCCCTGCGCGGCATGCGCCGACTGATAAGTGAAGCGATCAGCCTGACGCCGCTGCTGGTGGTGGTCATCATCAACGAGTCTTTGCGCGAACTGGCTCTGAACTATGGCCTGGTTCTGGCAGTGGCTGCGCTGTCAGGCGGTGCTCTGCTCTGGTATCTGACTTTTCGCTATGCTGTCGAACCCGACCGGATACTGCTGCGCCAGGGCGTGTTGCGGCGACGGGCCCTGACCCTGGACTTCAAGCGCGTGCAACAGGCCGATGTTCAGGTGCCCTGGTACTATCGCCCTTTCGGTCTGGCCATGCTGTCTCTGGACAGCGCCGGCGCCAGCGGCCAGACGGTGCATATTTCCGGAATCAGACTGGACGCGGCCGAAGCCCTGCGTGAGCGGGCACTTACCCAGCGGGATCAGGCCACTGCAGACCGGCCCGACCTGGCAAAGGACAGCACTGCTGAAGCGGACTATGTAATGACATTGCCAGCCAGTGAAGTGGTGCGCTATGGCCTGATGCACAACACGCTGCTGGTCATTCTGCCGGTGCTGGCCCCCTTTTCCGAAGTACTGATCCGCCGTCTGGAAACCGTGCTGTCATGGCTGGCGCCCGACTGGATTGCCAGCGATGCGCTAAGTGGCGGTCAGCGGATCACGGCGATTCTGGCATTATTGCTGGCTGTGCTGCTGGCCCTGGTACTGGTCTCGGTCGTGCTGGGTCTGATGCGCTACTACGGCTACCGGCTGGAACGCCATGGCGAACATTTTCGCTATCGTGCCGGCCTGACCACAGTGCTGACCCGCAGTGTGCGCCTGTCGCGTGTGCAGATGGTCACCTTGCGCCTGAGCTGGGTCGGGCGGCTGCTGCAGCGGCAATCCATGCTGATCAACAAGGCCGGAGATATCGCAACCGGGCAGGACAAGGAAAGCTTCGTTGTCCCGGTGCTGGACGCAAAGCGTGCAGACGCTATGTGCAAGGAGTTCGAGCTGCCAGAAGCTCCACCGTGGCAGACGACTCATGTGGGTGTATTGTTTCCCGGCCTGATCAGTTGGCTGGTGCTGAGCAGCCTGCTGTTGGTAGTTCTGTTCATTGTGGGGGCGTCTGCGGTCGCGCTGCTCGTCCCGGCTGGCCTGATGGTGCTGGGTTCGGCTTGGTCACTGCTGGCCTGGCGTCGTTTGCGCCTGTGTCGCACGCCTGAATGGCTGGGTGTTCGCCAGGGGGTGGTAGGACGCACCACACGCTGGCTTCCGGCTGCCCGTGTTCAGTCGGTCACGTTGAAGCAACCCCTCTGGCAGCGCCGACTTGGGCGAGCCTCGCTGGAGGTAAGAGCCGCTGGTGGGCGTCTGACGCTGCCCTGGCTGACCGTCGAACTGGCCGAGCAATGGCGCGACGAACTGCTGTATCGAGCCGCTCGCGGTGACATGCTATGAACCGACTGACCTCCTGAAGTCCAGGCGCCTATTTGAACGCACCGTTTTGCAGGAAGTGAATCACCTCCGCATGTACATCACGACTGTGCATCATGAAGGTATGGCCGACAGGCATCACCCGATGATCCGTCATGGTGGTCATGCGTGTTGATTCCACAGTGACCTTGCCATCAGATTCCTGTTCGAAAATACCATCGAACCAGGGGTCACTGCTGCGATCGCCGGCAATCACACCTACCGGCAACTCGATGGGTGGCAATTGATTGGGCACACTGTCCGGGTCAGTGCTGAGCTGCAGCACGGCAGGCCCCATGAATTCTTCGAAACCGGGGATATCATCCAGCGCATCCACTATTTCGCTCCCCTGGTTGGGGGGGGCAAGCATCACAACTCGACCCTCTTCCGCGTGGCTGCTATGCCCCAGATAATAGCGCAGGATGATGCCACCCATGCTGTGCGTCACAAAGTGTATGGTGGTTTTTCCTTCCTCTCGGGCGTGCTGAACTGCACTGGCAACATAGGACGACAGGTTCTGAATGGTTTCATCACGGGACGGGTAGCCCTGGTTGCAGGTACTGAACCCCTCATTGCGCAGTGCCAGCGCCATGTCTTCCATCGACAGCGATGTACGCCCCAGACCATGCAGCAGGATAACCACCTCATCCCCGTCGCCACGAATGGTGCATACATCATCCATGGGAGGTACCCAAAGCGCTGCATCGATGCGCTGACCAGCCAGATCAAGCCGCCAGTCCAGATGCGGCCCAGTGGCCCTGCCAGTGGCCCCGACCAGACCCAGCACATCCCCCTGGCGCACCCAGTCCCCCGCTTCCACGTGACGCTCAGACAAGTGGAGCAGTGCCGAGGTCAGGCGCTGCCCATGATCGATGAACAGGGTTTCTCCCGACAGGAAAAGATCTTCAGACAAAGTAATCAGACCGTCGGCCGGAGCGCGCACCGGTGTGCCGGTCGGACTGGCAATATCGATCCCCCAGTGAGGTGTGCCCGGCTCGCCATTGTACCAACGGCGACTGCCATAGACGGCGGTAATACGCCCGTGCAGTGGCCAGGCAAAAGGCATGGTGACCCCTGTGTTGCCCGGCGTCAGTGAGTCCCGAGCAGCCAGGGTTAGCTCCGCTTCACGGGCAATGCGCGCCAGTTGCTCCTCAGAAGGTGAAACTGTAGCCGAGGGCACTCCTTCAACCCGCTGTTCGCGATAGGTTCGAGACGCGACATCAATGGTCCAGGACTCCTCTTCACCATCTGGCAGTCGGCGCACCAGTTCAAACTCGCCGGCTTCATCACGACTGAAGCCGATCAGAGTGCGCGGCTGATAGACGTCCAGTAAGCTGCCCTGCCATTCGAGCTCTGTGCCCTCGGGGGTCTCAATCCAGAGGTGGCCGCCGGATTCGAGCTTGCCGAACCAGGGCACCATTTCTCGTTCTTCATTGGCATACACACTGCTGGTCAGCAGCAGGAGTACCAGACCGGACAGTAATCGCAACAGCACTTCGCGTTTCTTCATCTACCCGACCTCAAACCGGTTCCGGGCCAAACTGGCCCCTGTTATTTTCTGTATAATTGACTAGAGTGTTGAACGCAATGATCCGATACAAGGCATGACATCCTGATGACCGCTTCAATGATTCTGGTGCTCAACAGCGGCAGTTCGTCGCTCAAGTTTTCCATTTTCAACAGTGCAGACCAGACTGAGCCGGTGTCTGGTCTGGCAGAAAACCTGGGGCAGCCAGACGCCCGGTTGACCGTGCGCTCAGCAGACGGCAAAACCAGCCGGGAATTGCCTGGCGCGGATCATCAGGTTGCTCTGGAGGCTCTGGTTGCAGCGCTCTCTGAGCGCGGATTTTCTCCGGAGCATTGGCTGGCAGCCGGCCATCGAGTTGTACATGGTGCCGAGTCATTCAGTGCCTCGGTTCGGGTCACCGAAGACATAGTGCAGCGGATTGACGACATTAGCCACCTCGCGCCACTGCATAATCCGGCCAATCTTGAGGGTATTCGCGCGCTGTCCAGACTCTTGCCAGATTTGCCTCAGGTTGCCGTCTTCGACACCGCTTTTCACCAGACTATTCCGGCTGCCGCCTACACCTACGCTCTGCCCTATCACCTTTATGAGGACCACGGCATCCGCCGATACGGGTTTCATGGCACGTCACATCGCTATGTCAGCAGCGAAGCAGTACGGCTATTGCAGCTCGAACCGGACCATCACAGGGTGATTACGGCACACTTGGGCAACGGGTGCTCGGCCTGTGCCGTAAAAAATGGGCAAAGCCTGGATACCACCATGGGCATGACACCGCTGGAAGGCCTGGTCATGGGCACTCGCAGCGGTGATGTCGACCCCAGTATCCATCTGTTTCTGCACGAACGTACTGGCATGAATCTGGCGGAGATTACCGGTTTGCTGAATCGCGAAAGCGGTTTGCTGGGCATCAGCGGTCTATCGAATGACATGCGCACACTGCTGGCGGCAGCAGAAGACGGTCATGCGCGCGCCGAGTTGGCCATCGAGGTGTTCTGTTACAGACTGGCCAGGGGCATCAGCAGCCTGCTTGTCGCCACCGGGGGCCTGGATGCACTGGTCTTTACCGGGGGCATAGGCGAGAATGCAGCCGGGGTGCGCGAGCGCACTGTCTATCATTTGGGGTGGCTGGGACTCAACCTGGATGTGACGGCAAATCTCAATCATGGCCGCTATCAGCAGGGCATCATCAGTACCACGCAGGAACCTGCAGTATTGGTCATTCCAACGCGGGAAGAATGGATGATTGCACAGGACACACAGGCACTGGTAGCCAACGCACGCTAACCTGTCAGTATCCGGACCCGACAGTCACGTAGTTTCGAACAGGAGCAGCAGAATGCAGAATGCGTTTTTCCTGGCCCCGACGGGAGCAGGCACCGGCCTGACCTCGGTGACGCTGGGCCTGATCCGCGCCATGGAGCGCCTGGGTGTGCGCGTCGCATTCTGCAAGCCAATCGCGCAGATTCACGAAGGCGATGATGGACCGGAGCGCTCGACGCTGCTGGCAGAGCAGATACTGGGCATGCAGCCGGCGCAGCCGCTGGACCTGCAGTATGCCCAGCATCAGTTGACGCTGGGTCAGAAAGACCAGCTGATGGAAGAAGTGATTCAGGTGTATCAGCAGTCGGCCAGCGACGCCGACCTGGTCATTGTCGAGGGTCTCGTCCCGACAGCCAATGAAAACTATCTGTCACGGCTCAATATCGAGATGGCCAAGGCACTGGGTGCGCCGGTGATCCTGGTATCCGCCAAAAACGAGATCCGTTCCGATGAATTGAACGAGCGTCTGCGCATGACAGCCAGTCTGTTTGGTGGCACCCGCAGCCCGCAGGTGCTGGGCTGTATCCTGAACAAGGTCGGCGCACCGCCCAGGGAGTACCAGTCTGTCCGTGCTTCGGACGGCCCTGACGAAGAAGGCCCGCGCGACATTTCCGTTGAACGCATCCGGGAAAAACTCACTGTCTTCGATGATGATTTCCTGTTACTCGGCGCCATTCGCTGGGAGCCCGCTCTGGTTGCACCACGCACCAGTGACGTGGCAGACCACATTGGAGCTGAGGTGCTCAGTGCGGGTGACCTGCAAGAGCGCCGGGTGCAGAGCATCACGCTGTGCGCCCGCACCATGCCCAATATGCTGTATACCCTGCGCCCCGGCACCCTGGTGGTAACACCGGGCGACCGGGAAGACATACTGCTCGCCGCCTGCATGGCCGCACTGAATCATGTGCCCCTCGCTGGCCTGCTGCTGACCGGCGACCTGCGACCGCACAAGGAAGTACTCGACCTGTGCCGAACCGCCATAGCCACTGGCCTGCCGGTACTGCTGACCTCTTACAACACCTACTCGACGGCCCAGTGGCTGAACAGCATGAACAATGAAGTTCCAGTAGATGACCTGCCGCGCATGGAACGGGTCATGGATGCGGTGGCCTCCGCGCTGGAAGCCGAGCAACTGGCCCGCCTCGCCAGTATCAAGGGCGAGCGGCGCCTGTCACCGCCGGCTTTTCGCCACTACCTGATTGAGCGGGCACGGCAGGCGCGCAAACGGATTGTTCTGCCCGAAGGCGACGAGCCGCGCACGGTGCAGGCTGCGGTGCAGTGTCAGACCCGCGGTATCGCGGACTGCGTGTTGATCGGGCACCCCGAAACGGTACAACGCGTGGCCGAAAGTCAGGGGCTTACGCTGCCGGAGGGTATCGAAATCATTGACCCTGATGACGTTCGTCAGCGCTACATTGCACCCATGGTGGAGTTGCGCAAGCACAAGGGCCTGAGTGAGCCGATGGCCGAAGCCCAGCTCGAGGATTCTGTGGTGCTGGCCACCATCATGCTGGCTCTGGATGAAGTGGATGGCCTGGTTTCCGGAGCTGTGCATACGACTGCCAATACAATCCGGCCGGCCCTGCAGCTGATCAAGACGCGCCCCGACGCAGCCCTGGTATCTTCCGTGTTCTTCATGCTTTTGCCCGATCAGGTGTATGTCTACGGCGATTGTGCCGTCAATCCTGTCCCCAACGCGGAGGAACTGGCCGACATCGCCATCCAGTCCGGCGATTCGGCCATCGCCTTTGGCATTGAACCGCGCATTGCCATGATCAGCTATTCAACCGGCAGCAGCGGCACTGGCGCGGACGTGGACAAGGTGCGTGAGGCCACGGAAATTGCCCGGCGCAAACGGCCAGACCTGCTGCTCGACGGCCCACTGCAGTATGATGCGGCCGCGATCGCCAGTGTGGCCAAAAGCAAGGCACCCGACAGCCCGGTAGCCGGTCGCGCCACCGTATTCATTTTTCCCGATCTCAATACCGGCAACACCACCTACAAGGCCGTGCAGCGCAGTGCCAATGTGGTGTCGATCGGCCCGATGCTGCAGGGGTTGAGAAAGCCGGTCAATGATCTGTCCCGCGGTGCCCTGGTCGAAGATATCGTATACACCATTGCCTTGACCGCAATTCAGGCGACCCAGAACGATGGCTGATTTCGAGTACCTTGCTGCCAGCCTGGCCGACCTGGCCCTTGCCCTGCTGGTGGGTACGGCACTCTTTCTGATCTGGGGACTGGTGCGCACCCGGCACCTTAAGCTGGTGCTACCCTTGATGGTACTGGGCGGGCTGCTGGTGTATGCCTATTCGGGCCATCAGTTGACCATTCGTTTCGAGCAGGCTCTCAAGCAACAGGCGGACAATGAACTGATTGACCTGGGGCAGCGATTGGATGGCGTGCTGGAAGCCAGACTCGTTGAAGCCCGAGCTCTCGCAGCCTACCTCGAATCAGAGCCTGACATAGAGCAAACCGCTTATTCAGTGTTTCTGGACAGGATGCTGACGTACCCTGGCCTCTATACCAATGTCGCAGCCGCCCGGGACATGACGATCAACCTGATTTATCCGGTGGTCGGGAACGAGCCCGCCCTGGGTCTTTATTATCCCGACGTACCCACCCAGTGGCCGATGATTCAGGTCGCCATGGCAACGGGCGAGCCAGTGCTGATCGGCCCCATTGAACTGGTTCAGGGAGGCTCCGGGTTCATCATCCATCAGGGCGTCTTCCCGGCAGACGATGAAGCCTGGGGCGTGATTGCTGCCGTGCTGCCCCTGGATGGCATTCTTGAAGCCAGCGGGATCACCGAACTGGCAAACCGCTTCGATGTCGCGATTTATGCCGAGTCCGAGCAGTCACCCGACGGCCCGGAACTTATCTGGAGCAGCACCGACTCATCTGTGGAGGCCTGGGCTGAGCATACCACCAGCATCCCCAATGGTCAGTGGACGTTGCAGGTTGCACCAACGGTGCCTGTGGTGCTGCCGGTGCATGTGCGCATAAGTGTGGCTCTGGTCATGGCCGCACTTCTGGCCGTCTCGATCGTGATTACGTTGCTGCTGGTGCGCACCCGACAACAGTCCAGTGAAGCTCAAAGGAGACTTCGCACCACCGCATTCATGCTGGATGAGGCGCAACGTCTGGGCCGCATGGGCAGTTGGAGCTACCGCCCCGGCAACCAGTATTGCACCTTGTCACCCTACCTGCAGAAGCTGCTGCGACAGCCCGGACAAATGCCGATGGCGCAGTGGGAGAAACTGATTACCGAAAAAGACAGCCAGAGTGTGCGCGAGCAAATGGACAGGTTGATTCAGGGTGATAGCCAGCAGATGACACTGGAACACAGCCTGCTCACCCGGCAGGGTGAGCTGACCGTGTTGCACACGGCAGAACGCAGCCAGTCACGGGATGGCGACGAGGCCGAACTGATCATTGGCAACCTTCTGGACATTACCGAAAAGAAGGCCACTGAAGAGAAGCTGCAGCATCTGGCCTATTATGACGCCCTGACGCATATCCCCAACCGGTTCTATTTCAAACAGAAACTGGAGCAACTGCTGGCAGAACACCAGCAGACGGGACAGCGCCTGGCCATACTGCACATCGACCTGGATCACTTCAAGGACATCAACGACTCACTGGGTCATCAGGTGGGTGACGAAGTGCTGCGCATTGTCAGTCAGCGCATCGGCAGTGCCCTGAAGCCGGAGGACACACTGGCACGCACGGGCGGTGACGAGTTTATCGCGGTGCTGCCGAATCTGCCCCCGGGAGATGATGCCGGCCATGTCGCGGCACGGGTCATCCACAAACTGTCTTCGCCCATGTCGGCTCTGTCCCATGACATCTTCATGGGTATCAGCGTGGGTATCGCGATTTACCCGGACCATGCCCGGCACTATGAGGCCATGTACCAGTGCGCTGACCTGGCACTGTATCGGGCCAAATCCAGAGGGCGCGGCACTTATCAGGTCTATGCCGAACACCTGGCCGAGGATTTCAACCGGCGAACGCAACTGGAATCAGCACTGCGCCAGGCCATTGATACGGATGAGCTGTCACTGGCTTACCAGCCCAAAATAGAAGTGAAAACCGGGCGGATCACCGGCATAGAAGCCCTGCTGCGCTGGAAAAGCAAGCGCTATGGCCAAGTCGCTCCGGACGAGTTCATTCCGATCGCGGAAGAGTCCGGGCAGATTGTCGCACTGGGGCACTGGGTGCTGAACCGTGCCTTGCGCGATTTTCGGGACCATCAGTCGTCACTGCCGCCAGAGATCACTCTGTCGATCAATCTTTCTCCGCGCCAGATCATGGCCAACAAACTGAACGAATTCATTCTGCAGGCCCTGGCGCGCTACAACCTGCCCGGAGAGCGACTGGATCTCGAGATCACGGAAACCTTCATCGTGCAGGACTATGCCGACTGCGAACGGTTCATGCGGGAACTGAACCAGCACGGCGTCAGCTTTTCACTCGATGACTTCGGAACGGGCTACTCCAACCTGGCCAGCCTGGCGCAGTTGCCACTGGCTGCGCTGAAAATTGACAAGTCGTTTGTTCGCGGCCTGGGCACCGAAGCGGATTATGAAGCCATTGTGGAAGCCATTCTGCAGTTGGGTCACAACCTGAACCTGCAAGTCGTCGCCGAAGGGGTTGAAACGTCGGAACAGCAAGCCTGGCTCGAGTGCATGGGGTGCGATCAGGTACAGGGCTTCCTGCACGCCCGGCCTCAGCCCCTGCCGGACCTGCTGAAGGCATTCAAACTGGCAGGCGTTTGAGCGTATAGACGTCAAAGCGGTTGCTTTTGCCGGTCAGGCGATGGGATGGCGACTGCCCGGCCAGCGGTGGCGCTGTTCTGGGGCGTTTCACGACCACTCTGTGGCGGGCCTGATTCAGTGCCCAGTCGAGCAATCCTGCTGCCTGATCAGGACCACTCTGCTGTTCTGCCATCAATGCATGCATGATCTGCATGTCTGCCTTGACCGAGGCACTTTTTTCTCGCGGTGGAAACATCGGGTCCAGATAGATGACATCGGGTGCAGGCTCCGGCTGCAGGGTCAGGGCATCGACCTGTCTAATCTGCATGCGTTGCAAAATCTGACTTATTGCGTCGTCCTCGCCCGCAGCCTCTGCAGCACGCTGCAAGCCATCCTGCAGCAGTGCCTGCAGAACGGGGTGGCGCTCGACCAGCAAGACAGAAGCCCCCAGAGACGCCAGCACAAAGGCATCACGTCCCAGACCGGCCGTGGCATCAAGAATGGTCAGGTTGGTTGTTTCATGAAGACCACAGGCCCTGGCGAGATCCTGCTGTCGTCCGCCACCGAAACGGCGTCGGTGATCCAGCTTTCCGGAGACGAAATCGATTCTCAGAGGCTTCATTTTGGGCTGGCTCAGCAGCCTGACGGCCAGACCTTCGTCGCGCACCAGTTGCAGACTGTCCTCTGCCCAGGGCTGGCTGCGCACCGGAAGATCAGGTAACGCAAGCGTGTGGACTTCAGCATAGGCGTGCGCTTCGGGGTGTATGCTCAGCATGGATAAAGCTTGAAAGGTAAACACGGCACCGCTTTGGCGGGGTCAGACAATTGCATTGAACCCGGAGCCGGCGCCTGCCAGCGATTGAGCGGAAAAGGCTTCATACTGCGACATGGCCTGCATTTCCACCGGGCCACTGCGATTGACCGGACGCGGCAGTTCTGGTGTCTGCTCTGGTTCACGCACACGGTTCGAGGCTTCCTGAACCGGAGGCACAGGCTGCACCGGCGCAGACACATTGCCACGCATCTTCATGCCGGGATTGATGAGCGAGTTGATCAGACCGTTTGACACGTCCAGACCCTACCTGTTCTTGCGGACGCCACCGGGCACCGCTTCTTCCGCTGCCACTTTCTGGCGGCAACGTCTGTGCAACCTGTATCGGCTGCTCAGTGAATAATATAAATCAATTTTCTCCGCTGCGCCATAACGGCTCTGCAGCGGCGTCCTGGTTCAGGTAACCCGATCACGCAGATAAACCGGCTGCAGCTCGATCGGAGTCACCCAGGCACCTGGATTCTGTTGCAAGAGCCGGTTCGCCCATGACGCCACATGGCGCGCCGCCGGAAGATCATCAGAAACACTGCTGCCCCAATGATTCAGCGGTGCCAGGGCCCAGCCAGCGCCGATCCGTCCACAATCGTTTTCAGACCATACCGTCAGCGCATCAGGTGCCAGCAGCGCCTCTTCGGTGACCCGTTCCAGCCCGGCGTCTGTGACCCGATAGCCGGCGGTATATAGTTCACCCATGCGGGCATCCATGGCCACTTGCCAACGCCCCGGGCCAGGCAACAACTGTCGCCCCTGCCAGGCCAGAACATCCAGCGTGGAGAGCGACAGTACAGGCAGTTCGGCGGCATACGCCAGCCCCTGTGCGACGCTGACGCCGACCCGGACACCGGTAAAGCTGCCCGGGCCTCGGGTACATGCAATGCCGTCAAGCTGAGTCAGAGCCCAGCCTGCCTGCGCCAGCAGTGACTCGACCATGGGCAACAGGCGCTGCGTGTGGCCGCGCGGCTCGATGACGCGCTCCTCGGCGACAAGCTCCCCTGACGCCCACAGGGCGGCAGAACAGGCTTCGGTGGTGGTGTCCAGAGCCAGCAGGCGCGTCATTGAACCGTATTAACCCTCTAGCGCAGACAGTATCTGGCGAGCGATGTCATCAACAGTGCCCTTGCCGACGATGTGGTGATAGCTGGGTGCCGCAGCAGCATCTTTGGCCGCCCAGCTCCGGTAGTACTCGACCAGCGGTGCAGTCTGATCATGATAGACCTGCAGACGCTTGCGCACGGTGTCTTCCTGATCGTCGGTGCGCTGGATCAGCGGCTCACCGGTTGCGTCATCCTTGCCCGGCTCCCGGGGCGGATTGAAATCCACATGATAGACGCGGCCCGAGCCCTCGTGAATGCGTCGTCCACTCAACCGCTGCACGATTTCCTCATCAGCCACATCAATGTCGACCACATTGTCTATCGTCACGCCGCTCTCGCGGAGTGCGTCTGCCTGCGGGATGGTGCGCGGAAAACCGTCGAGCAGAAACCCGTTGGCGCAATCCTTCTGTGCAATACGCTCCTTGACCAGCGCAATGATGATGTCGTCGGATACCAGAGCGCCTGACGCCATGATTTCCTTGACCTTCAGGCCCAGTTCGCTCTCTGCCGCTACTGCGGCACGCAGCATGTCTCCGGTGGAGATCTGGGGGATCGAGAAATGTTCGCAGATGGCCTGCGCCTGAGTTCCCTTCCCCGCACCCGGGGCTCCCAAGAGTATGACGCGCATAATGATTGACTCCTGAATATGATTCCTGTCTGCTGCGGATCGGCCGGCCAACCTGATCTCTTTTGTTTTTCTGGCCGGTCAAAGGCGGGTAAAGATAACCGCATCATCGACGAGAGACAAGTCGATGGCCGTCATACTTCAGTCTGAAAGCGCGGTATTATCAGGTGGCACAGGAATTGGCTGCCGCACATCCCAGGCCTGCATACCCGCAGCCCGAATGGCCTGCAGGCCTATGTCCGTGTCTTCAAAGGCGGCACATTGTGCCGGCTCTGCGCCGATTGCCAGGGCAGCCTTGAGAAACACATCCGGCGCCGGTTTGTGAGCACTGACATCCTCCGCCGTCATCACCACCGAAAACCAGCGGTCCGCACCAATGGTGCGCAGGGTTATCTCGGCATTGGTTCTGGATGCACCGGTCGCTACTGCCATCGGGCGACCCTGATGATGCCACCAGCGCGCTATGTCCAGAATGGGTTGCAGGGGCAGTACATGATCCAGTTTGCCCAGAATGGCCTGCTCCTTGACCCCGGCAATGGTCTCGATAGGCAGATCCAGTTGCTGCTCGCGACACAGTATCTCCAGCGTCTGGCGCGTCGGAACGCCCCCCAGTTGCTGGAATCGCTCCGCCGTGAAGCTGAACCCGAATTCTCTAGCCGCTACCTGCCATGCCTCGAAATGGGCCGGCATGGAGTCGGCCAGGGTGCCATCCATATCGAAAATCAGCGCATCCGCCGTGTTCCAGTGCATAGGGCTGCTCATTCGTCTTCGATGGTCTGGATGCCACGATACAGCTCATCAAAGCTCGGTGGAGAGATGACCGCATCCATTTCCGGGCCTTCCGGACCAAAGCGCAGATCCCAGATACCCAAATAGCGCTCCCGGGCCTGATCAGTGGTGCGCTCACGGGCGATACTGGGCCGGATAACCACCAGCAGGTTTACCTTTTCATGCTCTGACGAGGTGCTGCGAAAAAGTCCACCGATGATCGGCAGATCACCCAGCAAGGGTACCTTGCGTTCGGTGTCGATAACGCGGTCCTTGACCATGCCGCCCAGTATGATGGTTTCACCATTGCCGACCAGAACATTGGTATCAATTTCACGCTTTGAGGTTCTTGATTCCAGGCTGGCAGCACCAATCAACTCTTCGGTTTTCTGATTGATGGCGAGGCGGATGACGTCATTTTGCTGGATATTGGGGCGCACGGTGATTTCCGTCGCCACGTCTTCCCGGGTAATGGTGAACGGGTTGTCATCCGAGGGGTCGGCGCGCCGGAACGGCACCGTCTCCCCGACGACAAGTCGGGCCTCGGAATTATCCATGGTCATGACATAGGGCGTCGACAGAAGGTTGGTATTGGATTGAGTCTCCAGGGCCTGAATGATGGCCGCGAAAGAAACATCGCCCTCGGTGCCACCCACTCCAGCGAAAAGCCCGCCCTCACCAATTTGACTGATGGGCAGGCCGCCACTCAATATCGACTGCGCGGTGCTTTCGCGCACATTGGCGCCCAGCAGCGCCGGGGCGGTACCATCGCCCTGATGCAACAACCCAGCCTGAATACCAAACTGTTCACTCAGGCTGCCACTGACTTCGACAATAGCGGCTTCTATCAGCACCTGGGCACGCGGAATATCAAGCTGGTCGATGATGCGCTTGATTTCGGACATGTCGTCCGGCTCGGCGCGCACAATCAGAGCGTTGAGCTCTTCATCCGCAAGAATGGACAACTCGGTGCGGCGCTGGCCTTCCCCGTTGGCACCGTTGGAGGATTCACTGCCGAGACCGCGCAGCAATTCTGCCATGCGCATGGCATCGCCATTGTCCAGAAAGATGACTTCCGTATTGCCGCGAGCGGCCTGTGACTCGACATCCAGTTCACGCACCAGCTCTTCGACAAAATCCAGCACTTCCGGACTGCCGCGGGCGATCAACCGATTGGAGCGCTCATCCGCCACCAGGCGCAAGCTGCCCTGGATGGCGTCTTCGCCGCCGCTGCGACTGGCCAGTTCATTCGGTATCAGGGCCTGCAGCAGTTCCAGCACATCGCCCACCCAAGCGCTTTCGAGCGGCAGCATGCGGATGTCGGATTCAGTAGCGACATCCAACCGGTTGAGAATCTGTTCGATGCGGGCGATATTCTCCGCGTGATCCACCATCAGAATGGCGTTGGCTGACGGGATGCCCGACATGTGGCCATAACTGGCCCCCACCGGGCGCAAAATCGGGATCAGTTCCATGGCCGACAGGTTGTCCAGCGTAATCACCCGGGTCACAAAGTCCCGGCTGAGCGGCAGCTCGCCTTCAATCACCGGGCCGGTAATCTGCTTGGCGTCATTGACTGGAATCACATGAACTTCGTTGCCCCGCTCGGCTACGGTAAAGCCCTGCATCTGCAGGACCGCGAGAAACACCTCATAGACTTGCTCTTCAGTGAGCTCTTCATCGGAAATGACGGTCACCTGACCCCGTACCCGCGGATCCAGCACGAAAGTCTTGCCGGTGATGTCGGCGACCTGATTGATGAACTGCTTGAGGTCTGCTTCCTGATGATTGATACGGAATGTTTCTGCGAGTAGCGCCCCCGACAACAGACAAAGGCAGAGCGCGACCATCACTGGCCGAAGTATTGACTTGATGTCCATAAGTTCCTCAGAAACTCGGTAAACTCTGATAGAAGCGGTAGGTTGACCCAGAGCGCTCCAGCGTAATCTTGACCTGATCCGACCCCAGCACTGAGTCCACCAGTTGCTGATCGCGATCGATATTGCCAACCGGTTGATCATTGATTTCGGTAATCCGGTCGCCCGGGCGCAGGCCATTGGCGATCAGAATGCCGGCGCGTGAGGTCACCCGATAACCGCCATCGGTAGGCTCCAGCCCATACTGGCGCATCAGACCCTGCGGGTCGGATTGAGCACGGGCCTGCAACTCGTTCATGGCCTGCCGCAGGTCTTCCTCGAGTCGCTGCTGTGCACTGCTGGCCTGCTGGCCGGAGTCTCTGCTGGCAGAGGCGCCGCCAGGGCTGCTGGTTCGGCTGTCGTTGCTGCTGCGATTTCGGTCAGGTGCCGATGAGGAACGAGCGGAAGACTGGGATTGTTGTGTCTGGCGCTGGGCGGTCTGAGGTGCCGACTCCCCATTGGCGCCGGCAGGCAGGTTCTTGTCGAAACTGAGAGTTTCCAGCTCACCCCCTCTGTTCAGCACAACCCGGTTGCCATGCACTTCGATCAACTCGGCCTGATCAAACAGGGTGTCACCCACGCGGAAGTATTCGGAGGTTCTGCCTTCGCGAGCAATCAGAGCCGACCCCTGAGCCGGGTCCTGCCGGGCAACAACACCGCGCAGTACCAATTGCAGTCGGGTCTCCGGCATTTCCACTACCTGTACGGGCTCCGGCTCGGGGTCGTCGGCATTGTCTTCAAGTCGGCCGAACCAGTAGCTGGCCGCAATCTGCTCGGCCTGTTCGCGCGCCGGAACGCCATTGTCCGACATCGGCTGTGGGCTGGCACTCCAGTCCACTCGAGCGACGACCTGTGGCTGCGGCTCCAGAAGCAACCAGATGCCACGCGCCAGCAGAGACCCCGCCCAGATCGCCAGCACGATCAGCAGCAGCCCCAGTAATCTGCCCGACAAGCGACCCAGTCCAGTCATAGCAACCACTCACGTACGTTGGTCTGTCCTTCCATGATGACTTCCTGGCCTCCCGGCATTTCCACCTGCAATACATCGCGCAGGTGCGTATAGATGCGATACATCAATTCCGAGTTACTGTCCAGCTCAGCCAGCAGTATGGGCATGTCGTTATCGACATCCCGAATCAGCGCACGTGTCAGCCCCTCGGCATCCGTGTTGATGGCCCCCTCAATGGGCGGCAGGCTGACCGACCGGCGCTGACCGTCGATCCAGTTGAACGCGGCATGGCCGTTCTGCCAGTCCAGTCTCCCGTCGCCACTCACCTGACCATGGCCCGGACGCCACTGCAGGTCGAGGTTGTCGACCAGCAGGCGGCCCTCCAGTTCGGTATCCACCTGGCTCAACCAGGGGTTGGCGCGTGCCATATCAGCATAACCTTCAAGCCCGGTCACCCGATAGCTGCCCGGGCGGTAATCCAGCCGGCCCTGCAGGTCCATGCCATTGCTGTTGACCGAAATCGCATAACCGACATGTGCAGAGCCCAGTGTCTTGGGATCAATTTGCCAATGCAATCGCCATTCTTCACCGGCCAGCGATATATCGCCGCTACCCTGCCAGAGGTTACCCGACAGGTTTCGCGGTTCAACCGGCAAACCCAACTGACTGCCTCCATGGTGCCACAGCAGGCGCACGGGCACTGTCAGGACAAGCGTGACAATAAAAGCCAGCAGAAAAAAAACAAAAAGTATACGGGTTTTGGTCATTATGCTCAGACACAGTCGTACAGCCAATAGGCAAGTGTACTTGAGGCAGCGGTATGGCATCAATGACGCGGGGGTAAAGCTGAACAAATCCGATACTGACAAAAAAGCCCGCTCGAGGCGGGCTTTTGTGGACAGGCAGACGACTGCGGTGCAGCTGTCCGCCTTGGGCAGGGTCGAACGCTACATCATACCGCCCATGCCACCCATGCCGCCCATGCCACCCATATCAGGGGCACCGCCGGAGTCCTTGTCGTCCGGCTTGTCGGCGATCATGGCTTCGGTGGTGATCATCAGGCCAGCGACGGAAGCGGCTGCCTGCAGCGCGCTGCGCGTGACCTTGGCCGGATCGATGATACCGAACTCGTTCATGTCACCGTATTCGCCGGTGGCTGCGTTATAGCCGAAGTTGCCACTGCCGTTCTTCACTTCGTTCAGTACGACAGAGGCATCGCCACCGGCGTTGGTCACGATCTGGCGCAGCGGCGCCTCCATGGCCCGCAGCAGGATCTTGATACCCAGAGTCTGCTCTTCGTTCTCGCCTTCCAGCGCTCCCAGAGCGGACAGTGCGCGCACCAGAGCCACACCACCACCAGGCACAACACCTTCTTCAACGGCGGCACGAGTTGCGTGCAGAGCGTCGTCAACGCGCGCTTTCTTCTCTTTCATGGCCATTTCAGTCGCGGCGCCAACCTTGATCACGGCTACACCGCCAGCCAGCTTGGCCATCCGCTCCTGCAGTTTCTCTTTGTCATAGTCAGAGGTAGAGTTTTCAATCTCTGCCTTGATCTGCTCGACGCGAGCCTGGATGTCAGCCTGTTCACCAGCGCCGTTGACCAAAGTGGTGTTCTCTTTGGAAGACACAACTCGCTTGGCCGTACCCAGATGCTCCAGAGTGGCGCTTTCCAGGTCGAGACCGACTTCTTCGGAGATAACAGTACCACCAGTCAGGATAGCGATATCCTGCATCATGGCCTTGCGGCGATCACCGAAACCGGGCGCCTTGGCAGCGCTGACCTTGACGGTACCGCGCATGTTGTTGACCACCAGAGTGGCCAGCGCTTCGCCTTCGATGTCTTCCGCAATGATGAACAGCGGACGACCGGCCTTGGCTACCTGCTCCAGCACGGGAATCAGGTCACGGATAGCGGACAGTTTCTTGTCGACCAGCAGAATGAAGGGCTCTTCCTGCTCGGCGGTCATGGTTTCCTGATTGGTCACGAAGTAGGGTGACAGGTAACCACGATCGAACTGCATGCCTTCAACGACTTCCAGTTCGTCTTCAAAGCTGGTGCCTTCTTCAACGGTAATCACGCCGTCATTGCCGACCCGGTCCATCGCATCGGCGATCAGATTGCCGATGGTCTTGTCGGAGTTGGCGGAAATGGTGCCCACCTGGGCGATGGCCTTGGCGTCTGTGCAGGGCACGGAGATCTTGGCGAGTTCATCAACCATGGCCTTGGCGGCCTGATCAATACCACGCTTCAGGTCCATCGGGTTCATGCCTGCCGCAACAGACTTGAGCCCTTCATTAACCAGAGTCTGCGCCATAACGGTCGCCGTCGTGGTGCCGTCACCGGCTTCGTCGTTGGCCTTGGAAGCAACTTCTTTGACCATTTGCGCGCCCATGTTCTCGAACTTGTCTTCCAGTTCGATTTCCTTGGCCACGCTGACGC
>NZ_JAIUMC010000018.1 GCF_022565775.1 Natronospirillum sp.
ACTGTCTACTGTCTACTGTCTACTGTCTACTGTCTACTGTCTACTGTCTACTTTCAGGCTTCATCCGGCCGAATTTCCGGTTTGGGCAGGTGACTGCGCAGTGCGTCATCCGCCAGCCGGTAGCCGGTCTTGATCAGGTGGTCGGCCTTGTCGTAATCGAAGAAACCGCCCTCTGACCTTTCCAGATGGATAATGATATCGGGCCGGTAGGCCGCCAAGCGGCTCTGGGTGATCTGTGCCTGCATGATATCGAACGAACGGAACAGCACGTCCACCATGTTGAGGCTGTTTTCCTCTTCGGGCGTTTCCTTGTGCAGGTTGCGAATGCTGTCGAGTATGCCGCTGAACCACTGCCGACGACCCTTGTCGTTTGTGCCATGCAGCAGGCTGTTGCCCAGCGCTTCGGTCTCGCCGGGTGGGCGCTCGAACGGCAGTTTAAGATCCTGTGTCGGATGGTTCAGGTTCACCGCCAGATGCAGGTCTGCGGGTACATGACGCGTGGCTGCGACCGGTACCGGGTCGATCAGGCCGCCATCGACCAGCCACAGGCCCTGATGGAACTGGGGTGTAAATACTGTGGGTACCGCAATGGAGCAGCGAATGGCCTTGAACAGTGAGCCTTCGTTGAGCCAGACGGAGCGCTCCCGATTGATATCGGTGGCCACGGCCGTATAGGGAATGGGCAGGTCTTCGATCTGGGTATCGCCGATCATCGAACTGAGATGGCTGATGATCTTTTCGCCCTTGAACAGGCCGGCACGTGAAAACGAGAGGTCGAGCATGCGCAGGACATTGCTGCGTCCCAGGCCGCATACCCAGTCGCGGTAGAGCGGCAATTTGCCGGCGGCGTGGATGCCCCCGACCAGCGCACCGATGGATGAGCCGGCAATGGCGACAATCTCGAAGTCATGTTCTTCCAACCACTGGATAACGCCGATGTGCGCGAGACCACGTGCGCCACCACTGCCCAGCGTGAGTGCCACTGTCGGCATGCAACTTCTCCTCAAGGTTCCCCGGTGCTACCGCTGTTGAGTAAGGCCTTGAACCGTGAAGTTCAAGGTGGGTGATTCTAGTGGCGTATCAGGCTTTCCGCTCGCGGGCGGACATGCTCAACAACACCAACGAAGAACCCCCTGTCGTATAAGTACGGCTCGAGGACGAATCAACTGGCGAGTAGCCCAGGGTAGGTTCCATTATACGCGGAATTCATTCTATTACAGTGTTGACTTTCAGCGGGTTTCTTCTTCGGAATCCAGTGCTGTGTCCAGCTTTCCCAGCAGTCGGTCCAGGGTTTCCTCAGGTACCTGAGTGGCTTGCAGTTCAGTACGCAACTCATGGATGAGGTTCAGTGCGGCCATGACCGACAGACGTTCCACACCAAAAACTTTTCCGCTGTGGCGGATTTCGGTCATCTTGTCATGCAGTTGTCGAGCTGCAGCGCGCAGCTCGGCTTCAGCCTCTGGCGGGCAACTGACGGTGTACTCACGATCCAGTATGTGGACCTGAACGGTATTTTGATGTTTCATGAGGCGCCTTCAAATTCCTTTAGCCGGGCGATCACATAGTCCAGGCGCTCGCGCGCCTGCTCGTGCCGCTGATGCATGGCGTCTCGCTCTGCCTGCCACTGCTGTCGTTCCTTCTCATGGGACACAACCAGCCTGTGCAGTCGCTCGTGCTCGCGCAGCAACTGGTCAATGCGGGCTTCAAGCGCCATGAGTTTCTGGTGCGACATCCGTTGCTCCGTAAGTCAGAGGGTCATGTTCATCAGGTGTCCGGCAATGCTAGCATATTGCGCTCGATTAATGGCACCGTTCGGAGGCCCCTGTGGCGCTTGATTACTATGTTCTTGATGATGCTCTGGCAGAACTGGATCCGACCGAGTCGGCGGCGTTTCTGCATGGCAGTCTGCTGGCGCGGCTGATTTGTGGTGAACGGCTTGATCGGGAAGCCTGGCTGAACACGGCCTGCGCCCTGCTCGAGATCGAAACGCCACCGACGGGTGATCAGGCTGACCCTTTGCAGAGTCTGTACGATGAATCCCTGACGGATGTGCAGCATATGGCCCCGCAGAGTGACGGGCCCATGCCTTTTCTGCCCAACAATGACAGCCCGCTGCCCGATCGTCTGGAGGCGCTGGCCGACTGGTGTGCCGCTTTTGTCAGTACGCTGGGGATGGTGGGCCGGTTGCAGGCACCCGATGAAGACGATCAGGAATTGCTGTCTGATCTGATCGCTATTTCGCAACTGGATGCCAGCAGTGAAGAGCAGTCACCGGATGCGGAAGACGACTACACGGCATTGCTGGCGCATGTGCGCCTGGCGGGACGCCATTTTTATGAACGGTTTGCGCCGCCGTCTGCAGAGACGCCGGTGCACTGATCTCGGAGGCCCTGTGATCAGGGCTTCTCAAGGCGACTGCGAATGTCCCACAGATCCGGAAACACCGGCCGGAACAGGGTTTTCATCAGATATTCAGCGCCACTGGAGCCGCCACTGCCCATCTTGCTGCCGATGGTCCGCTGCACCATCTTCACATGACGATAACGCCACTCCTGCAGGCCTTCGTCCAGGTCCACCAGCAGTTCGCACAATTCGGCCAGTTGATGGTCTTGTCTGTAGACCTGCAGCAACGCCTCCTGCACGTCCTTGCTGCTCTGATTGGCCTCGGTGACGGGTTGCTGCAACAGGTCTGGTGGCAGGGTATGCCCGGCCCGGTGCAGCAGTCCCAGAAACACCCGCCACAGCGACGGCGTGCGGTAGGCCTCTTCCAGCAATTGACGACCCAGCGAGTTGAGCGGCTGGAACTCCAGAGGCTCGGGGCGCTTGTGACCCAGCAGGAATTCAATGACCCGGAACTGGTAACTCTGAAAGCCACTGGCGCTTTCCAGGCGATCGCGGAAACTGTCGAATTCCAGCGGCGTCATGGTTTCGAGGATGTCGACCTGGCTGACCAGTGTTTTCATGATCTTGAGAATTCGCTTCAGCGTGTGAAAGGCGCGCGGCAAGTCGTCCTGATCCAATCGCTCACTGAGAAAAGCCAGTTCATGGCGCAGCTGCTTGAACCAAAGCTCATAGGTCTGATGAATGATGATGAACAGCAGTTCGTCATGCTCCTCCGGTTCCGAGCGCGGGCGTTGCAGGTCAAGCAGTTCATCAATGGCCAGATAGCTGTTGTAGGTCAGCATGATCAGGTTGCCTCTCAGCACAGTCATCATCACTGTACTGGGTAACTCAAGCGCGCGCATGCCGGGCAGTGCAGCAGAAGCGTCCGCGCGCGCTGTCAATTGTAAAATCTACGCTACAGGTCTGATCAGTCGGCGTTCCAGCGACGTGTCAGGCGCGTCTTGAGCTCCTCTGCCCGCTCGCGTTCCTTCTGGTTGAGGTCGGCCGCCATGTCCAGGCGGGCATGGTCCAGTATATCAAGCACGCGCAGCGCTCGCGCACGATCATTGTCGGCCTGCAGCGTGGCCATTTGGGTCATGGGGTCGTCAAACCGCAACAGCCCGTGAATGGCCCGATAAGTGGGTTCCTCAAAGCGCGGATCATTCTCGGCGCTCAATATTTCCAGACTGTTGGCCAGTGCCGGTCCGGTGCCGGACTCCAGAGCCTGATCTGCCCAGCGGCGTCGCGCTTCGGGCGGCGCGGACTGGAGCAGGTCATGGGCGCGCAGGGCATGGCCGCTGCTCGGAAGGTTGCGATCCAGCGTGGTGTCCACCACCGCCAGGATCTCGTCATGAAGCGCGTCTGCCTCGGCCGGAAAGCCTGAGCGCTCGACCAGCACCTGATAAGGCCAAAGCCGGGTTTCCGCTATCTGATGACCTTCTTGCTGGATATTGGCCGCAATCAACGGGATGGACTCGTCATCCGGGTAGCGTTCCAGCAGGTCGCGGAAGGTTTGCCAGAACACATTGCCACGGCCGCTGTCAAAGGCAGCTTGCAGCTCTACCTGGCTGTGCAGGCTGATGAATTCGGGCATCAGAGGTTCCAGATGGCTGTGACTGGCCATGCGCTCAGCAAGCCAGTCACGGATGTTGGCGGGGTCTTCTCCCCGGTCGTGCAGATGACCCAGGTGCCGACGGGCGACCTCCAGACCCAGGGCGCGCACATCGGGCTCGTGGGCCCGCTCGGCCAGCAGGTCATCCAGATGGTGCAGGGCCGGTGCGGTATCTCCCAGCGCAAGCAGACGCTCTATGCGCTGCACGGCCTGGCGTTCGGACCAGAGTTGGTAACCCACGACTGTGGTGACTGGCCCCAGCAACACCGCAACCAGTGCCGCTGCCGCCCAGGGTCGCCAGTTCCAGGGTCGGTTGACGCTCTCGCGCAGGCCCTCGAATTTGGGTATGCCGCGTTCGAGCCGCACGGCCTGATCAATCTGACGGATCTGCTCATTGGGAGGGTCGGACAACACCTTGAAAACCCGCACCGGGCGCGGAATGCCCTTGAAGGTGCGCTCACCGATCTCGGTAGTCGGCACCTCTCGGCGGTTCATGGTCAAAAAGACGGCCTCGGTGAACCAGACTTCGCCGGGTTCGGCGATGGCCTCAAGGCGGGCGGCTACATTGACTGGTTCGCCGATAACATCCCCGTCCTGCAAGCCGACATCGCCGGTGTTGATGGCTACCCGCACGGCAATCTGCTCGGTGCTTGGCTGGGCGGCGTTATGCTGTTTCAGCACCGCCTGCAGCGCCAGTCCACAAACGACCGCGTCAGTCGGGCTGTCAAAGCGGACCAGGAAAGCGTCACCGATGGTCTTGACCACCACGCCGCCGAAATAACCGAAGACCGGACGCAGCAGACGGTCGTGTTCTTCCAGCAGGGAGCGGAACCCTTTGCGGGTGGTTTCAGAGGAGCGAGAGGTAAACCCCTTGATGTCGGTAAACATCACCGCGCAGTTCCGTGTGATCATCCAGCAGACTCCAGGGTATAGGTAACAGGATCAACAGCGGAAGCAAGAATACCAGTAAGCGCCGGGGGGTTCACCTGCGCCATACGGTTCCGTTTCCGGCCAGTCATCACCCAGGAATCAGGTACACTGATAGCTAGAGCAACAGGAGTCTGGCCCGTGCAGACAACGCAATACCAGCAAGCCCGTCTGACCCGCGACCCGAGATTTGACGGTCACTTCTTTGTTGGTGTGACCAGCACCGGCATCTATTGCCGCCCCATCTGTCCGGCACCCTTGCCCAAGGAACAGAACGTGCGCTACTTCGACAGCGCCGTGGCGGCAGCCGAGTCCGGGTTTCGGCCCTGCCTGCGTTGCCGGCCCGACAGTGCGCCGGCGTCCTGGGCCTGGAAGGGCACGGATACCACTGTGGAACGCGCCCTGCGTCTGATTGACGAGGGTGCGCTGATGCAGGGGTCGGTCACCGGGCTGGCGGACAGACTGGGTATCAGCAGTCGCTACCTGACCCGTCTGTTTCAGGCACGCATGGGTACCAGCCCGAAGCGGTACGCCCTGTATCAGCAACTGCTGTTTGCCAAAAGCCTGCTGCAGCAGACCCGACTGCCGGTGGCAGAAGTGGCCTTTGCCGCCGGTTTCGGCAGTATTCGGCGGTTCAATGAATGCTTTCGCGACCGGTTGCAGATGACCCCAGGTGCATTGCGCCGGCAGGGTGCAGACACCATGGTTCGCGGCGAACTCACCCTGTTTCTGAGCTATCGACCACCCTACAACTGGTCGCACCTGCGCGACTTCCTCCGACCCCGGCTGATTCCCGGTCTGGAGTGGATTACCGACCAAGGCTATGGACGCTCGCTGCAGCTTGCCGATGGCACCCGCGGCTATTTCACCGCCACGCACGACGAAGCGCGTCATGGCTTCAGAGTGGCGATCAGTCTGAACCGTCCGGCCGTCATGTTGCCCCTGGTGCGGAACCTGCGCCGTCTGCTGGATCTGGATGCCGATAGTGCGCGCATTGATGATCATCTGCGCCCCTTGCTAGCCCCGCTGGGCGGCCCGGTACCCGGGTTGCGGCTGCCCGGTACATTGTCTCTGTTCGAAGCCGGGGTGCGCGCCATACTGGGCCAGCAGGTGAGTGTGCAGGCGGCACACAAGCTGGTTGGGCAACTGGTCAATGCTTACGGAGAGACAGCTCCCGGCCCGCACGGAGCAATGCGCCTGTTCCCCACACCCGACGTGCTGGCGGAAACGGATCTGGCGGAACTGCGTTTGCCGGGGCGCCGCAAGCAGACCTTGATTGATCTGGCCCGGCTGTTTCGTGACGAACCAGAGGCTGCGACAGAACCGGAACGCTGGCGATCGCTGGCTGGCATCGGGCCCTGGACGGTGCAGTACGCGCGCATGCGCGGCGGAGGTGACAGCGATATATGGCTGGGCGGAGATCTGGGAGTGAAGCGGGCCCTGCAGCAACATGACATCGTATTCGACCCCGAGACTGCAGCCCCCTGGCGCAGCTATCTGACCCTCAACCTGTGGAGCCTGACATGACTGTGTACTGCCAAACCCTGATCGGCACCCCGGTAGGTGACCTGGAAGTCGTGGCGACTGATACCACCGTTACCGCCATTCACTTTCTGTCGGAGGCCGGGGCCCGAGCGAGAGTGGACCACCCCAACCGGCTGACCGCTCAGGCCGAACGCGAGCTGAACGACTATTTTGCCGGTCAGCGCATCCGTTTCGAGGTGCCGCTGGCCCCAGCGGGCACCGAGTTCCAACAGGCTTGTTGGCGGGCTCTGCAGGCCATTCCCTTCGGGCAGACCGCCAGCTATGCGGATCAGGCGGTGGCCATAGAGCGGCCCAGCGCGGTGCGCGCGGTCGGAGCGGCCAATGGGGCCAATCCGCTGCCGATCGTGATTCCCTGTCACCGGGTGATCGGCAAGAACGGGCAACTCACCGGCTATGCCGGGGGCATGGCGCGCAAGCAATGGCTGCTGGCGCACGAGCGGGATCAGCTCAGCTTGGTTACTGCGCCGTCCACTGATACAGAATGAAATCGCTGGCGCCGCCGGTGTAGCGGTCATAGAAGGCCCGGCCGCGCGCATTGAAATGCTGGGTAATCCAGCGAATGACCGGCCAGCCTCGCTCGGTCGCCATCTCTTTCAGGTGCCCGAACAGGGCATCGGCCGCGCCGCTGCCGCGCGCGTCCGGCACCACGAACATGTCATCCAGAAAGCCCATTTCGCATCCGGCCAGCGGACGCGGGCAGGCTCTGACATGGGCCATGCCCACCGCCTTGCCGTCAGCGTCGCGCACCAGCATACCTTCCAGTACATGGTCCGGATCCATCAGCCACTGCCAGACCGTATCACTGATCGCGTCGGTCATGGTCGCCTTGTAGAACTCGGCATAGCCGTGAAACAGGGGCAGCCAGTCGGCGTGATCCTGCGGTGTCACCGGGTGAACGGTATGGTCGGTCATGGTTGTCTGCCTTTTGCTGATGATTGGGTAGAGGTTGATGGTCTGAGGTGTTTGGCTATGGCGGCAACATGGAGGTCTTCGGCGCCCATGGCCTGCAGGGCGTCATCCAGTTTCAGCACATAGTCGATATTCCGCCCGCTGGGCCCGCGGGAACGGGCGATCTGGGCGGCGATTTCGGCGTCGCTGGCCGGCCCCAGCCAGGCGGCATTGTCAGGCCCGGCGATATAGATCAGGCCATTGGCGTGCAGGTTCTGATGCGGTGGCCGCACAAAGGTCATGTCAATGGTGAGGCGAAGGTAGCCGTTCTTTTCCCGGTGGTCCAGATGCCCGAACACATCCGGGGTTACCCGATAAGCCACGCCAACACAGGTCTCGCCCGGTGCCTCGACCAGGGTCAACACCCGGCCAGGGGACTCGGGCGTGCCGCGATGGTCATGCGATGCCTGCCAGAAGCGCCGGGCCCAGCCTTTTATGCTGGCTTCCCGGGATTCCAGATACGGGAAATCGACTTTGTGGATCAGTGAACCATAGCCGAACAGCCAGATGTCGCTGCGACCAGTTAAGTGATCCTGCCGTCGATTCAGTTCGCGCGTGTCATTGGCCATGGGTTCTGCCGTGTTCGCTGGTTATACTGTGGGTCCGTTTTTCCTATGGCGAGAGTTTAACATGCCCGAGTCGTCCGCTGGCGTCGCACTGCCCTCCATTTCACTGGATGAATTTGCCCAGCGCCGCAAGCGCCTGATGGCGCAACTGGAGCCCGATGCGGTAGTGGTGTTGCCCGGCGCGACCGAGCAACGACGCAACAGTGATGTTGATTTTCCGTTCCGTCAGCACAGCGACCTGCTGTATCTCACCGGATTTACCGAGCCGGACGCCTGGCTGGTGCTGGTGCCGGGTCGTGAAGCGGGTGAGAGCATTCTGTTCTGTCGTCCACGGGATCGAGACTTGGAAATCTGGAATGGCTATCGTCTGGGCCCCGAGGGTGTGGTCAGTCAACTGGGGATCGATGACGCCCATCCGATCGACGATCTGGATGAGGTGCTGCCCGCCTTGCTGGCCGACAAGACGCATGTCTACAGTCCGCTTGGGCAGGATGAAACGGTGGACGCTCACCTGATGCACTGGGTCAATCAGGTCAGGGGTCAGGCGCGCAAGGGTGTGCAAGCGCCCACTCACTTTCATGATCTGCTGGCGCCACTGCATGAGCTGCGGCTGATCAAGAGCGAGCAAGAAGTGGCGGTGATGCGGGCGGCCGGTGAAATCAGTGCGGCCGCGCATCAGCGGGCCTGGGCTGCAGCAGTGCGGCCAAGCCAACGGGCCACTACTGAATACCAGTTGGAAGCCGAGATCCGCCACGCCTGTGCCTGGGCGGGTGCCCCTGAATTCGCCTACCCGAGCATTGTGGGCAGCGGCGCCAATGCCTGTGTGCTGCACTACACCGAGAATACCGACGTGCTGCAGGATGGTGACCTGGTGCTGATCGATGCTGGCTGCGAGTTGCACGGCTATGCCTCGGATATCACCCGGACCTTCCCGGTCAATGGTCGATTCAATGCGGAGCAGCGGGCGCTTTACGACCTGGTACTGAACGCCCAGAAAGCCGCGTTGGCAGAGGTGAAGCCGGGTGTGCCCATGCGTCAGCCGCACGAGGCTGTGGTGCGTGTGCTGGTCACCGGGCTGGTTGAACTCGGTCTGCTGGAGGGCGACGTTGACCAGTTGATAGAGAAAGAAGGCTATCGTGATTTCTTCATGCACGGGACCAGCCACTGGCTCGGCTTGGATGTGCACGACGTCGGCACCTACAAGATAGACGGTGCATGGCGGCCTCTGCGACCGGGCATGTGTCTGACCATCGAACCGGGTCTTTACGTAGCACCGGACAATGAGCAGGTGGAAGCGCGCTGGCGCGGCATCGGGGTGCGCATCGAGGACGACGTGGTGGTTACCGCAGAGGGGCATGAAAACCTGACCGCTTCTGTGCCCACAGATCCCGAGGCGATTGAGCAGCTGATGGCCGACTGGCGGGGCTGACTAATCCCAGGTTCAGTTTACGCCCCCGCCGGCAAGCGCTATCGTAGGTGGCCTGTTTCCCTGCAGGGCAAGGATGCATGTCTTGATCTGCCGCCAACCCAATCAACAAAGGAACGTGAGATGAAACCGGTACGCCTCGTTTTTCTGGCCCTTTTGGCGCTGCTGCTGACGGCCTGTGCAACCCCGTCTGCGCAAGACACCACCACCAGTGGCACTCAGGCTCAGCCCGGTGATTATCGATTTCATGATACCGACCGCGACGAAGTCATGGTCTTCTTTGGCTATCAGTGTGGCCCCTGTCATGCCTTTTATGAGCAGCAGCTCACGCATTGGCTGGATGACAACTCGGAGACCGTTACATTGTTGGTGCCGGTGCTGTTCGATCCTTCTGTGGAGGCTGCGGCCCGCGGCTTTCATACGGCTCAATTGATGGGCGCCAACCCTGACTTTCATCGCTCGGTGTTCGCGGCCTATCAGGCTGATCCAGCCCGGGTCGCCTCGGACGAGCAGGTGATCGCGATGGCGGCCAGTTGCTGTGACCTGGACCAGGAGGCCTTCCGTGATATGTATCATTCGGAGGCGGTACAACAGCGGATGGATCAGGCGGAAGCGCTGATATACGGGCATGGCATTCAGGCTACGCCAGCAGTATTGATCAATCGGGAGCAGGTCGTCACGCCCAATGATGTGCGGCCCGGAGAATTCCTGATTGATGTGGTCGATGCCGTTCTGCAAGGCGGTCTGCCACCGGGTCGGGCCATCTGAGAAGCCGCTTTCCTGGCGGTTCTGTTCAGAATTTCGCCGTTCAGGGTTTAATTTGGGGCGACCTTCGGCGACAATACGCGCCCGCTATCGACCCTATCTAGACCCTGGACAGAGAGAGACCCTGATGCCCAATCGTACAGAGTTGGCGAATGCCATACGTGCCCTCAGCATGGATGCCGTGCAAGCGGCCAAAAGTGGCCACCCCGGTGCCCCCATGGGTATGGCCGATATTTCCGAAGTGCTGTGGCGCGACTATCTGAACCACAATCCGCAGAACCCTGACTGGCCCAACCGCGACCGCTTTGTGCTGTCCAATGGCCACGGGTCCATGCTGCTCTATTCTCTGCTGCACCTGTCCGGGTATGACCTGCCACTGGAAGAGCTCAAGAACTTCCGTCAACTGCACTCCAAGACTCCCGGCCACCCCGAGCACGGCTATGCACCGGGTGTCGAAACCACCACTGGCCCACTGGGTCAGGGCCTGGCCAATGCGGTCGGCATGGCTCTGGCGGAGCGCGTGCTGGGTGCCCAGTTCAACCGCAAGGGTCACCAGGTAGTCGATCACTACACCTACTGTTTCCTCGGCGATGGCTGCATGATGGAAGGTATTTCCCATGAAGTCAGTTCGCTGGCGGGCACCCTGGGTCTGGGCAAGCTGATTGCTTTCTATGACGACAATGGCATTTCCATTGATGGTGACGTGGATGGCTGGTTCACCGACGACACAGTGGCTCGCTTCGAGTCCTACGGCTGGCAGGTAATACCGCGTGTCGACGGGCATGATCCGGACGAGATTCGCACCGCCATCGAGACGGCGCGCAAGAATACCGACAAGCCGACCCTGATCTGCTGCAAGACCATTATCGGGTTCGGCTCTCCGAACAAGGAAGGCAAGGAATCTTCACATGGTGCCCCGCTGGGCGAGGAAGAAATCCAGTTGACCCGTGAGCGCCTGGGTTGGAAGCACGGTGCCTTCGACATTCCGCAGAACATCTATGAGGCCTGGGACGCTCGCGGCAAAGGCCGCAAGAAAGAGCAGGCCTGGAATGAGGCCATGGACAGCTATCGGCGCGAGCACCCGGAGCTGGCTGCGGAACTGGAGCGTCGCCTCAAGGGTGAGTTGCCTGCCGACTTTGCCGACACGGCTCGCCAGATCATCAGCGATATCAATGCGAAGGAAGAAAAGGTCGCCAGCCGCAAGGCCAGCCAGAATGCCATTCAGGCGCTGGCCCCGGTACTGCCCGAGTTTCTGGGCGGATCTGCGGATCTGGCCGGCAGCAACCTGACCAAGTGGGAAGGCTGCAAGCCCGTGACCCGAATGGACCCCGAAGGCAACTATATCTACTACGGTGTGCGCGAGTTCGGCATGACCGCCATCATGAACGGTATTGCCCTGCACGGCGGGTTCATTCCCTATGGCGGCACCTTCCTGATGTTCATGGAATATGCGCGCAATGCGGTGCGCATGGCGGCGCTGATGAAGCAGCGCAATATCCTGGTCTATACCCATGATTCAATCGGCCTGGGTGAAGACGGGCCGACTCACCAGGCCGTCGAGCAACTGGCCGCGCTGCGCAGCACGCCCAATCTGGAAACCTGGCGGCCGTGTGACACGGTGGAAACCGCCGTGGCCTGGGTACAGGCGGTACAGCGCCAGGATGGCCCTTCGGCACTGATTTTCTCGCGCCAGGGGCTGCCGCACCAGAATCGCGAAGCCGATCAGATCAGCGCTATCGAGAAGGGTGGCTATATCCTGCGTGACACTGCCGGCACACCTGATGTGATAATCATTGCCACCGGCTCTGAAGTTGAAATAGCTGTGGCCGCAGCCGAGCAACTGATCCAGGCCGGAACCCCGGTGCGCGTTGTGTCCATGCCTTGTGCCGAGCGCTTTGAAGCGCAGAGCGCCGAGTACCGGGAAAGCGTCCTGCCGTCGGCCGTGCGCAAGCGCGTCGCCATCGAAGCGGCCAGCAAGGACTTCTGGTACAAGTATGTGGGGCTTGATGGCGCCGTGGTGGGCATGAGCACCTTTGGCGAGTCAGCACCCGCCGGTGATCTCTACAAGCACTTTGGCCTGACTGCGGACGCTGTCGTCAGCACTGTCACTCAGCTCGGCTGAGTTACACGGCCGTACCTACCGCGCTGTCGGCGCGCGGTGCGGCCGTGCTCTTTCTCGTCACCAGTTGCGGCTGAAAGGCCAGCTTGACCTCCTGATGTTTGCTATAGACCGTGTTCAGTATATGTCTTGCGGCCATGCCGGCCATATCGCTGATCGGAACCTCAATGGTCGACAGCGGCGGCGAAAAATGGGGCGCATAGGGCACGTTGTCGTAGCCGATAACAGAGATATCTTCGGGCACCCGATAGCCGCGTTCGGTCAGCAGGCCGATGGCCCCGATGGCGATATCATCATCACCGGCGACAATTGCGGTCATTTCAGGAAACTGGCCCAGCAGTTTTTCGGCGGCACGGCGGCCACCCCCTTCATCAAACTGGCTCTCCGTGACCTGGCGATCCTCCACGGTAACGCCGGCCTCCTGCATTGCCCGGTGATAGCCGGTCAGGCGATCCATGGCATCCTGCTTCCAGGCAGGGCCGGTGACACAGGCAATGTGGCGATGCCCGAGTTCGACCAGATGCCGAGTGGCCATAACACCGCCCAGAATGTTGTCCAGATGGACGCTGCAGACGCGCTCTGAGGCCACTTGCCGGTTCAGGCATACTACCGGCACCCGTTCGGCCAGTTTGTCGAGTGAGGCGTCACTGAGGCGCTCTGCGTGCATGACCAGCGCATCGCATCGCCGGCTGAGCAGGAACTCCACGGCTTCCTCTTCCATGGTCTCGTCACTGTGGCTGGAAGCGATCAGCAGGTATTTGCTGTTTTCACGCAGCACCTGCTCCAGGCCGCCCATCAATTGTCCATAGTAGGGGCCGTAAAGCTCCGAGACGATGAGCCCTACCGTGTTGGAGCGATTGGACGCCAGCGACTGGGCAAAGGCGTTGGGTGTATAGCCCAGAGTGCTCATGGCTTCATCGACTTTTTCTCGCGTCGCCTGGGAGACCCGGGCACTGCCGTTCATTACCCTGGAGACTGTTGCCTGTGATACACCTGCGAGTTCCGATACCTGTTTGATCGTGGCCATAGATCGCTCTTGTTATGTTCATTATGGTCGCTATTTTCAGGGTTTACGCGACTTTGTTCAAATCAGCTCATATCGTCAGCTGAACGGCGCCAAATCCGTTCATGAAGAAGTCAGTTTTTTGTCATCAGGCTGTAGCAGAGACGTTGTAAGGCTCTGCCGGGCTTTTCCCCAGATTTTGTGGATAACTTTGTGGTTAACTCTGTGGGAATGCCCTTGAGCGCAGTAATACTGCCCCCTTGCTTAGATTGATCAAAAAATAACCAGTTCCAATAATTTTAATAAAAACAATGACTTAAAAATGTCAATAGCAGGAATGCGGTTTTCCTGAGGCAATTTTCGCCGATTCGCGGCGAAAATTCGAGAACTGTGTATAAGCATTTTATGAAGCACCGAAATGGGGCGTTGTAAACCCTTGTCTGACCCCGTTTTTGGTCAGCGCGAGGTCAACCCGACCCTATCCATTCCGGCTGACACTGTGGTCTCAGGTTGGCAGGTAATGCCGGCTCCACGCGGTCGCAATCACGCCTTGGTCCAGCAACGCCTCTATCCCAGCCTGATCATAGCCCAGTTCGGAGAGGACCGCGCAGGTTGATGTGCCATATTGCTCAGCGGGTGTGAGCGGATAGATTTTGCCCCGCATGGGTCGAATCGCATAGGGGTCCAGTTGGGTGATGGTATGGCCGCTGGGATGATCCCGATAGACTGAGAAGGAGTAACTGCCGCGTTCAGTGCCCGTTGAATCGTCCGCTTCATAGGCATTGTAGGCACGCAGCGCATCGAGATTCTGGCAGGTCGCGGAAGCAATGTCGGCTGCCTGCAGTCGGGTGACCCAATCTTCTGCACTGGCGTTCATGAAGGCGGTGGCCAGGAACTCCGCGCGCCCTTCGACCGGGCGCTCAACCAAACCTTCCAGCCCTTCGACAAGGGCAAACTTGGGCAGATCGGATTCATAGGCACTCAGCAGAACAAAGCCGTCAGCCGTCATGTAGAAGCGGGACAGGTCGTCATAGCCCGTGACCATTGGTCCTGAGGGTTCATCGAACAGGTCACGTCGCTCGAAGTCGTAGCAGAAGGGAATCTGTGCCAGCCCACTCAGGGCTGCCAGCGAGGTCTTGACCCGCTCCGCCTTCCCCCGCTTGAGTTGCTGGTAGAGGGCTACTGCAATACCGAGCGATGCAGCGAAACCGCACATGACGTCGATGGTGCCGACATGGGCATGCTCCTCTGGGGTATCCATGCCGCCCCCAAAGCGCAGCATGACACCCGTAGTGGCCTGCACCAGATCATCGTAGCCGAGATACTGGGACCGGGGACCCGGCCTGACACCGCTGAAGCAATCCAGTTGGCAGAAGATGATGTTCGGATTCATCGCTTTCAGGTCCGCCTCGGTCAGTCCCATCCGGGCCACCTGCTGGTCGGTGGCATTCCACACCACCACATCGGAAGAGGCGACCAGTTTCTCCAGTATGGCGCGGCCTTCAGGCTGGCTGATGTCGGTCAGTACCGAGCGCTTGGAGCGCATGTGCGACAGGCCATAGATGATGGTGTTCCAGCAATCGTAAAAGGGTCGGGACGGGTCCAGCTTGATGATGTCGGCGCCAAATCGCGCCAGGTAACCTACCGAGTGGGGGCCGGCAATCACATTGCACAGGTCCAGGATGCGGACGCCCTCGAGCCAGCCGTCCCGGGCATTCCTGGAGCGCACTCGCGGTAGCTTGGTCTCCATGGCAGTGAAGGCGGCCAGTGCCTGACCGTAACCCACCCAGCGCCGGGGCTGCGGGCTGAGCATGCTGTCGGCGCTGCCACTGAGCCAGACCAAAGGGCCCGGCTGAGTCATGAGCCCGAATTCCGGGTCATTGACTTCAATCATCAGTCCGGTCACCTCTGCGTGGTCGTCGTGTATCCATTCCTGGAGCCAGCGCTGTGGTGCGCCTGGGAAGCGACCGCGTCCGAAGATTTTCTCCCATTCCTTGGTGGTGCGGGTCAGAAACACGGCCTTCATTTTTTCCGCAATTCGGTCGGCCCAGTTTTTCGGCAGCGGGTAAACGCCCAGCGATACATCCGATTGCCACTCGTCGGTCGGGAGATAGGTGTCCTCTTCTTCAGTCAGGCCTTCCGCCACCAGTTCGTCATAGATACCCAGGGCTTTCAGGCAGCGTTTGGCGTGATCCTTGTGGCTGGGGCAGACGACGTAGAACATGCGGCCGTCCTTGCATTTATAGTTGCGGAAGAACGGATCCAGCAACTCCTGCAACTCGTCATAGCTCAGGTTCATCGGCAGGCCTTCTATGCGACGGCGCTCGATGTCCTTTTCCCGCTGCGTCTTGTAGCGCTCCGGGTAGTCATCGATCTTGATCGAGTTGTAGCACAGGCCTTCCATCAGGGCGCAGGCCAGCGGAACTTCGATACTGTCACCCAGACCGGTGCGTTCGCGCGCTTGCAGGGCCAGTACAGTTGCCGAGGCGGCCAGCATGGTGCCGTAGGCAGAGGCCAGGGGCAGCGGCGAGAAGGAGGGATTGACGCCCATCAGCACCCGATTCAGCCCCATGTCGGTAAAAACGCCCGAATTGGCCGCAATCACGCTCTCGAAGGCTCGCCACTCGCGGCGCAGTTCATCATTGGAGGCAAAGCCGGGTATGGACAGGGTGATCAGTTCCGGGCGCTCCAGGCGCAGTGCGTCGAAGTCGATACCCAGACGCTTCATGACGCCGGGGCGGAAACTCTCGATCACGATGTCGCATTCTTCGATCAGCGCCAGTGCCTGTTCCAGCCCCTCGGCGGCTTTCAGGTCCAGCGTCACGATCAGCTTGTTCCGGTGCAGGGTGGCATTGGCCGGACTGCGCCACATGGGGCCACCCGGGGGGTCGACGTGCACCACGGTGGCGCCGAGATCGGCCAGCACCATGGCGACCGCCGGCCCGGCGATATACTGGCCGAAGTCCATGACTTTCACGCCGGCCAGAGGGAGGTTGGATGCAATGCTGGTAGACATGGGCTGCTCCGGGTTCAGTCAGCTAACGGGCTGAAATGTAGGTCAAAGGTTGGTCTGGCGGCGTTTTTCAAGGATCCATCCCGCCGCTTTTTCCGCAATCATCAGCGTCGGCGAATTGGTGTTGCCGCTGGTGATTGTCGGCATGATGCCCGCATCCACCACCCGCAAACTGCTGACGCCGCGCACGCACAACCGGCTGTTGACCACGGCTTGTGGATCATCTTCACGCCCCATGCGGGTGGTGCCAACCGGATGGAAAATGGTGGTGCCGATATCGCCGGCCAGTTGCACCAGTTCTTCATCCGTCTGAAATTCCATTCCCGGCTTGTATTCGACCGGATCGTATTTGGCAAATGCCGGCTGCGCGGCAATGCGCCGGGTCACGCGCAACGAGTCCGCTGCGACGGTTCTGTCTTCTTCCGTGCTGAGATAGTTGGGTGCTATTTTGGGCGGCTGTCGGGCATCGGGGCTGTGTATGGTTACTGTGCCGCGACTGGTCGGGTTCAGGTTGCACACACTGGCGGTAATGGCCGGAAAGTCATGCAGCGGCTGGCCGAATGCATCAAGGCTCAGAGGCTGCACATGGTATTCAAGATTGGGGTAGGCATAGGCGGTACTGCTGCGGGTAAAGGCGCCCAACTGTGACGGGGCCATACTCATGGGGCCGGAGCGTGTCAGCAGGTATTGCAGCGCAATACGCATCTTGCCGGTCAGGCTGTTGGCCAGGGTATTCAGGGTCTTGGCACCCCTGACCTTGTACACGGAACGAATCTGCAGATGGTCCTGCAGGTTGGCACCTACGCCTGCCAGCGGCTGGCGGACCGGGATGCCGAGGTCATGCAGCAGGTCAGCAGGCCCGATTCCGGACACTTGCAGTAATTGCGGTGATCCGATGGCGCCGGCAGACAGAAGGACTTCATGCTCAGCCAGAGCAGCACGGGTCTGGCCGTCTTTGACAACTTCAACACCGGTGCAGCGCAGCGCGCCGTCCGGTCCGTTGTTGTCGAGCAACAAACGGGTCGCCTGACTGGCGTGCCAGACGGTCAGATTCGGCCGCTTGGCCACATCGCGCAGAAAGGCCTTGGCGGTGTTCCAGCGCCACCCGCGGCGCTGATTGACATCGAAATAGCCTACCCCTTCGTTGCAGCCCCGATTGAAATCTTCCGTTGCCGGAATGCCGGCCTGAACGGCGGCCGCCGCAAAATCTTCAAGCACAGTCCATTTGAGGCGTTGGCGCTCAACCCGCCATTCGCCTCCCGAGCCATGAAACTTGCTGCGTTTTCCGCGCTCCGGCTCGCCAGGGTCCATGCCATAGTAGTCTTCATGACGCTTGAAGTCGGCCAGACAGTGACGCCATGACCAGTCGGCATCATCCGTCTCCGCGGCCCAGCTGTCATAATCTCGCGCCTGACCACGCATGTAGATCATGCCGTTGATACTGGAGCAGCCGCCCAGGGTCTTGCCACGAGGATAGAGCAGCGATCGGCCGTTCAGGCCGGCCGAGGGCTCGGTGCGGTAGCGCCAGTCGGTGCGCGGATTGTCGATGCAGTAGAGATAGCCCACTGGAATGTGAATCCAGTGGTAGTTGTCCCGCCCGCCCGCTTCGATCAGCAGCACCCGGTTGCTCCTGTCTGCGCTTAACCGATTGGCCAGCAGGCATCCGGCTGTGCCAGCGCCCACGATGACATAGTCGAAGCGATATTCTGTGTCAGCAGTCGGCATGGTGGATGTGGCCCTGGGCACCGGCTTGTTGTTGTCGGCTTCAAGATCAGACTAGCGGGTCTTGCTGGCGGATCAATTGAGTAATACTTAAACGGGATATAAGATAATCTTATATCCAATCCGGGGCGAGGCTCATCATGCTGGATTTACAGACCTTGCGCGCCTTCGTAGCCGTGGCCAGAGAGGGCAGTGTATCCAGAGCGGCGGAGCGGCTGCACCTGACGCAACCTGCAGTCAGCCTGAAACTGAAGCAAATGCAGGACCGTCTGGCCATGAGGTTGTTCAAGCGCAATCCGCACGGCCTGACGCTCACTGCGGATGGGCGCAGACTGCTGCCGATGGCTGAGCGGGCCCTGGCCGCCATGGCCACGTTCGAACGCAACGCGCAAAGCCTCAACTCGTCGCTCAGAGGAAAGCTGCGTATCGGTACCATCATCGACCCGGAATTCATCCGCCTTGGGCCCTTGTTGCACGAACTGGTCGCCAGCGCACCGCAAGTGGAAACCGAGCTGCATCACGCGACCAGTGGCATCGCCTTGCAACGCCTGCTGAAAGATGAACTGGACTTTGGCTACTATCTTGATGAGCCGGGTGATGCCGCCAGTGATCAGCCCTCAGAACTGGCCGCGCACAAGGTTCGGCATCGCGAGTTGACGCGATTTCAGTATTTTTTGGTTGCGCCCAGAGGCTGGGAGAAGGAGGTTGCCGCCGCAGACTGGCGTCATCTGGTCAGGCTGCCCTGGATCACTACGCCGCCGGAATCCGTGCACCATCGTTTACTGAAACGGGTGTTGCAGCCGCGCAATCTGGCACCGAAAAGCGTTGCCCAGGTAGACCAGGAATCGTCCATGCTCGAACTGGTTCGTGCGGGCATGGGCCTGAGTCTGGCCCGGGACACTGTGGCATTGGCAGAAAAGCAGAAGCACGGCCTGCTGGTTGTCCCTGGCATTGCCCTGCCCTGTGCGTTGAGTGTGATCTGGAAAGAGGACCAGACCGAGGATGCCATCATTCAGTTGATGCACAGCCTGCTGGACCGAGTATGGGGTGCTGGCAGACGTGAGAGCGGGGTGCTTTGAAAGAAGGCTTGAGCATAACATTCAGACAAAAAAAGGGGGCTTTGGAAAGCCCCTAATAGATGCCACTGAGTGCCCTGGCGGGCACTGATTACTCATCACACAGACAGGCAACCGGGAGTTCAGTTGCCTGAGACAGGCTGCAGGCGATCACTGCAGCCTGCGTACAAGGTAACGGGCTCGCGCTTTGCGGGCCATAGAGTAATTGCTACAAAACTGAAAGAGAGATGTCTCATTTGAGGGAAACTGCTTTCATTGCTGCCGCGCGCCCTGCCCCCGGGTGTAGAGGGTCATGGTGCTGACAACATGCTGCATGGCGGGCTCACGCAGCGTCTCTGGCAATTGGTCTAGCAGGTCCAGAACGGCATTGAAGCGCACCGAAAGCGCCTGGCGTGCCTTGTAGTACCGTGTATTGATGGTCAGCGCCAGCGGCGGCAACTGCATGCTGTAGGCGAACCGGGGCAGCATCACAAAGGAGTAGGTGACGTCGCCGCGCTCAATCGACAGAAAATGGCTGGTTGAGATGCCCAGGGCGTTGGCCATGTCTTCCTGACTGTAACCCAACAGTTGGCGCACCAGGCGCAGATTGGCGCCTACGGTCAGATAGATTTCATAGCCCTGAACTTCCTTGATGGCGTCACTCATCAGGCTGGGGGTCAGATGGCATTGCTCCGGATCGGGCAGTTCAACTTGCACCGACAGCAGTTGTTGCAGGTGGTTCAGGGTGTCATAGAAGACGGTGGTAGGTGCTCTGCACAGCCAGTCCGAAAGCTGAAAGAAGTGGGGGGGGACTTGACGTTCACGCCGACCATATTGACTGGGTGCCAACAAAATAGCAGGCGGTGCGCCAAAAACAAGTGACCACAGGCTGGCCGTGTGCAGTCTGGGCATGGCCGCACCCGATTCGTAGCGCAGATACTGGGCCCGGCTGATGCACAGCAGTTCGGCCGTGCGTCGCTGTGACCAGCCCCTGTCACTGCGACTGCGCCGCAGCATATTGCCCACATGGTCGGGCAGGTCTGCTTCCAGCGCCGGAAAGTGGGCGCTGCGAATCTCCCGATGGCAGTCCATATGGGCGGCCAGTTCCTGCAGTGTCTGCCTCGCCTTGTCCAAGGTTGGGCGCTCCGTGGGTTTCATCGACTCGCATAATGCCGCCAAACCCGGGTTCCGTCAAAAATCGGAATATAGTGTTGGTGGCATTTTGACAATCGGTTTGCCGGCTCAACCCGTGGGTGGCTGAATGCTGTATCAGCCGCCATAATGCAAGAAACAAGCGCAAACGTAAGAGAGAGCAAGCTATGAATAAAAGTACAACCCGCAGCGGGGACAGAGCCTGCCTGCATAACCGAACGCGTACCACCAGCCGAGGTATGCTGCGCTGGCCGCTGCTCGCCAGCCTGTTGTTGGGATTGATGCTGTTCAGTGTTCCCGTTTTGGCGGCCGATGTGATTGCCCGTGTCGTGTCGTTACAGGGGAGTGCCCAGGTCAGTGACGGCAGCACCGTGCAGCGTGGCACCGCGTTGCGTGCCGGCGACCGGATAGAAACCGGAGCAGAGTCTCGTGCCAGGCTGCGCTTCATCGGAGGCAGCATGTTGACGTTGGGCGAACAGACCGAACTTGAGATAACGCGCTATGAGCCGGCTCAGGGCGGTGATCCTCAGCAGGCGCATTTCCGGGTTCTGCAAGGCGTATTCCTGGCCGTGGCTGAAGGTGTAACGTCTGCAGACAGCGAATTCCGCATCGAAACGCCGGCCGCCACCATGGGTATTCGAGGCACCATTGTCTGGGGTGGCTATTTCCTGCCCGATCAGGCCGACTATATTCTTCTTGGTGGCGGGCCGGTCGAGATCAGCAACGACCTGGGTTCGGTATTGCTGACCGAGGCGGGCCAGGGTACAACGGTGTCCGTTGATCAGGACGGACTGGCCACAAACAGCCCGGATGAGCCGGAAGCCTGGACGCCGTCCAAGCTCTGGGAGGCGGTGACCACGATATCTCTTCCCGGTATCTGATCACGATCTGCAGAGAGCTACCTCTCCAGCCGCTCGGTGTTGTACTGAGCGGCTCGGATCAGTTGCATTGTCTGATGTATACTCGCGGGTTAAGTAGAATGGACAGCGATTGAATGAGAGAGGAGACGTATGTCCGGCAAGCGCAAAGAGATTCCGGTTTTTGACGAGGCGCTGATAGAAACCCATTGTCACCTGGATTATCTGCAGCAGGACACCACCGAAGTGATTCTCGATCAGGCGCGACAGCGCGGTGTCGAGCGCTTTATCACGATTGCCGTTGCACCGGAAAACCTGGATACCGTGCGCCAACTCGCAGCGCGGCATGGCGATGTGTATTGCACGCAGGGCGTTCACCCACACGAAGCCAGCCTCTATTCGTCCGCTGTGGGGCAACGTATCCGCGCCGGAGCAGCCGATCCGAAAGTGGTTGCCATCGGTGAGATCGGGCTGGACTACCATTACGACAACTCACCCCGCGAGCAGCAGCGGCAGGCGTTCGCCGAACAACTGGAGATAGCGCTGGCACTGGATCTGCCCATAGTGGTTCATACCCGTGATGCCGATGACGATACCATGGCCATTTTTCGCGAATTCAGCGGGCGCGGACTGCGCGGCGTCATTCACAGCTTCACCAGCAGCCTGCAGCTCGCCGAATTCTGTCTTGAAGAAGGGTTTCATCTGGGTTTCAACGGCATCATCACCTTCAATCGCGCCGAAAACGTGCGTGAAGTGCTGGCCGCGACGCCGCTGGATCGGATCCTGCTGGAGACCGATGCACCTTTCCTTACCCCGGTGCCTTTCCGGGGCAAGGAAAATGCGCCCTTCTATCTGCCGCTGGTGGCGCAAAAGGTGGCTGAAGTGAAGGGCTCCAACCCTGAGGACGTCATCCGACAGACCACAGGCAATGCCCGCGACCTGTTTTTCCAGCGCTCGGTCACCTGACTCTCGGCGGGTCGTGGTGCTGGATGCCAAATTCGTCGCTCAGATGGTGCAGTCCTGGAGCCATCGGCTGTCGTCTCCCGGGTGCGTCAGGGTTGTCCTGATGCGGTGCAGGGCATTGGCCAGAGTCTCCTCGCTCAGATCTCCCCCGACACAGATCCGAATGGCTTCCGGTGTCCGGTACTGACCGACCACAAATACATCGGCAGGTTTGACATCAATACCGACCTGATGGAGGGCCTGTGCCAGATCCCGGGCCCGCCAGCGCGCGGGCAGCCGCAGCCAGCCACTCAGAGCGCACGGGTGAGCCTGATAGTCGAAGCCCTGCAGAATGTCCCGCGTCAGTTCATGTCTGCGTGCACAGGCCGCCTGCTGGCGGGCCAGGCTGCGGTCGCGCTCCGGATGGTCGATCCAGCGCGCCACCAGTTCGCAGGCCAGAGGGGTGATCATCCAGTGATTGACGCGCATGGCGACGCGAAAGCGATCCAGCCAGGCTGGCGGTGGCACCAGAAAGCCGACCCTGAGACCCCCGCTGAAGCACTTGCTGCAACTGCTCAGGGCGATGACCTGGTCCGGGTCCATGGCGACCATGGGTTCGGGTAAATCCGCCAGCAGGGCACTCTGCACATTGTCTTCGATAACCATGACCTGATACTGGCGACAGATCGCCAGCAGTTCGCGCTTGCGCGCGTCGGACATCTGCGCGCCGGTCGGGTTGTGCAGCTGCGGCATCAAATAAACGGCGCGCGGTCGATAGCGCTCACAGGCGGTGCGCAGCTCTCCCGGAATCAGGCCTTCTTCATCCATCGGCAGCCCGATATGCCGCAGCCGAAGGTGGCGCGCCGCAAGCGAGAAGCCGGTGTAGGTCAAACCCTCACTGAGCACTGTGTCGCCGGTATCACAGAGGGTGCTGAGGGCGATGAACAGGCCGTTCTGGCCGCCGCCGCAAAGCAGAATATCGTCTGCCGGCCGATCAACGCCTTCTCGCTTCAGCCAGCGGGCTGCTGCTTCGCGATGCTGGCGCAGTCCGGTTTCGGGCATGTAGCCAAGCAATGTATTGAGCTGCACCGGGTTGGCCACCAGGTCTGTCAGCATCCGCCGGATGTCTTCACATTGTCCATCCTGCAGGGCCAGGGTAAATCCCAGGTCCACTTCCGAGCGCTGTTCACTGAAGCGGAAACTGTCCACCTGGCCACGCTGGCGGACATAGGTGCCTGACCCGACTCTGGCCTCCAGCAGCCCCTGTCGCTCGGCCTCCGCGTAGGCTCGAGTGATGGTGCCGGTAGTAACCGACAGGGCATCGGCCAGGCGACGCTGCGGTGGGAGCCGAGTACCCGGACGGAGGTCTCCCTGCTGGATTGCCCTGACAATGGCCTGGGCAATGGCGAGGTACTTTGGGAGGTCGGGTTGGAGGAGATCCGGAAGCCACATTGTCATGGTGTCAATAAAACCGTTGCAGTTTTGTGTGCGCCCAATAGTATCAGTTTGGCGGGTTATGTCGAATAAATGTATGGATACAATTTGGAGGAAAGGGTGACACTTTCGTATTTCATGTCACTGCTGATGTTTACGGTAGTGGCGACCATTACACCGGGGCCGAACAACCTGATGGTGACGGCCAGTGGTGCCAACTTCGGTTATCGTCGGACATTGCCGCATATTCTGGGTATCGCAGTGGGCTTTACGGTGCTGGCACTGGTCATTGCGGCTGGCCTGGGTGCGGTGTTTGAGCGCTGGCCGGTACTGCAACGTGTGCTTCAGATCGTTGGCGCAACGTATCTGCTGTACCTGGCCTGGAAAATCTGGCGCGCCGGACAGGTGAAGATGAGTGACGTGGAATCCGAGCAGGCGCGCCCTCTCACTTTCTGGCAGGCGGCCGCTTTCCAGTGGGTCAACCCCAAGGCCTGGACGATGGCCATTACCGCGTTGTCAGCTTTTGCCCTGCCGCCGCCGCTGCACTATTGGTCGGCCCTCGCCGTCATCATGATGTATTTTGTGGTCTGCTTTCCTTGCACCGCCTTCTGGGCATTGCTGGGGCAGGAACTGGTCAAGTGGCTGCGCAGTGACCGCGCCCGTATGCTGTTCAATACCACGCTGGCCCTGATGACGGTGGCATCAGTCAGCCTGATTTTCATCTGAGCGGACAGCATTGTGCTACCCTCGGGCCTGCTCCGGCAATCTGGCTGATTTCTGATATGTCGATATTGCTGACCCTAAAATTGCCGATCAGTCTGCGCACTCTGCTGTTGTTGTGGTTCAGTGGTCTGTATCTGCGCCTGACGCTGTTGGTCACGGCGCCGCTGGGACCATTGATGGCCGAAGAACTGCGCCTGAGCACCACCTTGATGGGCTCACTGACCACCCTGCCGGTGCTGATGCTGGCGGTCGGTGCTGTCGCCGGTGCCTGGGTAGTGGCCAGGTTGGGGGTGCGCAATACCCTGGTGCTATCCATTCTGGTGATGGTGGCCGGCTCAACCGCCCGTGCCGGAGCCTCTGCCGCTCTGCCCCTGCTGCTGGCCACTGCAATCATGGGATTTGGAATAGCCGCCATGCAGACGGCGCTGCCGGCCCTGGTCCGTCTGTGGACTCCGGGCCGCGTGGCCCTGGCCACTGCTGTCTACATGAATGGGCTGCTGATGGGAGAGGTGCTGGCGGCTGGCCTGACGTTACCCGTTATTCTGCCCCTGGCCGGCGACAACTGGCGCCTGGCGCTGCTGGTATGGAGTTGTCCGGCGTTGCTGGTTGCAGCGGCGGTACATTGGCTCGGGGAGCCCGCGGCAGCAATGCCGCGCGACCTGCGCCAGCGGCATCATTGGCTGCCCGATTTCCGGCACCCGCTGGTCTGGGCAATGGGCTTGTTGATTGGCATGTCGAGCACGCTGTTTTTCGGGCTCAACGCCTACATGTCGAACATACTGGACGCCCGGGGCGAAAGTGACCTGTTGGCCGCCAGTCTGCTGCTGTTCAATACGGCCCAGGTGGTGGCCTCCTTGCTTGCCTTGCGCTTTGGCGGTCGCTGGCTGGGGCGAGCTGCGCCGATGGTGATCCTGACCCTGGTCTCGATCTTCGGCACCCTGCTGTTTGGCTTCGCTCATGGCTGGATGGCGCTCTGGGCCGGCTTTGCAGTCAGCCTGGCCTGTGGCGTGGTATTGATACTGATGGTCTCTCTGCCCGCGGCCATGACCTCGGCAGACCGAACCGCACCACTGGCGGCCGGCATGTTCACCATCGGCTACGCCATGGCCTTTGCCGTGCCGCTGCTGAGTGGCTTGCTGGTGGATATGACCGGCAGGGCGCTTTGGGCATTGGTCCCGTTGCTGCTTTTGGCGATTATCAGTCTTCCTGCCGGAGTGATGGTGGGGCGCCATTATCATCGTCTGCAGTGAGTACTCGCAACGATGCAGCTTGAACAGCTGTTCAAAGTCTCCTAAATTAACTGCAGGGACATCTCAAGATTATGACAACGCTGTCGGCGACGGAAGGCTGAAGTCGTTCAGGAGCGCCTGATTGGCCGAGCGGAATGTGACCAAAAAGGATATCAGCAAGGCCCAGAGGCTGCGCCTGCAGCGTACCATGTGGGCCTGCGTACCCCTGGCGGTGTTGCTGTGCTGTGTGCTGATTTATGTGCAGCACGACATAGTGCCGGCCGATCGGGCCATTGAATACCTGCTGATCATCGTCATTGCGTGGACCGTGTTTTTCGGGCTGATTCTTTCGGGGCTCAATTTGCGTCTGCCGGATCCGAGCATGACGGTTGCCCAGATTTTCACTGGCATATTCTCTCAGTTGTACATCATGTTCTTCCTCAATGATCCGCTGGCCCGGGTTCCCTTTCTCCTGCTGGGTACTGTGAACATGATGTTCGCGGTCTTTGCGCTGGGCCTTTGGCGCATGCTGGCAGTCAATGTGCTGGGTGTCGGTGCCTACGCCGGGATGGTGCTGCTGAAGGCGCAATGGTATCCAGCCGGCATGGCGGACTGGCGCGTTGAGGCACTGACCATTCTGGCCTTTGTGGTGGCCGTGAGCATGAACACCTATATCGGCAGTGTGATCACTGGGTTGCGCGACAAGTTGCGGTCGCGCAACAAGGAGCTTGAAAAGGCGATGGTGCGCCTGGAAGATCTGGCCACTCAGGATCCGCTCACCCGGCTGCCCAACCGACGCTCGGTGATGGACCAGATGGCCCGTGAACACGCCCGTCTGGAAGAACCCGGTGAGGGTGGCCACCTTAGTCTGTGCATGCTGGATGTCGACTATTTCAAGGCCATCAATGACAACCACGGACACCACTGTGGCGACGAGGTGCTGCGCTGGCTGGGCGAGGTGCTGGATGAACAGTTGGACGATCGGCATTTTGTCGGCCGCTTTGGCGGTGAAGAGTTCCTGCTTCTGCTGCCTGGACAGTCGCTGGTTTCTGCAACAAAAAAGTTGGACCAGATTCGCGAAGTCATTGCCGCCACCAGCCCCAAGGGACTGCCCGCTGGCGAGTCCATCACCATCTCTGCCGGTGTTGCCGAGCATCAGACCGGTACCGACATTCAGGATACGCTGAGGCGTGCCGACGAGGCCCTGTATCGGGCCAAAGCCGCCGGTCGTAACTGTATTCAAGCCGCCGATTCAGTCGCATGAGACTTTTGTAATAAAATTACGTAGACTGTAGGCTGCCGCAGAAGCAGTCGTGCCCAGAAGACTGCCGGTTGCAGATGACACCGCTGGAGCCCAGCGGGCTGCGCAAACCAGAACGAATCACGTTGAGGTAATCATGATCAGGAAAATCGGTGTGCTCACCAGTGGTGGTGATGCACCGGGCATGAACGCGGCCATCCGTGCCGTTGTCCGGACCGCATTGCATAATGACCTGGAAGTCTACGGCATCTTTGATGGCTATCTCGGTCTTTACGAGAACAACATCCGCCCTCTGCATCGACAGGATGTGTCAGATCGCATCAATCGCGGCGGCACCTTTCTCGGCTCGGCCCGCTTTCCGGAGTTCAAGGAAGAATCGGTGCGCCGCAAGGCCATCGGCAACCTGCAGCAACACGGCATAGAAGCGTTGGTGGTGATCGGTGGCGACGGGTCCTATATGGGCGCCAAGAGCCTGACCGAGATGGGCTATCCCTGTATCGGGCTGCCCGGCACCATCGACAATGATGTACCCGGTACCGAATACACCATCGGTTACAACACGGCTCTGAACTGCGTGCTGGATGCGATTGACCGGTTGCGAGATACCTCGTCGTCGCATCGACGCATTTCGATGGTGGAGATCATGGGGCGCCATTGCGGTGACCTGACACTGGCGGCCGCCGTTGCCGGAGGTGCAGAGTATGCGATCATTCCGGAAAAGCCTTTCAGTGAGGAGTCGCTGCTGCGCGCGCTGGGCGAAGGTGACTCAAAAGGGAAGAAGCACGCCATTATCTGCATTACCGAAAAAATGACCGATACGCATGCGCTGGCCAAGCGCATCGAAGCTCATACCGGGCAGGAGACCCGCGCCACTGTATTGGGGCATATTCAGCGTGGTGGTGCGCCGGGTGCGTTCGACCGGGTACTGGCCAGCCAGATGGGTGCCTTTTCGGTGCAGTTGCTGATGGAGGGGCTGGGCGGACGCTGTGTCGGCATCCAGAACAATCGCCTGATTCATCACGATATCATCGAGGCCATCGAGAATATGCCGCGCCCGTTCAATCAGGATCTGTTCGATACCTTCAAGAAGTTGGTCTGATCCACCTGACCGAGAATTGCGCGGGACAGAGCCTGAGCTATATGGAGATAACTATTCCCGGTGCGGTAGATGGCTGATGGCAGCGCGATCATGCAATGGGTAAAGGCCTGCATAATCGACCTCGAAGCCGTGAAGTGACAGACAGCGCTTCTGATGGCACCCGCAAGCCAGTGTCTCAGCACCCAGTACTTAATGGGTGGCGCAGGACACTAGCCCCTTATTCTCCGGCGGCGTTCGTCGATGGTATCCAGGTGCTGTTGCCACTGGCTTTCGGTGATGACACCGCGCTCGATCATCAGTTCACCATAGCGATCGTGGCCACCGGCATTGCAACTATAGTCTTCAACCTCTTCCGACCAATCGTCTTCATAAGCGAACTTGTGCAGGTAATTCCAGGAAGCCTGATAGTCCCCATTGGCCAGATGCAGTTCACACAGGGCGACCGATACCAGAGGGTTTGTCGGGTGCTGCGAGGCCAACTGCTGATGGACCTGGATCGCATCATTGAGCGACACCGGTGTCAGCGTATCATCAGTCCAGCGCCCCTGCCCGGTCAGGGCCAGCCGTCGCACCTCCTGAATGGCCGTCAGGTATCCCTGCTGCGCCAGATCCAGCAGTTGCGCCCGTCGCGATGACACGCTGAAGGATTCATCAAAGTGCCCTGCCAGCCACTGGCTCAGCGGATGAGAAGAGCTGCCCAGGCGCTGTCGCAGACCGCTCAGGGCCGCGTCGTTCGAGCCGGCCTGGGCAATGGTGCCGATATTGAGCTGCAACAGGTTCATGGTCTGCAGATAGCGGTTTCCCGCCAGGCGGTCCAGCAGTTCATCAAGGTTGCTGGCCAGTCTGGGGTGTGACTGAAACCAGCCGGTGCGGCTGATCAGCAAGGTCTGTGCAGCCTCATTGCCTGCCAGTGCGCGCTCAAAGGCCTGGCTGATCTGCTCTTCATCGGGTTCCCAGGATGGTCGCCAGTTAGCGTAAAGCCAGTGTACCCAGTTGGGGCTCTCAAGATGGCGCCGATTCTGGTTGAGATAGGGCTCCTCCACATAGCCGAACTGCAAGAGATCATCGTCCAGCACCATGAAATCGCGCAGTGCCAGAATCAGGTATTGCGCAAACGTATTGTCCCGGTTGGCCAGGGGGCGGATGTCCTGCCAGAACCGGGAAAAGTCCAGAGTGTCGACCAGTACCAGTAAAACCCGCATCGCTTCGATATCATCGGGATCGGTCAGGCCATAGTAGGGATCGAGCCAGTCTCCGGGCGGTGGGCCTTCTTCAGTTGCTGGCTCGGGTTCCCCGACGTCTTCGGTGAGCGACTCGGCTGGTGGTATAGGCACGGGCACGGCCGGCGTGGACTGGGGGTCCGCTTCCGGTGGCGGCATGTCGGCCTGGCGCAGAGGGTCCGAAGGCAGTTCCCGCGATGGTGGCTCGGCGGTCTGTTCCCCGGGCAGCGCAGCGGCCAGCCAGATGGCGCCGAGGGTCAGCATCAGTGCCAGTCCACCGAGCAGGAAAACGGGCCTGAACAACAATTGAACCCAGCGCATTGATTGACGACCCCCAGTCTGCCGCGTGTTATGCTAGCCACCTAGTGTAAATCCCGCCGGCACTGCGTGCACAGCGGTCTCTGTACTTTTACTATGTAAGCGGTGGCATAGACCCCTGTTGGGGCAAGAACACAATTAAAACGATATGACACATCCGGAGAGTGCAATGGTGGCCGGTAACGAAGACATGGCGGCACTGGCAACACGACAGGCGTCCAGCCAGACAGGGTGGGCTGTGATGACGAACCATGCAACCCGACTTCCTGCGGGCTTTGAGTTTCTGCCTCAGGGCAAGGTGGCGGCGCCCGAGCAGGGCGGCATTCGCCCGGATCTGCTGCCCTTGTGTCGGCATGCCGACGGGAGATACCTGTGTGCCCAGTTGTCGCCGATGGGGCGAGCTGTCTACTATGGCGAATGGTCTGCAGACGCAGGCTGGTCGCCCTGGACACCCCATTGGGAAGGAGTACTGGTGACGTTGTGGGCTCTGGAGGCTTTGGCCCACGATGACGCCGAAATGCCTGAAGATTTTGCCTGGATAGCGTCAGTATGGCCTGCAGTGCAGGCGCAATCTGCGGGCCTGCCGGGGTGGGCGACATTCGCCCGACTGCACGGCCCTGCACCGCTGATGATTCTGCTGGAGCGGGGTGTGGCACCGTATCCGGCCATTCTGCAGTTGTCCGCCTGGGCTGATGCAAAACCAGAATCAATGCCGGACAATCTTGAGCCCTTGCTGGTGCGCGAGCGTTGCCGGCTCTGGCGCAGTATCGATCCGACTGAGAATTCCCTGCAGCAGGTAGTCAAGGCTGTTTATGCTGTGCAGGCAATGCGTCGCGGAGAGTTCGATTGCCGGCAGCCGGCATCGCCCTATGCGCTCAGCCTGTCGGCAGTGCTGCAGGAACATTGGCAACACGTGCCGGAGCCATTGCGTGACGATCATCTGATCAAGGCGGCACGAGATGGTCGGAGCAGTATTCTGGCCATGGCCTGGCAGGAAGAAGCCATGCTCTGTCGCCAGCGCCAGCATTATGCGGATGCCTGCCGCTCCATGGGGCAGGTATGGTGTGCGGACCCGAGCCGGATGACGGCAGGGCTTCTGTCTCGCTGGGGGCAGGATGCAGATCATGCCGACAGCGCCTGCTGGCGCACTCTGCTTGAATGGCATGGCTTTATTGAGCCGGCAGGCAGGGGCTCAGTGACTCGTCAGGATCTGGAGGCGCTGAAACTGCGTCTATAGAAGAGTCTGCAGGTGGCATCAGTCGCCGCTGCTGGAAGGCAGTTGCAGACTCACTGGCAACAGCACTGTAATGCGCAGCCCGCCTTCCGGAATATTCTCCGCTTTCACCGTACCCTTGTGCGCTTCAACGGCCTGGCGAGTGATCGACAGGCCGAGGCCCGAGCCACCCTGATGGGTGTTGCTGGCACGAAAGAAGGGCTCGAACAGATAGGGCAGATCCTGAGGCGGTACGCCGGTGCCGGCGTCCTGTACTGAAATTTCCACCTGATCGCCGTTGAGTGCTGTGTCAATCACGACCTCACTGCCTTCCGCCGTATACTTGACGGCATTGCGCACTACATTTTCGATCGCCGAACTGAGCAGCATCTGATCCCCGATCACCCGCACCGGCACTACTGTCTGCAGCCGCACCGAGCGGTCCTGGGCGAGCGCTTCAAAGTTGGCATCATCAGCAATGGTGCGCAGCATCTTGCCCAGATCGAGCGGCTGGAGGTCCATATGCTGCAACCGGTTCTCCAGACGTGACAATTGCAGCAGCTGAGCAATCATGGCTTCCAGACGCTGTGCCTCACGCTCTATGCGGTCCAGTTGCGGTACGGCGGTGTCCTGCTCCATGCGCTGGCGGGCGATACCCAGCGCAATCTGCAGGCGGGTAAGCGGAGAACGCAGTTCGTGGCTGATGTTGGACAGCAGCTTCTGCTGAGCTTCGATCAGACTCTGAATCCGTTCCGCCATATGGTCAAAATCCTGGCCCAACTGACCGATATCATCAGCCCGTTTGGAGACCACGCCGGGCACCCTGGATTCCAGTTGCCCGCGCGCCAGAGAGCGACTGGTTTCGCGCAACAGGCGCAATGGACGGGACAGGGAGTTGGCGAGCAGGAGGCTGAGCATGCCGCTGACCAGCAGGGCCAGAAAGGTCCAGGTCAGGCGCTCATTGATGACATCCATCAGGCGACCCGTGCCTGAGTCCACGGTGGTCTTGATCAGCACCCGGTAGGTTTCTCCGCGGTGGCGCAGAGGTTCGGCTCCCAGCCAGCGGATGTTTTCCCAGTTGGCGGCCAGGGGCTCGCCGGACTCCACCATGGCGCCGATCATGTACAGCTCTATCTGATCGGGCTGGGGAGTGCCCAGAAGGCGAAACGTGGGGTCGACCAGATAGATATCGAGGCCAAAGCGGATTCCGGAGTAGCGGATGGCCTGCAAGGGCGTCATGCCAGCTTCCAGATAGTTTTCCAGTTCTTCCCTTTGGTATTCCAGCAACTGCTGCTCTTCAGCATTCAGGTCGGTCAGCTCATAGGGCCGCGCCCATTGCTGCAGCACCAGGAAGGACACCATGGAGATCACCACCAGCGTGAGCCAGAACCAGATGAATATCCTTCCGGTCAGGGACGCCAGTGGGTTGAGGGAACGTAGCCAGTTCAGAGCGGATCGCCACATGCCGAAGGCTGATTCAGTCGGCTACGAATTGATAGCCGACACCACGCAATGTCTTGATCGGTTTGTGTTCCTCGGCCAACTGCATGATTTTCTTGCGCACGTTGCTGACATGCATGTCGATGGAGCGGTCATAGGGCTCCAGCGGCCGACCCAGTACCGTCTGGTAGAGCTCGTTCTTGGTGACCACCTGACCGGCACGCTCCATCAGAGTCTGCAACACCTTGAACTCGGTTTGCGTCAGTTCCATGTCCTGCTTGTCGATCAGCGCCTGATAGACGCGCGTATCCAGCGTGATGCGGCCCAGCGTCAGCACGGGCTGCACCGCAGGCCCCGGCCGCTGGTGTTCCATTTCCACCCGGCGCAACAGGGCGCGTATCCGCGCCACCAGTTCGCGATGGCTATAGGGCTTGGGCAGATAGTCATCCGCACCCAGCTCGAGGCCCAGTACCTTGTCCAGTTCGTCGCCTTTGGCGGTCAGCATCAGGACGGGTACGGTGTTGGAATGGCGCATTTCGCGCAAAACATCCAGCCCTGACATGCCGGGCATCATAACGTCGAGCAGGATCAGGTCATAATCGTTTGCGGCAAGTTTCTGCAGCCCTTCTTCGCCAGAATGAGCGAGCTCGAGCACAAAGCCTTCGCTGTCGAGAAATTCGACCAGCAATTCACCCAATTCTTTGTCATCATCAATGAGCAGCAGGCGTTCGTTTTTCATGCGTGCACACCTTTTTCGTGTTGAAGTCCCCAGACCGGCAGACGGCCGTCTTTACAATTGGGAGTCTGCCGCGATAGTGCAGCAGTGGGCAGCGAATTGTAAAGAGGGAAAGCAGGTCGCGGAGGGTAACTTTCACACCCTATACGAAGCACTTCGGGCTCGTGCAAACGGGTGTTGGCTTCAGTAAACTTGGCCAGACAGGTGCAGGAGGGGAGTCGCCCGTGACAAAGCATGACGATGACGATCTGTTTGCGCAGGAAATGGCAGGCGTGCGGCGACTGCGCGCCGAGCCAACCGTGCGTCTGCAGCGCCAGGCCGCACCGGAAACCGATGCCGCACTGGCTCGGCGCAGGGCCGCTGCCGAACGCCAGCAGAGCAGGGAAGTTGATGGCCTTTCAGAGTCACATGTCCAGTGGGTAGGGCCGACTGATATCCTGAGTTGGCGGGCTGCCGGTGTTGCGCATGGTGTCTTCAGAAGGCTCAAGCAGGGCGGCTATACGCTGGATGCGCGGCTGGACCTGCATCGGCATACTGTGGATCAGGCAAGACGCGCCCTGATTCGATTCGTTCTGGACTGCCAGAAGTATGATGTGCGGTCGGCGATTGTGTTGCATGGCAAGGGTGAACGCGGTGAACAGAAGGCCGTCCTCAAGTCCTACACCTATCAATGGCTGCAGCGTATTCCGGAAGTACTGGCGTTGCACTCGGCACAGCCGCACCACGGGGGCGCCGGCGCCATGTATGTGCTGATCAAGAAAAGTGAAGCGAAAAAGCAGGAAAACCGGGAGCGTTACCGTAATCAATGAACTGACAACGCCAGAAAAAACAACAATCAGGGCAAAGTAAACGCGGGTAAAGATCGACGCAGTAGCCACGTACGACAAGGGAAGATGGTGCCTAGGAGAGGACTTGAACCTCCACGGCCGTAAGGCCACTAGCACCTGAAGCTAGCGTGTCTACCAATTCCACCACCTAGGCACTTCAGGCTGGTCTGCAGGAGGGCCCTGCAAACGTGGGGCGTACTTTAGCCGAGGGCCTATGGGCTGTCAAATATTTTTTTTGCAGAAAAAACAACAGGATAAGGGAGCTGAAGCCGCATGAAGACGATTCTGATTCCGCTGGCTGAGGGCGTCGAGGAACTGGAAGCCGTGACCTTGATGGATTTGTTTGTCAGAGCCGGCTTCGAGGTTGTGCGAGCAGGGCTGAAACCGGGCGAAATCCTGGCCGCCCGCGGCACACGATTGATCCCTGACGTACTGTTGTCGTCGGTTGCGCATCTCCATTTCGATGCCATTGTACTGCCGGGCGGTCAGCCCGGGGCCAACAATCTGGCAGCCGATGAGACCCTGATCGAACTGTTGCAGCGGCATCAGGCGGCGGAGCGCCCGGTCGGCGCCCTGTGCGCTGCCCCGCGAGTGCTGGTAGCCGCCGGTGTGGCGTCCGGTCGGACCATGACAGCATTCCCCGGTGCACTGGATGGCCTGGAGACGGGTACATCGACGATCACCGATGCGGTGCACGAATTTGACGGACCGGTATGGACCAGTCGGGGTCCGGGCACAGCAATGGATTTCGCTCTGGCCATTATCGAAAAACTGGGTGGCACAGAGCTGCGGCAGAGTGTTGAGGTGAAACTGGTCAGGCCGGAATAATCCGCCTGGAACAGCCTTGCGTCGGGCTGTCAACGGCTTGTGCACAAAATTTGTCGGAAGATTTTACAGAGCCCTGTTGACAGCCGGCCTGTCTGCAAGGAAGCCAGTTTTCATGGGCATTACAGCGTTTTGAACACGGGTTTAAACCATCCACAGATTCTGTGGATAACTCTGGGGATAGAATTTGTAGAAAGCGCTGCAAGCCAGGACTGGAGGCAGGCTGCTTGGATGCGTTAAAAATTAGACAACGAATGGAATCAAGCAGGCGGGGCATCAACCGTTCTGGCCGCCCCAGAGGGGCGGCCAGAACGGGTCGGGTTACCGGTTCAACCGGTGGTCGATCAGCTCGTCGACCACGCCGGGGTCGGCCAGCGTCGAGGTGTCGCCCAGTTCGCCATAATCATTGGCCGCGATCTTGCGCAGAATACGGCGCATGATCTTGCCCGAACGCGTCTTGGGCAGCCCCGGAGTCCACTGGATCAGATCCGGCGTGGCCAGCGGGCCGATCTCCTTGCGCACCCACTGGATCAGTTCCTTGCTCAGCTCATCGCTGGGCTCGATATCGGCCATCGGAGTGATGTAGACGTAGATGCCCTGCCCCTTCAGGTCATGCGGGTAGCCCACGACAGCAGCCTCGGCCACCGAGGGGTGGGCGACCAGCGCGCTTTCGATTTCGGCGGTGCCCAGTCGGTGGCCCGACACATTCAGCACGTCGTCTACACGACCGGTGATCCAGTAGTAGCCGTCCTCGTCGCGACGGGCGCCATCGCCGGTAAAGTAGACGCCGTCATAGGCGCTGAAATAGGTATCGATAAAGCGCTGATGGTCACCATAGACGGTGCGCATCTGGCCCGGCCAGGAGTCCTTGATCACCAGGTTGCCGCTGGTGGCCCCTTTCAGTTCTTCGCCCTCAGGCCCGAAAAGGGCCGGCAGGATGCCGAAGAAGGGCCGGGTGGCGCTGCCCGGTTTGAGGTCCGTGGCGCCCGGCAGCGGCGTGATCATGATGCCGCCGGTTTCGGTCTGCCACCAGGTGTCCACCACCTGGCACTGGCTATTGCCGAATTCGGAGTAATACCAGTTCCAGGCTTCGGGGTTGATGGGCTCGCCGACACTGCCCAGAATGCGCAGGCTGCTGCGCTGCGACGAGTCGGTGGCTTCGCTCCCCTTGCCCATCAGGGCGCGGATCGCAGTGGGTGCCGTGTAGAGAATATTCACCTGATGCTTGTCAACCACTTCGCCCAGACGGCCGGCAGTCGGGTAATTGGGCACACCCTCGAACATCAGGGTGGTCGCCCCATTGGCCAGCGGGCCATACAGGATATAGCTGTGCCCGGTTACCCAGCCGACGTCGGCCGCGCACCAGTAGATGTCGCCGTCCTTGTAGTCGAAGACATATTGATGGGTCAGCGAGGCATAGACGATATAGCCACCCGACGTATGCAGCACCCCTTTGGGTTTGCCGGTAGAGCCGGAGGTATAGAGGATGAACAGCGGGTCTTCCGCGTTCATGCGCTCCGGCTCGCAGGTCTTCGGCTGGCTGTCGGCCAGGTCGTGATACCAGTGGTCGCGTGAGTCGTGCCAGTCGATATCACCACCGGTGCGGCGGGTCACTACGACATGGTCGACGATATCCGCGCCCTTCACTTCAAGCGCCCGATCTACATTGGCTTTCAGCGGAATCTTGCGTCCGCCGCGCACACCTTCGTCGGCGGTGATCACCACCTTCGATGCACAGTCGATGATACGGCCGGCCAGCGCTTCCGGCGAGAAGCCACCGAACACCACCGAATGAACGGCCCCGATGCGGGCACAGGCCAGCATTGCATAGGCGGCCTCGGGCACCATGGGCATATAGATGGTGACCCGGTCGCCTTTCTTGACGCCGAGTGACTTCAGACCATTGGCCAGTTGGCAGACCCGGTCATGCAGCATCTGATAGGAGATTTTCAGATCTTCGCGCGGGTCGTCGCCTTCCCAGAGAATGGCGGTCTGGTCCGCCCGCTTGCTCAGGTGGCGGTCGATGCAGTTGTGGGCAACATTGAGTTCCCCGTCGCCATACCAGCGGATGTGCAGGTTGTTGCGGTCGTAGCTGACATCGCGCACTTCCGTGAACGGTTTGAACCAGTCGATGCGCTCCGCCTGTTCGCGCCAGAAGGCTTCGTTGTCATCCACGGAGCGCTGGTACAGCGCTTCATATTCTTCATTATTGACCAGAGCGGTTTGCCGGGCGCTGTCTGGCACCGGGTAGACGGTGTTTGACATAGGTTTCTCCCTACCAATTATTGTATGTTGTAGTGGTCTTCGCGCTGCTGTATTCGCAGTTACTTGCTGCTGTCGTCGTCCTCCTGCAGGCGATCATGCATGGACTTCAGCATGTTGCGCGTTTCTTCATGGGTCAGCAGGGCATCCTGACGCAGCAGCAGAGTCAGAACATCATCAATCTGACGTGCAGCATAGATGGTGAACTGCCCGGCTTCCACCGCTTCGATCACCTCGTCATTAAGCATCAGGTGGCGCACATTGTCGGCCGGTATGATGACACCCTGACGGCCGGTCAGGCCGCGGCTGGAGCAGACCCGGAAGAATCCTTCGATCTTCTCGTTGACGCCGCCGACAGCCTGCACTTCGCCATGCTGGTTCATCGAGCCGGTGACGGCCAGTGACTGTTCGACCGGAATGTCGGTGATGGCTGAAATCAGGGCAACCAGCTCGGCACAGGTGGCCGAGTCGCCATCCACATGGCCATAGGACTGCTCCATGGCGATGTGGGCGTTCAGGGTCAGGGGAATGTCTCGCCCATACTGGCGCGCCAGATAGCCATTGAGAATCATCACGCCCTTGGAGTGCACGGACTGCCCCAGCTGGGCTTCGCGCTCGATGTCCATGATGCCCTGGGAGCCCAGCGAGGCGGTGGCGGTGATGCGCGCCGGTGAACCAAACACGGATTCTCCGACCTCCATCACGGTAAGGCCGTTGACGCAGCCGGCCCGCTCTCCGTCGGTCGAGATCTTCACGGTCCCTTCGGAGATTTCCAGGATCATCTGGTCACTGATGCGGCTGCTGCGATATTCGGCGGCCTTCAGGGCCAGTTCCACATGTCGGGCCTCGATGATGACACCGTCGTTGTTTTGCTGGCGGAGATAATCCGCCTCGGCCACCATCTTGAACAGATGAATGATCTGTGCACTGATGCGCTCCTGATGTTCGCCCTGGCGCAGCGAGAACTCGATCAGCCGGGACACCGCATCCCGGTGGATCGGCGGATACTCCTTCTCTTCTGCATAATGCTTGATGCGCAGAATCAGTTGCTCCACGGAATCATTGTCGCGCGGAATATAGCTGTCGAAGTCCACCAGAATGCGGAACAGTTCATTGAACTCCGGGTCCAGTGCCAGCAGCTGATAGTAGATGTCGCGCGAGCCGATCAGGATGATCTTGGACTGCAGCGGCACTGTTTCCGGGCTCAGTGTTACGGCATGCATCAGACTCGGATCAACGAACGGCGATTCCATCTTGATCTGCCGGGTTTTAAGTGCCAGTTTCAGGGCATCCCAGGCGAAGGGTTCAACCAGCAGTTTTTCCGCGTCCATGATCAGATAGCCGCCGTTGGCCTTGTGCAGGCTGCCC
>NZ_JAIUMC010000019.1 GCF_022565775.1 Natronospirillum sp.
GCAGGGATGCACTAATGTCGCGGGCGCATGGATGCGCAGGAGCGACCGGGGCCGACAGGCCCCTTCCGTCAGCCAGAGATGGCGACATCCGCAAAGCGCAGCGTCGGCATGCAGCTGGAACGACCCCAAGTCCAATAGGTCTGCTTGCCGATGGCGTCGATACGCTGCAGCATCTGGTAGAAATTACCCGCTACGGTAATACCGCGCACAGGGTGCAGGCGCTGGCCGTCTCGACACAGATAACCACTGGCACCAAAACTGAAGTTGCCCGACAGGGCATTGGCGCCTGAATGAACCCCCTGCAGATCGGTCAGCCAGAGATAGTCTCCGGCCAGCAGTTCGCTGTCATCCGCGGTGCCGGGCAGGATGGCCAGCTGGTGAGTACTCACACCCAGCCCCGACTTGGGGCCGCGCGTGGCATGACCGGTTGAGCGGGTACCCAGTTCGCGAGCCGTTGCGGAATTGTGAATCAGCGTCTGCAACTGCCCTTGGTCAATCAATCGGGTTTCTGCGGTGGGTGTGCCCTCGGCATCGAACAGGGCGTAACCGAAACCCTCGGTATTCAGCGGCCGGTCGACCATGGTCAGGCCGGAGACCGCCACCGGTTTGCCGAGCTTGTCGCGCCACGGGTTCACGCCATCACAGGCCGCTTTGCCGGACAGCGCCAGCCCGAAGGCAGACAACAAATCACTCTGGGTTTCCGGGTCGAAACAGACCGCATAGTGACCACTGGCCACCGGTTTGCCTGACAGCAAAGCAGTCGCCTGGTCATGCGCGCGCTCGATGATCGGCGCTGCATGCACGTCCTCGCCCCGACGGGCAGCCTGGCCCCAGCCGGCCATGGCGGTAGTCTCGCCTTCGGCGGCCAGCGCATAGGCATACAGATAATTCAGCCGCTGGCGACTGGTGGCCCGCAAGCCATGGGTAGAGGCCACGGTGCGCGCGGTCTGCCGCTCGGCAAAGCCATTGTAGGGCACATTGCGAATATGGGGCCGCGCGGCGAGCGTTGACTCCATGTCGAGCAGCCTTTCGATCCGCTGCTCGGCGGTCATGCTGCTCTGCGGGCAGAGCACGGCGTCATCCGTGTGCAATGTCGCGGACAGCTCAGCGATGCGCTCGTGCTCTTCGGTCTTGTTGAAGTGGGCGTTGAGCAGCGCCTGATCCACCAGCCACTGCAGGGCTGTGTCATCATCGGCTTCACTGAAGGCAATACCCACCTGGCCGTCGCGAATGACGCGCAGACCGAGCGTGCGGCTGCGGCTGACGGACTGCTCTTCAAGCTGTCCGCTACGCGCCTTGAGCGACAGGGACTCTTTCTCGTCCACAATCAGGTCGCCGGAGGCACCGGCCTGACGTACTCGATCCAACACCTGTGCAATCATGTCATCCTGTACCGTCATCAGGCATTGCCTCCCACCAGGATGTCATCCACTTTTACTGCCGGCTGGCCCACGGTGGTCGGGATGGACCCGCTGACCGAGCCACACATGCCGCAGGCCAGATCCAGATCCTTGCCGACCATGCTGATCTCCTTCAATACCGACGGGCCGGTGCTGATCAGGGTGGCGGCCTTGACCGGGTAGCGGATCTTGCCGTCTTCGACGTAGTAGCCCTCGGTCACGGCAAAGTTGAACTCGCCCGTGCCGGGCTGCACCGAACCGCCACCCATGCTGGCGGCATAGATGCCCTTGTCGATCGAGGCGATCATGTCTTCAAAGTTGTCATGGCCGGCTTCGATAAAGGTATTGCGCATGCGCGAAGCCGGCGCATAGCGATAGCTTTCGCGCCGCCCGGAGCCAGTGCGTGCAAAGCCCGTCTGCTCGCTGCCCAGCCGGTCGACCATGAAGCTGGTGAGGCGGCCGTCCTTGATCAACTGGGTGCGCTGGGTTTCCATGCCTTCGTCATCAATATTGATCGAGCCCCAGGCATTGTCGATGGTGCCGTCATCGACGGCGCTGACCACGGGTGAGGCGATCATTTCGCCCATCTGGTCATGAAAAACCGACGCCTGCTTCGCCACCGAGGTGGTCTCCAGCAGATGGCCGCAGGCCTCATGGAAAATCACCCCGCCGAAGCCATTGCCGATGACCACCGGCATGCGGCCGGAGGGGCAGGCCTTGGCGCCCAGGTTGACCCGTGCCTGGCGGGCCGCTTCCTGCCCCAGCAACGCCGGGTCACGCTGCGCATGAACTTCCCAGCCCAGCATGCCGCCGATGTTGTCGCTGCCGGTGGCCTGCTCCTGACCATCGGCTGCCACTGCCGTCACAGCGACCCGACAATAATGGCGGGTGTCGCGCGTATGCAGGCCTTCGGTGTTGAACACCTCGATCTGTTGTTCGCGCTGCAGAATATTGCCAATGGTGCGGGAAATCTGTTTGTCGTCCGCGCGGGCGCTCAGGTCGGCGCGGCGCAGGAAATCGACTTTCTCAGCCAGTGCCGTATCTTCGCTCAATGGCGTCAGCACCTTGTGCTGTGTCGGCGGTTGCCGGAAATCAAAGGCCAGGGCAGTACTGACCGGATCGCGTCGGTCGCGCGCCGCCAGCACATCCACAATGCGGCAGAGTGACTCGGCGTCGCGCTGATTGGTATAGCCATACAGCACCTGATGGCCGTATACCAAACGCACACCAATGCCGAACTCCAGGCCGGACTGCACATCCTCGACCTGGTCAAGAACCGTGCGCAGGCTCTGGCGCAATTGGCGTTCAACAAAGAGGTCAGCGAAATTCGCCCCTTGGGCAAGGGCGTGATCGAGCACCCGCCGGGCCGTTGTAACATCCAGCATGGTGATTCTCCCGCGATTGGACTGTGTCAGGACAGTACGGAGCGAGCCAGTCTTCCGGTCACTTCCGCCACATGGTTCAGGAAGAGTGTATCCATGCTGGAGCGGAAATACTCGGAGTCTTCTGCTATCAGCACCATTACTGCAACCAATCGGTCCTGATGCAGCAGGGGTGCGGCCGCCACGGAGCCGGCGACATCAGCGTCATCACCGAGCAGGCGTGCCGCCACGTCCGGATCAATCGCCCCACACCAGCATTTGTGTTCATCCACCAGTGTCGGCCAGGCCTGCCGGACGGTGTTTTCCGTCATCAACTGGCTGATCGACCCGGACACATGCAGCCGCTCGTCGAGCGCCAGCAGTTGTACCCGGTCTACGTCAAAGTGCCGGCTGAGCCCCTGGCTCAGCGCCGTGAGCACACCGGCCCAGTCGCGGGCATCCAGCAGATGCAGCACCTGAGCCCGCAGCCGCATGAACAGATGATCGTTATCGCGCGCCGTCGCAATCAGATGGTGCAGCCGCTCGCGCAAACTGCCGGCTTCGCGGCGCAGCACATCGTTCTGCTTTTCCAGCAGCGATACCGCCTGCCCGCTGTGATGGGGAATCCGCATCAGTTTGAGCAGCGCTTCCCGGCCGGAGAAAAACTCCGGGTGCTGCTCCAGCCAGACCGCCACTTCTTCAGCCGTCAGGCCCTGCGGGTCTTCCTCGTTCAGTGTTGCATCAACTTTGGTCATGATCACGCTTCCTGGTTGATCTCGCCATCGTATACGAAGCTGGCCGGACCTGTCATGTACACAGGTTGTCCTTCACCCGCCCAGCTTACTGTCATCTGTCCGCCATTGACCTGCAGGGTCACGGCTTCATCCATAGTACCACGCAGTCGCGCCGCTACCAGCGCCGCGCAGGCGCCACTGCCGCAGGCCAGTGTTTCGCCTACCCCTCGTTCGAACACACGCAGGCGCGCGAAGGTGGGGTTGTGCACATGCAGAAAGCCCACATTGGCGTGCTCGGGAAAGGCCTCATGAGATTCCAGAATAGGCCCCAGGTCATGCACCAGGGCATCATCGGGCTCGCGGTCCACCAGCAACACGGCGTGCGGATTGCCCATGGAAACCGGGGTCAATGACACCGTGCGGCCGTCGGCCAGAGACACGGGCTGTTCCAGTTTGAATTCCGCGGCCTTGAAAGGGACGTCTTCGGGCTGCAGGCGCGGCACGCCCATATTCACTCGAACCTGTCCATCGGCCAGCATCTGCAGCTCCAGTCGACCCGCTGCCGTTTGTACCGGAATGGTCTCACTGGCGGTCAGACCCTGACGGCGCACAAAGGCCGCGAAACACCGGGCCCCGTTGCCGCACTGTTCGACTTCGGCACCGTCGGCATTGTAGATACGATAGCGAAAGGCAACATCGGGTGATTCGGGGGGCTGTACCAGCAGCAACTGGTCAAACCCGACACCGAATTGCCGGTCGCCCCAGGCGCGCACCTGTTCCCGGGTCAGGGTCACATCCTGTGTCACGCCGTCGATGACCATGAAGTCATTGCCCAGGCCATGCATCTTGGTAAAGCGCAGGCGCATCAGGACAGCTCCTGCTCTGCGGCCAGCAGTTCACTAAGCGTTTCGCGGCGGCGCACCAGGTGCGCCTTGTCGCCGTCCACCATCACTTCGGCCGCCCGAGGCCGGGTGTTGTAATTCGATGACATCACGAAACCATAGGCGCCGGCCTGCATCACCGCCAGCAGATCACCTTCTGCCAGCACCAGTTCGCGGTCTTTGGCCAGGAAATCTCCGGTCTCGCAGATGGGCCCTACGATGTCCCAGAGCGCCGGCTTGCCCGGACGCGGCGTAACCGGCACCACGCGCTGCCAGGCGCCATACAGGGCCGGGCGCAGCAGGTCGTTCATGGCACCATCGACCACGGCAAAATTTTTCTCTTCACCGGTTTTCAGCAATGACACCCGGGTCAGGAACATACCGGCGTCAGCCACGATGGAGCGTCCGGGCTCGAGGATAAGATGCAGGCCCTGAGCGGCCAGCCGGTCATGCACAATGGCAATATACTGTTCGATATCGGGGGGCTGCTCGCCTTCTTCGTAACTGACGCCCAGGCCACCGCCCATGTCGACGTGGACCAGCTCAATACCCTGGGTACGCAGCCTTCCCACCAGCACCAGCAGGCTGTCGAGTGCTTCCAGAAGAGGTTCAGTCTCGGTCAGCTGTGACCCGATATGGCAGTCTACACCGACCGGCTCGATAAAGGCCATGTCGCGCGCCTGCAGATAGAAGGTTTCGGCATCCTCCACCGGCACACCGAACTTGTTGGCCTTCAGGCCGGTCGAGATATAGGGGTGGGTGCGCGCATCCACGTCGGGATTGACGCGCAACGAGACGCGCGCCACGGTTTCGAGCGAAGCGGCCACGGCCTGCAGTTGCTCGAGTTCACGCAGGGATTCGACATTGAAGCAGTGGATACCCACTTCCAGCGCCCGCTGCATTTCCGCGGGCTGCTTGCCCACGCCGCTGAACACCACCCGGGCCGGGTCACCACCAGCCGCCAGAACGCGCTCCAGCTCGCCGCCGGATACAATATCGAAACCGGCGCCCTGATCGGCCAGGGTGCGCAGCACGGCCAGATTGGAATTGGCTTTGACGGCGTAGCAGATCATGTCCTGCTCGGACACGGCCGACTGATACCGCTGGTACTGACTGATCAGCGCCTGCCTTGAATAGACGTAGAGCGGTGTACCGAAGGTCTCTGCAAGTTGCTCGACGGGCACCTGTTCGGCATGCAGGCAGTTGTTGTCGTGCAGAAAGGGGATAAAAGGGGTCATGAATGCTGTAGTACCCGGGCGTTTCGCCGTTTAATCAATGTCTGTACTGATGAGTGTTCGCGCGTCTTCTTCCGGCAGCGTCAGGTCCGTCTTGTAGCCGCAGGCGCTCAGCCACAACAGCAGGCAGACCAGGCAGGTGAGACGAAGGATCATGAACAGCTCCGGTGAACGCACTTTGAACGCCGCCAGTATACGTGTTTTGGCCTCGACTCGCATCCGCTCAGAGGTAGCGGTTCAGCCGCTGTTCCAGGCGGTGCTTGTAGAGCAGGTAGTGATAGGTCTGGGCGGTGCCATCAAAGAAATCGGCCAGCAGTTCTTCGGAGAACTGCAGATCATTGATGAAGCAAGGGTAGCGGCTACCCTGCTCTCTCAGTTCAAGCACCCGGCTGGTGACATGCTGGAACAGATCGGGCCCCAGGCGCAGTGAGCTGTACTCTTCGTGGTCGACATAGACCTGATAGTGCACCTCGTCCTTCCGGTTGCCATTGACCATGACCTGTATGCGGCAGGCATCCAGCTCATCGTCCTCCGCGCCCGGCCAGTTGACCAGGCGCGCCGGCTTGCTGGTGGTGGCCGCTTTCACCTCGAAAAACAGAATGCGGCGCCGGGAGATGATCAATTCAGGGTCGAACTCGGAGGTATCCGACGTCATCTGCTGCAGCTCGACATTGCGCAGAAAGCGATACAGGTGATTGAGCAGGTTGCTCACGCCATGGTTGGGAGAGCGGGCATGGAACAGGGTGCCCATTTCATCAGCCACCCAATAGCCGATATGCCGGGTGTCGGCCTGAAAGCAGACCACGATCTGGCCCGGACGGGCCGACTCGAGAATCAGCTTGAGCGCTGGATGGTGGCGCATGGCGTTGCGATCCAGCACCAGCGGACTGAAGCGGCTTTGCTGGCGCGCCAGCAGCGGGTAGAGGTTGCGCAGGCCGTCTGCCTGTTCGGTATAGAAGCGGCCGTCTTCGAACTGGCACAGGTGAAACGTCTGCTCGATGCGCAGCAGATAACGCTGCGCATCCGCTTCGGCATCATCACGGGCCATGAACACCGACAGCATGTCATTGACCAGCTCCTGGACCCGCTGCGCGGTCGCGGCGGCCCTGCTCGGGCAGAAGCAGTGGACTTCGATCTCCGGCAACGGCTCATTGCGCTGGCGACGCAACCGGGTAAACAGGGCCTGCAGCATCTGCACCAGTGAATCGGGGCCCGAATAGCGGGTGCACACAACCTCATGCCAGGAGCTGACCGTCACCATATCCAGCGTGCGCACCAGGTTTTCGCCGAGCGCGCTGTAGTCCAGCGAATCCACCCGATTGGATATCTTCTGCAACCCGCGCTGCGACAGCGAGGCCATGGGATCTTCCCCGACGTTGACGTAGAGCAGCACCTTCTGCACGCGTGACGGGCGGCGAAACGCCTGCTGCGGTGCCGGTGGCAGCGGATAGGCCAGGCTGTGGCGCAGGGTGGACATCAGTTCCTTGACTTCAAAGTCAGTCAGGTCCGAGCGCTGACTGTAGACCGGCACATGCAGATGCCCGGTCAGCAGACCATTCAGATGACTCCACAACAGCACCTCGAGAAAGCCGCTGCCCTGCTTCAGAGGCGGGGGGTAGGTGGCGGGCCGAGTGGCCGACAGATCAATATAGGCGGCCCAGAGGTACTGCCCGCGCTCGCGGGCCGGCAACTGGTGCAGTGTGATCTTTTCCTGACCCAGATTGGGCACCGCGTGTTCATTGATGATGTCGATCTTGCCCGGCTTGCGGTCAAAACTGGCGTGCAGCTTGCGACCCAGCACCAGCATGTCCGCCCGCGTCATCACCGACTGGGCGCCCTGCTGCTGGGAGTAGCGGGTCATGTTGCGATAGCTCTGGGTAAACTCGCGCATGATGGCCTGGCGTTCTTCCAACGCCTGCTCGATACCCCAGTTCTCGCGCTGGTCCATCAGGGTCAGCGTGCCCGGCTGCCAGTGCCACTCGGTCACCAGGTCCATCATCAGCGAGCGCCGCCAGTTGGTGCGGCCGCGGCTCTGCGGCCGACTGAGACTCATGCCGGTTTTCTGATACAGGCACTGGCGAATCAGTTCCAGCCGTTCCGGCTGATCCCTCTCGCGCAGAAACCGCTCCAGTCGCCGATAGAGCATGACGTAGGGGTCCAGTCGATCCAGCGAGGTTTCTTCGTCATGGATGCGCTGCTTGAATTCCTGACACAGCATGCCGCGACCGGTGTCATGGTCGTGCAGGTAACACTCCAGCAGCATCAGCTTGAGCAGCGATTTCCAGGGTGAATCGATGCCCTTGTACAACTGCCACATGGCCGCGCCGAGAAACTCCCCCAGCGGCATCTGGTTGATGCGGCCAAAATCGACCACCGTGTGCTCCGGCACCCGACCACTGTCGAACAATGCCCTGACGGCGTCATCATAGCGGTGCTCGAGCTCGGGTGGCACATACCACCAGGCGGGCGTCGCGCCGGCCAGGTAGATGCCGGTTCGATAGAACTCATCGAGCAGTAGATAGTGCTGGGAGCTGCCGCAGTACTCGCCATTGAGCGTCTCTCGCTCGCCACCGCGGAAACTTTCGGCGTTCATAAGAAAGAGGTGCAACTCTAGATTGTAGCCCCGCGCCCAGGCCTCGAGGCGCCGGCACTTGTCATCCAGCAGAGCCAGTTGGCCCTCTTCCAGATGACTGCGATGGCAGACCCAGAGATCCAGATCACTGCGCACCGACTGGGCCACGCTGCCCGAACTGCCCATGAAGAACAGGGACACAATGGCCGGGTCAGGGTGGCGGGGTGGGATATGCCCGGAAAACTGCCGACTGTATTGGCGCAGCAGCTTGACGCTGGACGCATCAGGCTCATAACCCTGGATGCCGGACGGGGCGTCAGCATGGGTGTACCCCGGCAGATTGATGTCATTGACATGCAACAACAGGGGCAATAACGTCAGGCAGCGTTGCTGCTGATACTGCAGACCCTGACGCACACGCTCAAGTCGACCTGACTGCACGGTGAGAAAGCGCTCGCGCAGCGCCAGGACCTTCTTCGGGTCCAGTATCAGGTCATCCGTGGCTGGGGATGTGGGCTCGGCTGCCATGACGACACACAATCAGTTGATAGGACATTGGTCTCTCTTGTTCTATAGTGTAGCGGCCCATTTGACAACAAAAACCTAAAGCGATGGATACGAACAACCCGGCTACTCATGTTCTGGTCGTCGACGACGACCTGGAAATCACACAGTTGCTGAATGCCTATCTGACCCGCAACCAGTTTCGCGTGTCGGTGGCACACAACGGCACCCAGATGATGTCCCGCCTGGACCATCACGATGTCGACCTGATCGTGCTCGACATCATGATGCCCGGTGATGACGGGTTTACACTGTGCCAGAAACTGCGCACCCGGTCCGATATTCCGATCATCATGCTGACCGCCGGGTCCGACGAGACAGACCGCATCATCGGCCTGGAACTGGGCGCTGACGACTACATGACCAAACCGTTCAACCCGCGCGAGCTGCTGGCCCGCATCAAGGCGGTGCTGCGCCGGGTGGAAGACCGCAAGCAGCATGGGTTCAACAGGGCCGAACAGTTGAAGTTCGGCGTCTGGACACTGGATGTCCAGCAACGCCAACTGCATCATGAGCGCGGCGACCGGCTCAGCCTGAATGGCGCCGACTATGATCTGTTGCAGATCTTTCTGCAGCACCCCGGGGAGGTTATCAGTCGCGAGTCGCTGTTTCAGCGCCTCAAGGGACGGGAACTCAGCCCCTACGACCGCAGTATTGATGTCCAGATCAGTCGACTTCGGCACAAGCTGAATGACGACGGCAAATCACCACAACTGATCAAGACGGTTCGTGGCCAGGGCTACCTGCTGACCGCCGACGTCGAGGTGCTGTAGGATGGCTTTGCTCGAGCGCTTGCGGGAACGCGGTCAGGCGGCCGTCTCGTCCCTGTTCGGCAGGCTGCTGGTGGTGGTGGTGACCTCGGTGATCAGTTCCTTTCTGCTGGCCACGTTTATCTGGATCTATTACATCCAGAGCGGCAAGGAAGCCGACGCGGTATCAAGCGTGCAGGATCTGGCCACCGCCATGGCCTCGACCGTCACCTACTTCGAAGCGCTGCCGCGGGAATTCCAGCACATCATCATTGACCAGCAGCGCAACCTGGGTGGCAGTCGCTTCTTTCTGAGCGTCAACACGGAATTTGTCGAGTATGAAGCCATTCGGGAAAACCCGCTGAAACGGCGACTGATCGAAACCTATCAACAGACGTTTCGCGAGCGGCTCGGGCAGCGGGTTGGCGATATCAGTGTCGACTTTGCCTACCCCAACGCGCTGCGGGTGTTCAATACCGGTGTTCTGTTTTCCGAGCTGCCATCGCGCTGGGTACAGAACAATCTGGTGATGAACCCGCCCGCCCCCGTGCTGGTGGCGCAGATGCAGATGGAGAACGGCGACTGGCTGTATCTGGCCAGCCTGATGCTGCCAGACCCCTATGTCGCCGAAGGCGTCACCCTGTTCACGATGGATCAGGTGATATTCACCGGCATTCTGCTGGTGATTCTGATGATCAGCAGTTGGTTTATCGTGCGCTGGCTCACCCGACCCATGCGCGTGCTGTCGCACGCCGCCATGGCCCTGGGGCGGGACATTCACCAGAAGCCGGTGCCCGAAACCGGAACCTTCGAAGTGCGCCAGACGGCCCGCGCCTTCAATATCATGCAGCGACGTATCCTGACCTTTATCGATGACCGTGACCTGCTCTTCTCTGCCATCTCCCATGATCTGAAGACGCCCATCACGCGCCTGCGTCTGCGTGCCGAACTGCTGGAAGACGATACCGTGCGCGATCGCCTGAACGGCGACCTCAATGAGCTGGAGCACCTGGTACAGGGCGCGCTTGAACTGGCACGCGGCACCGATATCCATGAACCCGTCACACTCATCCGGCTGCATCCGATGCTGGAGGCGATTCAGGAAGAGGTCGCCGTGATCGGTCGCACCGTACACCTGGAGGTGAGCCCTGCCGTGGCCTACAACGGCAAATCAATGGCTCTGAAGCGCTGCCTGTCGAACCTGATCCACAATGCGGTGTTTTATGGCCGCGAGGCCTGGGTTAGCGTTGAAGATACCGGTGAAGGCGTCACCATCGTGGTGCGCGATGATGGCCCCGGTGTCCCGGAAGACAAGCTCGACCAGATTTTTGACCCGTTCGTTCGTCTTGAGGGTTCACGCAACCGGCATACCGGCGGTACCGGCCTGGGCATGACCATTGCGCGCAACATTGTGCACAGTCACGGTGGTGAAATCAGCGTGCGCAATGCCATGGGCCATGGGCTCGAGGTCACCATCGAATTGCCCCATGAGTAGCGGGCACCGGGCTGAACCAGTGTGTCGACAGGCTGCCCAGTGTTACTGCCGGCGACTTTTGTAACAGGCTTGTTACAGAATAATCGGGCGCCACGCCTGACGCCCTGCGATGGCGCCATGAAGGCGCCTTGCCGCCAACCAACGGGCCTGCCAACGTTACACTACGTTGCGCTTGCTTACGTGTATTCCCGGCACGAGCCGCCTAGATTCTAGGCATCGCATCAGGTAGCCGACTTTCAGCCTCCTGGCGTGGCGGGCCTGACCCGCAGGCAGGGTATCCCTTGGAGTGCAACCCTCAGGGACTCTGCAGCTCAAACGACAACAACAATGATGCTGAGGAAAGACCATGAAATTCAGAAAATCTCTTCTGGGCGCCGCTATTGCCGGCACCCTGGCAAGCTCTTCCATGGCCGGTGAAGTTGAAGTATTGCACTGGTGGACCTCCGGTGGTGAGGCCGCAGCCATCGCCGTACTGCGCGACATGGTAGAGGACGAAGGCCACACCTGGACCGACTTCTCCGTCGCCGGCGGTGCCGGTGAAAATGCCATGACCGTGCTGCGCGCCCGCGCTGTATCCGGCAACCCGCCGGCCTCTGCCCAGATCAAGGGCCTGGAAATCCAGGAATGGGGTGATCTCGGATTCCTCGCCAGCCTGGACTCAGTGGCCGCCGCAGATGGCTGGGATGACTTCCTGCCGGAAGAAGTGGCCAGCGTAATGAAATACGACGGTCAATACGTCGCGGTACCGGTCAATGTGCACCGGGTCAACTGGATGTGGGCCAACCCTGAAGTGCTCGAGAGCGCCGGTGTATCCGCGCCGACCACGCTGGACGAGCTGTGGGAAGTGGCTGATCAGTTGCAGGCTGCGGGTTACACCCCGATCGCCCACGGCGGTCAGGCCTGGCAGGACGCCACCACCTTTGAAAACTTTGTATTGGCCACCGGTGGTCCGGAGCTGTTCAGCAGAGCCTTTGTCGATCACGATGAAGATGCGCTGACCAGCGATGCCATGAAAGAAGCCTTCACCCACCTGCGCCGCATCACCGACTATATTGACGAGGGTGCACCGGGTCGGGACTGGGATCAGGCCACGGCCATGGTCATTCGTGGTGAAGCCGGTATTCAGTTCATGGGCGACTGGGCCAAAGGTGAGTTCACCGCGGCCGGCCTGACTGCAGGCGAAGACTATCTGTGTGTTGCCTTCCCGGGCACCGACGGCATGTTCACCCACAATGTCGACTCTCTGGCCATGTTCACGCAGCGTGATTCGGCCAACCAGGAAGCTCAGGCCACCATGGCCAGCCTGGTGCTGTCGACCGAGTTCCAGGAAACCTTCAACCAGAACAAGGGCTCTATCCCGGTCCGTCTGGACCACGACATGAGCACCTTTGACGAGTGTGCCCAGGCGTCCATGGACACCTTTGTGGCCACCTCGCAGGCAGGTGAAGGCCTGGTGCCCTCCATGGCGCATGGCATGTCTACAACTTCATCGGTACAGGGTGCCATCTATGATGTTGTGACTGCCTTCTTCAACAGCACGTCAATGACCGAAGATCAGGCTGTCAGCCGTCTGGCGTCAGCGGTTCGCGCGGCCCAGTAAGGTCTGTGCGCACCCGCCAGAGTCCAAGTCAGGCTCTGGCGCTGGCAGCAGGTGGCTCGCCCACCTGCTCGTACTACCCGGCATGACGGCTTTGTAGCACTATAAGCCGTCATGCCCAGCTTCTTCTGGAACCTGTTATGACCCAGTCCGTATCCACACCTGAACCTGTGCGGACGGTGCGCAAAGTGCGCAAGCCGTCGCTCGGGGATCGACTCGCTGAGCAGATCCCCCGCCTGGTGGTTTCACCGACCCTGCTGATTGCAGTGGTCTTTATCTATGGCTTTATGCTGTGGACCCTGGTGCTGTCGTTCTCGAATTCTCGCATTCTGCCCAGCTATGGCTTTATCGGTCTGCAGAACTATGAGCGCCTGTTCGGCAATGAACGCTGGACGGTGGCGATCACAAACCTGGCCATCTATGGTGTTCTGTTTGTCGTGATCTGCCTCGCCATCGGGCTGCTGCTGGCCATATTGCTGGACCAGAAAATCCGCGCCGAAGGCTTTCTGCGCACCGTTTATCTGTACCCGATGGCACTGTCCTTCATCGTCACCGGTACCGTGTGGAAGTGGCTGCTCAACCCAACCGTGGGGATTCAGCGCTTCGTGCGCGAACTGGGCTTTGAAGATTTCCGCTTCGATTGGCTGGTCAATTCGGACATGTCGATCTACACCATTGTGATCGCGGCGGTCTGGCAATCCTCCGGTTTTGTCATGGCCCTGTTTCTGGCTGGCCTGCGCGGCGTCGATGACAGCATCATCAAGGCGGCGCAGATTGATGGCGCCTCGCGCATCACCATCTACACGCGCATCATCATCCCGAGCCTGCGGCCGGTATTTTTCAGCGCCATCATCATGCTGTCCCACATTGCCATCAAGTCGTTCGACCTGGCACTGGCACTGACGGGTGGCGGCCCCGGATTCAGTTCCGACCTGCCGGCCATCTTCATGTACCAGTTCTCGTTCACCCGCGGCCAGATGGGCGTGGGGGCCGCGTCGGCGATCATCATGCTGATGGGTGTCATGGCCATTCTGATTCCCTATCTGTACTCCGAACTGAGGGTGAAGAAAGATGACCGTTAAACATTCTGAACGCCGCTATTCGGAGGTGACAGGGCGCGCCGTTCTGTACGCCATCCTGATCATCGTGGCCATCTACTACCTGATTCCGCTGGCGATCATGATCAGCACGTCGTTCCGCGATATGAATGATATCCGGTTTGGCCACCTGATCGACCTGCCGTCCAGCCTGAGTCTCGAGGCGTGGCGCATGGCCTGGAGTGAAGTGCAAATCGGTGCCCGGCGCCAGTTGGGTCTGCGGCCCTACTTCATCAATTCACTGCTGATCACCATTCCGGCGGTGACCATCTCGGTGATTGTGGGCGCGCTGAACGGCTATGTGCTCAGTTTCTGGCGCTTCAAGGGCTCCAATATCTTCTTCGCACTGCTGCTGTTCGGCTGCTTTCTGCCGTTCCAGGCCATCCTGCTGCCGCAGGCGACTGTGCTGGGCAAGATAGGCCTGAGCGGCACCATTCCCGGCCTGATACTGACCCATGTGGTTTACGGTGTGGCCTTTACTACCCTGTTCTACCGCAACTACTACGTCAGCCTGCCCGGTGAACTGGTAAAGGCTGCGCAACTGGACGGCGCCGGCTTCTGGCGTATTTTCTGGCGCATCATTCTGCCCTTGTCGACACCCATTACCGTGGTGGCGGTAATCTGGCAGTTCACCCAGATCTGGAATGACTTCCTGTTCGGTGTGGCCTTCTCGTCGCCACGCTCGCAGCCGGTCACCGTAGGTCTGAACAACATGGTGAACAGCTCCACCGGTGAGGTGCGGTACAACGTTGACATGGCAGGGGCCATCATTGCTGCCCTGCCCACCCTGGCGGTCTACATCATCGCCGGCAAGTATTTCGTCCGCGGCCTGACCGCAGGCTCGGTCAAAGGTTAGAGGAAAACAACAAATGGCCAATCTCCATATTGATAACGTGCACAAGTCCTTTGGCGATACGCATATCCTCAAGGGCATCAACATGGACATCGCCGATGGCGAGTTCATCATCCTGGTCGGCCCGTCCGGCTGCGGCAAATCCACGCTGATGAACTGCATCGCAGGGCTGGAACAGGCCACTACCGGGCGCATCATCATCGAGGACGAGGATGTCACCGAGGCCATGCCCAAGGACCGGGACATCGCCATGGTGTTCCAGTCCTATGCGCTGTATCCGAACATGAACGTCTGGAAAAACATCGCCTTCGGCCTCGAAATCCGCAAGATGCCCAAGGACGAAATCGCCAGCACAGTGGAGCGGGTGGCTGATCTGCTGCAGATCCGGCCGCTGCTCAAGCGCAAGCCGAGCCAGTTGTCTGGCGGCCAGCGCCAGCGTGTGGCCATGGGGCGTGCTCTGGCCAGGGACCCGAAGATCTTTCTGTTCGATGAACCCCTGTCCAATCTTGATGCCAAACTGCGTGTCGAGATGCGTACCGAAATCAAAAAGCTGCATCAGCGCCTGAAAACGACTATTGTCTATGTAACCCATGACCAGATTGAAGCCATGACGCTGGCCAATCGCATCGCGGTCATGAAAGACGGCATGATTCAGCAGTTCGGTTCGCCGCAGGAAGTGTACGACGAACCGGTGAACCTGTTTGTCGCCGGGTTCATGGGGTCACCTTCGATGAACTTCATCCGTTGCAAGGTGATGGAGCATCAGGGCGAGGCCCATATTCGCATGGAAGTGGATGGCAAGGATTACAATCTGCCTATTCCCAAACAGGAGCAGGCGGTTCGCCAGCGCATCGGCCAGACCGTGATTCTGGGCATTCGCCCTGAGCAGATCACGCATGTGATTCCCCAGCAGGATGCCGGGCCCAACATGGCCAGTGTTGATGGCAAGATTATTGTGACCGAACCGACCGGGGCCGATACACTGACCCTGATCCGCATGAACGACCAGGAGGTCAACTGTCGGGTGCACCCCAGGGAAGCCAAAGAGCCCGGGGAGACGATGACGTTCATGATCAACATGGACAAGGCGATTTTCTTCGATCCGGAAACAGAAGACCGGATTATCTGATTGCGTTGCTGCGTGTGTGAATTATGGGTGGCCACTGGCCACCCTTTTTTTGTGCCACAGTTCAGTAGCGCCGCCGGGGCCCCTGATAATCCTGCCGCATCAGGTTGAACGGCGGCTGTCGCCCGACCAGGGATTCGATCAGGGCCAACTCTTCATCCGTATGATTGATAAAGGGCGCCTCGATGATCAGCCGGCCGTTGTCCGGCTCGCGGAGTACATAACGGGACTCATGGTAACGCGCGGCGACGCGCTCGCGCTGCTCCGGACGCGCCAGAGCGGACAGATCGGTCAGGCCGTAGCAGGTGCAGATATAGCTGCGGTCCTCATCGGACTCTGCATAGAGGCCGGTGCCGCGGATGCCGATGGAGGCCGTGCTGGTCATCATCTGCAGCTCGGCATCATCGGCGCGATGACCAAACACACTGAGCACCTTGCCCTTCACCAGACGCAACCCGGTGGCCAGCAAGCCTTCACGTTCCAGTTGCAGTTCCGAATTTTCGCGCAGGATATAGGCATCCCGCTCAACCACAAAGATGATGGTGCTGTTGCTGCCGGTAACGACCAGGCTGTCGGGGGTAATCTCGGTGTCCATGTCGGCGCGCTGACCATCCACAGTCACCTCACCCTGCAGTTCATAGACCGACTGGCCAGGCGGCAAACTGTCGGGCACGCGCCCCAGCAACTGAGCTTGGGCCCGGTTGCCCAACAAGGTGCCGGTACTGGTGCTGGCCAGAACCGACCAGAGACTGAATTGCAGCGAGCGCTGCAGAAACTGGCGGCGATTGTCCATGAGCGGTCTCCTGTGCACCGGACGTTCGGTTACTATACACTATACTGACGATGGGCAAAGGGAGAACCCTGATGACCCCCAGTAACCTGATTCGTACCGGCCTGTTCTATTGCGCGGCAATGCTGGCACTGCCCGTGTCGGCCCTCGACTATCACTTGGGCATCGGTGTCGACGACAATCCGATGCTCAGCCGCAACAGCACGCTCGACCGCCCCGTGGTCACCCTCAGCGCCAGCCTCTTCGACAGTGAATTCTTCGAGCAGAGCCAGAGCACCGGCTATTCGATTGAGCGGGCACTTGATGTCGAGTATATCGAGACGACGCCCAGCCTGAGCAGTGTGAGTGCGGAGCTGGGGTTCACCCAGTACTGGCAGCCTTCGCCGGGCTACAGTGCGCCCTGGTACCAGTTGTCACTGAGCGGAGCTCCGCAACTGGTGCTCAACGACCAACGCAACCGGGTCAGCTTTGACGCCCGACTGAGCCGGCATCAGCGGCTCACCGACCGGGTTGGCCTGGAAACGGGAGTGCTCGGGCACTACAGTGTGGCACCGGAACGGGTGATGCAGAATGCGCGCTGGGGTATCGACAGCCAACTGGGTTATGAGAGGCGTCTGCCCGGTTTGCGCGGCTGGCGGGGTCTGTATCTGCATGGCAGCGTGATGAGTGGTCAGTTTATCAGTGCACGCAGCTATAACCCGAGCAGCGTCGATGCTGATGAAAAGTTCAGGGATCGCGGGCTGCGCAGGGATCTGGACGGCTACTGGTGGCTGTATCGCACCAGCGGTCAGGCCTACAGCCTGACTGTGAACTCGCGCTTCCAGTGGAGCTCACGCACAGCGGTGGATCTGTTCGCCCAGGCAACCCAACTTGATAGCGACATTGCCGACTATACGCGGTTGAGCGCCGGCATCACCTTCAGCAGTCGGCTGATCGACCGCAAGCCGCAATAGTGTCGAATTAACCCGCTAGCAATCAGGCATTCACCACGTGCGACTGTTTGCTTTCTGACGCGGTGCTTTGTTCCGCCATGAACTCCGCCAGCGCCTGCCGCCGATCCTTCGTCATGCCTATGCCGGTTTTGGTGCGCCGCCAGATAACATCATCCGGGGTTTCCGCCCATTCGTGAGCCATCAAATAACGCACCTCTTCACCATACAACTGGCCGAATCGTGGACCCAGGTCAGCTTCAGAAGTGGCGTCGCCCAGCCAGCGCTCGGCGAGTCGACCATAGCTGAAGGCCAGTCTTCGGGCAGCCTTTGGCGTCAGGAAAGGATACCGTTTTTGCAATTCTTCGGCGTAGGACGCCGGGTGGCTCATATTTTCACCACCGGGCAGCAGCGCCTTGTCCGTCCAGGGCTCCGACATACCGGGAAACCAGGGTTTCAGTGCTGACACGGCCGCCTGGGACAGTTTGCGATAGGTGGTCAACTTGCCACCGAATATCGACAGCAGAGGCGCATGCCCGTTATCGTCTTCCACTTCAAAATGGTAGTCACGGCTGACCTTGGACGCGTTTTCCTCCTCGTCCGGCCGCTCACCCTGCATCAGCGGGCGCACTCCCGAGTAGGTCCAGACAATGTCCTTTCGACCCAGTTTGCACCGAAAGTAGTCCTCGGTAATGCGGATGAGATAGTCGATTTCATCATCATCGATTTCCGGGTTTCTCGGATCACCATGATAGTCCACATCCGTTGTGCCGATCAGCGAGTAGTCTTCCAGATACGGCAGCACAAACACGATGCGGCCGTCACTGTTCTGCAATATGTAGGCTTCTTCTTCATCGTGAATACGTGGCACGATGATATGACTGCCCTTCACCAGGCGAATGGTCTTGTCGATACGCACATTGTCGAAGCTGTCGAGCACCTTGCGCACCCAGGGGCCCCCGGCGTTGACCAGCGCCTTGGCATACAGAGTGAAACTGTTGCCGGCCTGCGGCTGCACCGTCACCGCCCAGACGCCGTTTTCCCGCCGCGCCCGGGTCACGGAGTGACGCGTCATGATAGTGGCGCCTTTCTGTTCGGCCAGCTTGGCATTCATGACCACCAATCGCGCGTCATCAGCGCGGCAATCGCTATACTCGAACCCTTTGACGTACTCCGGGCGCACTGGCCCCTGCGGATCGAAACGGATGCCCTTTGACCCCTTGATGCTGGTCCGCTTGCTCAGGTGATCGTAGAGAAACAGGCCGATGCGAATCATCCAGGCCGGCCGCAAACCCTTGTGGTGGGGCATGCGAAAACGCAGCGGCGTCACCAGATGGGGGGCCACGCGCAACAGCACTTCGCGCTCACCCAGTGCTTCGCGCACCAGACGAAACTCATAATGCTCCAGGTAGCGCAAGCCACCATGGATCAGCTTGGAGCTCCAGGACGAGGTCGCACTGGCCAGATCGTCTGTCTCGCAGAGTGCCACCGAAAGCCCGCGCCCGGCTGCATCTGCCGCCACACCGGCTCCGTTTATACCGCCGCCAATGACCAGCAGATCGTAGGTTTGTTGCGCCATCTTGAAGTCCTGCCCGTTGTCATGTTTGCCTGCCGCTGTGCCTTGGCACGACAAGCGATGCAATTCGTTTATATTCGTTTTAATCAAATATAATCATTAACGAACATGTGCGCAACACAAATCATCTGTCATCGAGGAATCAGGAACGCATGGAAGGGTCAGCAGATGTGCAGGTCTACCTGTTGCTGGGTCAGGTAGTCCACCAGGCTCTGCGAGGGCCTTTGGTCAGTGAAGAACGCGGAGCACTGGTTCAGATTGCCCAGGCGCACCATGGCATTGCGCCCGAACTTGGAGTGGTCGGCGGCCAGGTAGACATAGCGCGAATTTTCCATGATGGCCTGCGCGATGCGCACTTCCTGGTAGTCGAAGTCGAGCAGCGTGCCTTCGTCATCAATGCCGCTGATGCCGATAATGCCGTAATCCAGCTTGAACTGATGCACGAAATCCCGGGTGGCTTCCCCGACAATGCCCCCATCGCGACTCCGAACCTGTCCGCCGGCAATGATGACCGTGAAATCGGGCTTGTTGCTGAGGATGGACGCCACATGCAGGTTGTTCGTCACCACCTTCAAACCCTTGTGGCCCAATAGTGCCTGAGCAACCGTTTCATTGGTGGTGCCGATATTGATGAACAGGGACGAATGATCGGGAATGTGCATCGCCACCTGCTCGGAGATGCGCGTTTTCTCTGCCAGATGTTGAATCTTGCGCGTCTGATAGGCGGTGTTTTCAGCGCTGGAAGCCACTCCGGCCCCGCCGTGATGGCGCTCGATCAGGCCATCTTCCGCCATCTGGTTCAGGTCACGCCTGATGGTCTGCGGCGTAACCGAAAAGTGGGCCACCAGTTCATCTATGGTCAGATAACCCTTCTGCTTCACCAATTGATGAATACGGCTCTGTCGCAAGGCCTGGCTCATAGCGAAGGAGTGTCCTTATGCCTGACGTTCACTGGTGTACTGCAACGATCATGCAGCACATTCGATTCTGGTTCGCGTGCTGGAAGGCTCATGTTCGAACCTGCGCTCGCATTATGGAGCAAAGACGAGCACGTCTCCACCCCCAGCAATAGCTGGAGGCTGTCGGCGGCTGGAATACAGTCTGTTACGAAATTGGCAGTTGCCTTTCACGAGATCGCTCGTTATAAATGGCACAGAGTGGAACATAAACGAATAATTACGAATATCTGCAAGGCGACCTCATGACTCAATATCTGCTTGCCATTGATCAAGGCACCACCTCCAGTCGTGCCATTCTCTACACCCCCGACATGACAGTGGTCAGTACGGCGCAGGAAGAATTCAAACAGCACTTTCCGAAAAACGGCTGGGTCGAGCATGACCCGGAGGACATCTGGGAGTCGGTGGTGCGCAGTTGTCGTGCTGTTCTGTCCAAAAACAATGTGGATGCCAGCCAGGTCAGCGCCATCGGCATCACCAATCAGCGGGAAACCACCCTGGTATGGGACAAGAGAACCGGCAAGCCGGTATACAATGCCATCGTCTGGCAGGACCGGCGCACCGCAGCACTGTGTCGCGAACTGCATGAAAAAGGGCTCGAAGAAACCTGCCAAAAGAAAACCGGGCTGCTGCTGGACCCCTATTTTTCCGGCACCAAGGTCAAGTGGATCCTGGACAATGTCACCGGCGCCCAGAGCAAGGCAGAAAAAGGTGAGCTGCTCTTCGGGACAGTGGATACGTTCCTGCTGTGGCGGATGACCAAAGGCAAGGTGCACGCCACCGATGCGACCAATGCCTCGCGCACCCTGATGTTCGATATTCATCGACAGCGCTGGTCAACCACCATGCAGAAGGAACTGGGTGTGCCTGAAAGCATGCTGCCCGAGGTCATGGACAGCGCCGCCGATTTTGGCACCTGTGACGCCGAGTGGCTGGGCGCCGACATCCCGGTCTGCAGCATGATCGGCGACCAGCAGGCGGCGCTGGTTGGCCAGGCCTGTTTCGAGCCGGGCATGCTGAAGAGCACCTATGGTACCGGCTGTTTTGCTGTGGTGAACACAGGCTCCGAGGCCATCACCAGCCAGCACCGGTTGCTGACCACTGTGGGGTATCGTCTCCAGGGCACGACCACCTATGCCCTGGAAGGCAGTATCTTCATGGCCGGCGCCATCATTCAGTGGTTGCGCGACGGCCTGGGCATTATTGAAAATGCGGCTGATACCGAAGCGCTGGCCAAGTCTATCCGGCACGACCAGTCGGAAATCATGGTGCCGGCCTTTACCGGGCTGGGCGCCCCCTACTGGGACCCGGACGCCCGAGCGGCGGTTTTCGGCATGACTCGGGATACCGGGGTTGCCCAGATGGTGGCTGCCGCCATTCGCAGTGTCGCTTTCCAGACGGAAGACCTGTTGCAGGCGATGGTGCAGGATGGCATCGAAGTCAAATCACTGCGGGTTGACGGTGGCATGATCCGCAACCGCTGGTTCCTCCAGACTCTGGCCGACCTCACCGGTGTTACCACCGTCACCAGCAACACCGCAGAAACCACGGCCCAGGGCGCGGCTCTGCTGGCGGCGTTGCATCAGGGCTATTTCAAGGGTTTGCATGACCTGGATTCGGTGTGGCGCGTGGAGGAAAAGTACAACCCGGCCTTGCGCCAGGCAGATCGCGAGAAGTATTACCGTCGTTGGCAGGCGGCGGTGGCGAAAGTGCAGTCCGAGTGACTGTGCGGGGACGGGTCAGGACATCAGTGTTTCATGGTGACGTAGCCGTTTGCGCAAATTGGGTGTCTCCGATCGCAGCGTTGGCCCGGGCATTTTGCCCGGGCTTTTTTTGCCTTGGTTCCCTCAGCCGCTGGAGATGGCGGACAGATCGACTTCCGGCATGGCCTGGAAGCCCGGGCGTGCCAGCAGATAACCCTGGAAGTAGCGCACGCCCATGTCTGCCAGTTCCCGGAAGTCCTCCTTGCGCTCAACGCCCTCGGCCACCAAATCGATGCCAAGATCCAGAGCCATTACGGTGATGCCGCGCACGATTGCCCGCTTGACCGGATCCCGGGCGATACCCTGCACCAGATGCATGTCGATCTTGATGATGTCGGGCTGAAAGTTGGAGAGCAGGTTCAGCCCCGAATAGCCTTCACCGAAATCGTCGATGGCAGTAGTAAAGCCGAGCCGCTGATAGGCCTCGATAATGGTCTTGAAGTGCGACGTATCACCCATGCTTTCATGTTCGGTCATCTCGAACATGATTCTGTTGTGTGGAAAGTCATAAAGCCGGGCTGCGTCCAGCGTAGCCCGGATACAGGTTTCGGGGTCATAGATGGCATTGGGTAGAAAGTTGATGCTGAGGTAGGCCCCATCCGGCATGCCCAGCTCGGTGGCCAGGCGAATGGCCGTCACCCGAGACGCTTGGTCAAAGGCATATTTGATCTTCTGGGTCACCTGCGACAGGATCGTGCCCGCCCCTTCGCCGTTTACACCCCGAGCCAGTGCCTCGTAGGCAAATACCCGTTGCAGCTTGTGATCCCAGATGGGCTGAAAAGCCATTGAGAACTCGAAGGGCAACGGCACCTGACAGGCGCAGATATCGACGTTGGGGACGGTTTTGATAATTTCAGGGTCGCGCGTGAAATTGGCTTCGGTCATAGTCGCGTCGTCACTTTTCCTTCAACTGCTGATCTGTCGGGACTTTGGGGGCTGCAGGCCACACCCCTTTCAATTTAGACGCTTTCCGAGTGCTGAGCCAACAATTTACTCTCCGGCGACTCATTCCCTGGCGGCGGCCTGGCGCAGCTGTTCATCTTCAGCATAGCGCTCGGCCAGCGCTGATTTCAGCGGTACGCGCAACAGCAGCAAAGCACCAATGACGAAGAACAGGATGACCATCAACAGGGCGTTCTGACGGCTGAACACATCCGCCACAACCCCGAACATAGCCGCCAGAATGGCCGCCGAGCGCATGAACATGCCCCAGAGGCCGAAGGCACTCCCGGAACGCGCATTGGGCGTCAACTGACCCACAAGCGACCGGCTGGAGGCCTGAATAGAGCCAATGCCGGTGCCTGCCAGCAGTGCAATCACGGTGAAGACATGCACCGGATCCGCAGAAAACAGGTCCGCCAGGGGCTGCAGGGCATACATGGAGCCGATGGCGACGATCCAGAGTCCAATGGTGATCAACAAGGTAGGCCGCGCCCCAATGGCGCGATCCATGAACCCGAAGGCGATGGCACCGAACATGGCGCTGAACTGGGTAGCCAGAAACACGTTGATCAGCTCTGCAGCCGACATGCCAAGTTCAGCCGAGGTATAGATACCGATGAACTTGATCACCGCCTGAACACCGGCCGTGTAGAACAGGAATGCCAGGAAAAAACGCATCAATGCGGGCTGTTCGCGCGCGGTTTTGCGCAAATCGAGGCTTTCCAGCCAGGTTCTGTCGACCACCCTCGGGTCGGGAGTATTTCTGCGATCCTTGACGAAAATGAAGGTGGGTATGGCAAAGAGCACGAAATAGATGGAGATGGCCACCATGGCCCACTGATTCTGGCGCACATAGGTGGCCAGGTCGGACGCAGGGTCTGCCCGGACGATCAGGATCGACACCAGAATCATGCTGATCAGACCACCGATGTAGCCCACACCCCACCCGAGGCCTGAGATAACACCCATATTGCGCCGACTGGAGATATCCGGCAGAAATGACGAAATAATGGCCTCACCCAGCATCCAGGCGGTGTTGGACACCAGCAGAAGAACAATCCCCAGCCAGACATAGCCCGGCGCCACAAACCAAAGCGCACAGGTGAACACCACACAAAAAGCTGTCGACACCGCCAGCAGTTTTTTCTTGCTGGCCCCCTGATCAATGCGCTGACCGACAATGGGTGACAGCAACATGGCCATCAGCATGGAGCCGACCAGAGCGATCGACCAGTAGGTGTCGCGCAGGGCGCTGTCCTCCGGCACGATTACACTGACGAAGAAGGCACTGTAGATAAACGAGATGACAACCGTGGTATAGGCCTGGTTGGCGATGTCATACATGGCCCAGCCGAAGATTTCACGCTTGCTGCCGGGGTTGCCGGCCGGCTCTGTATTCTCGACACTCATGCGGGTACTGCCCTTTGCTTGGCCCACTGACGCAGACCCTGGATGTCTTCGGAACGGGTTACCGAGATGGGTACAGTGCTCTCAAGTGCCCAGAGCAGATCGGTGTCTGCCACGGGCCGCTGGTCACGATGACAGCGGTGCAGCGCCGAAATCACCGCAGCTTCTATTTCAGCCCCGGTGAAGCCCTCGCTGGCCTCGGCCAGGCGGTCCAGATCCAGGCCCGAGGTGTCCACTTCCCGCTTCTCCAGATGAATTCGGAATATATCACCGCGCACGGCAGGGGACGGCAGGTCGACAAAGAACAACTCGTCGAGGCGACCCTTGCGCACCAGTTCCGGAGGCAGTTGCCGAATATCATTGCTGGTGGCCACCAAGAGCACCCGACTGGAGCGTTCTGCCATCCAGGTCAGCAATGTGCCCAGCATGCGGCGCGACACGCCGCCATCCTGATCGCCTACCGCTATGCCCTTTTCGATTTCATCCATCCACAACACACAGGGGGCCACGCGATCAGCCAGGCGCAGAGACTCGCGCAGGTTGCGCTCGCTCTCGCCATGATATTTGTTGTACAGGGCACCGATATCCATGCGCAGCAGCGGCACTCGCCAGAGCCCGGCAACGGCCTTGGCGGCCAGGCTCTTGCCTCCGCCCTGCACACCGAGCAGCATCAGCCCGCGCGGTGGGTCAAGGGGGTGGTCCGCCTGTACGAAGCTGTCCCGTCGCTGCTCCAGCCAGGCCTTGAGATTGTCCAGCCCGCCGACTTCGGAAAAAACGGCCGTATCAAACTCATAGGTCAGTACACCGTCCATGTCCATCAGTTCAAACTTGGCCTGATTGATCTCGGGCAGATCATCCAGCGTGATGGCGCCATCCTCGAAAATGGCCGTGCGCACCAGGCGCCGGGCATCGCTGTGGCTGACGCCACGCAGGTTGGCCACCAGTTTGCGCACCGCAGTGCGGTCGGTGCGGACCTGGCGACCGACATTCTGCTCGGAATAGGCCCGGGCCTCTTCACGAATGATGTCGAACAGTTCTTCATCACTGGGCAGATTCAGCTCGATTCTGGCGACCAGTCGACTGAGTTCGGGCGGGACATCCAGCCGATGGCTGATCAGAAAAAGTGTTTGCCCATGGTTGTCTCGCGTTTGCGCCAGTTCGCGCAGCAAGCGCACCACCTTGGGTTCACGCAGAAACGGGTGGAGATCACAAAGTGCCACCAGGCTGCGGCTGGAGCGCCGACGCAAGTGTTGCAGCACCTCTTCGGGTTCAGTGAACTGGGCCTCTTCGTCTGCCATGGACAGGCCGCCCGCAACCAGGCCATCGGCCACCGACCAGCGCTGGAAGTCCTTGTACAGTTGCCCGGCCAGTCGAGTCAGCGCGGCAAGCGCCCGCTGCTCTTCATGGGTTTCAATGACGATAATCGGTGTGCCGGAACGCACCAGCACTTCGAGCTCCCTCAACTCCTGCATACCGAGCCTCCAAGGTAATCGTTCAGGCGCTGGATCTGTTGCCAGCCTCTGTGGCTCAGGGCCCTTCGGCACCTGCCAGCACAAAGAACAGCAGGCGCATAAAGCCGAACATCATCAGCAGGATACCCAATATCGACAGCGTCACACCATATTTTCTTCTGAATTCGAGGACCCGTTCCGGGTCACGGGAAAACTTCACTTTCCCAAAGGCCAGCAACCAGGCCCAGCCTCCGGCCACCAGCAGCAAAGCGCCGCTCATTGCTTCCAGCATCCTTAATCTCCTGCGCAACAGAAAGCCCAGTATCTTGGCTGGCAGCATAGCAGACAGAACCACTGGCCCGACATAGAGACGCTGAAAGCGCGCCGAGGCGTGTTGATATTTTCCGTTTTTGGGGTTATAACGAACACAAACGAACAATAACGATCATCAAAATATCATGAACGAATACCTGATCATCATCGAGCAGGGCACCACACACACCGGTGCCACGCTGATGGACCGACAACTGCAAGTACAGTCTCGTCATCAGGTCAGTTGCCCGGCAGACTATCGGGCGCGCGACCAGTGGGAGTTTGATCCGCAGGTCGTCTGGACGGCGGTCTGCACCTCGGTCCAGAACGTCATCCGCGACTCCGGTATTCCACCATCGGCCATTGCCGGCATGGGTCTGGCGAATCAGCGCGAGACCTGCCTGCTGTGGGAAAAAGACACCGGCAGGCCGGTGCATCCTGCGCTGAGCTGGCAGGACAGAAGAACCGCAAGCATTTGCAGTCGTTGGCGCGAGCAAGGCCATGAGGAGTGGGTTCGACAACGCACCGGCCTGACGCTGGACCCCCAGTTCTCAGCCAGCAAACTCCACTGGCTGTTGCACAACGAGCCCGGATTGCTTGATCGTGCCGTCGCCGGAGAGCTTCTGTTCGGCACCATGGACACCTGGCTGCTGTGGCAACTGACCGGTGGCAAAGTGCACGCCACAGATGCCACCAATGCGGGGCGCACCCTGCTGTACAACCTGCACGACCAACGCTGGGATGACGAGCTGCTGAACTGGTTTGGCATTCCCCGCCAGGTCTTGCCCGAGGTGCGTGACTGCGCCGCCCATTACGGCGACGTTTCTATATCGCTGTTCGGTGCCTCGTTTCCCGTTTGCGCCCTGATCGGCGACCAGCATGCGAGCCTTGTCGGTCACGGATGCCTCGGCAATGGGGAAGGCAAGGCCACCTATGGCAGCGGCTGTTTCGCGTTGGTCAATACCGGTAACAGGCCGATATTCAGTCAGAATCGCCTGCTGACGACGCTTGGCTATCAGATTGCGGGCCAGCCGGTCTATGCGCTGGAAGGCAGCGTGGTGACAGCGGGCTCGGTTGTTGACTGGCTCGAAGAGGACCTGAATATCGTTTCCAATCGGGACGGGCTGGACAAGCTGGCGGAGTCGGTCCCCCTGGAACAGGAAGAAATCATGGTTCCGGCCTTCACCGGACTGGGCGCCCCCTACTGGGAACAACAGGCCCGTGGCGCTCTGTTCGGCCTGACACGGGATACTCGGATACGACATCTGGTAGCCGCGGCGCTGCGCAGTGTGGCCTATCAGACCGAAGACATGCTGAAGGCGATGCGCTATGACGACATCGTTATCGAGAGCCTGTGTGTGGATGGCGGCGAGCTGACCCGACGCTGGTTTCTGCAGAGTCTGGCCGACATCACCGGGGTGGAAGTGGTATCCGGTGACACGGATGCCGTTATAGCGCGCGGGACGGCCATGCTGTGCAGTGTCCAGTTGGGCTGGCACGACTCTCTGGAAGACGCCGGTCAATTGATCCGTTCCGGCCCCCGGTATCAGCCCAAGATAGACGATGCCCTGCGCGACAGCCTACTGCGGCGCTGGGACGAGGCCGTGATGCGCATCCAGACGCCACGCGCCTGATCGAGGGTCAGGTATCCGGCTGGTTTTCCCGCACATACTTGTAGACCGTGTTGCGGCTCACACCCGCCAGTCGTGCGGTTCGACTGACATTGCCGCCCGTCTGCTCGAATATCTGCAACACGGCCTGTACCCGGTCGCTGGAATCAGCGAGATCTGCGGTGATTGGAGGCGCGACGCTTGTCGGCTCCGGCCGGGGTTGCTCGAAATCATCATAGAAATCTGCCGGCAGATGGTCCGCCTCCAGAGTCGGAGGCTCTGACATCGCATGGGCAATCTTCAGCACATTGACCAGTTGACGCACATTGCCCGGCCAGGGGTGGCGTACCAGCAGATCATGTACCTGGGGTGACAATGGCCGGGGTTCTCCGGTTTCTTTCTCCAGACGGCGATAGACATAGTGGATCAGCGCTGCCTTGTCGTGGCGGTTGCGCAGCGCGGGCAACTCTATGTTAAGCCCTGAAATCCGGTAGTAGAGGTCCTGGCGAAACTGCCCCCGATCAACTTCGGACTTGAGGTCCCTGTTGGTGGCCGAAACCAGTCTGATGTCGACAGGAAAGGTCTCGCTCGAGCCCAGCGGTACGACAACCCGCTCCTGCAGCACTCGCAGCAGGCGAGCCTGCACATGCAGGGGCATTTCGCCGATTTCATCCAGGAACAGTGTGCCCCCATGGGCGCGGCGGATCAGCCCGATAGACCCTTTGGTGCTGGCACCGGTAAAGGCGCCCTTTTCGTAGCCAAACAGCTCAGACTCCACCAGTTCGGTCGGGATGGAGGCACAGTTGACCGCCACCAGCGTGTTTCGCTTGCGACTGCTGTGGAAGTGCAGTGACCGCACTAGAATTTCCTTGCCCGCGCCAGTCTCGCCGCGAATCAGGATCGGAATGTCTTTCTCGATGATCTTGCGCGCCTGCGTCAGCACCAGGCGGACCTGCTTGTCGCCATGCTCCAGTTCGTCGAAGGGCACGACGTCCGGCGGGATATCTCCGCGCTCGGGCGGCGCCGAGCGAGCAGCACTGGCCGGCGCCGCAGGCTGCTCCTGAATCCGGAAATCAGGGATCTTCAAGGGTGGGGCCAGCGGGGGCTGAACGCGCACCCACATTCGATAGCGTTCGAACACGCGCAGCGTCAGCGGCACATTGGGCGGCTGCTGGCTGAGTTCGCGGAAGCTGCAGCCGAATATGTTTTCGATGTTCATCAGCGCCAGATCGTGCGCCAGCAGCACCCAGGCTCGCCGATTGGCCGACACCACCACACCTCGATCATCCAGCACCAGCATACCGGCCCAGTGACTGTCCAGACCACTGATGTTGGTACTGAAGGTGATCACATAGTGGTCGTTCTGAAATGCCGCATAGATAAGTTGATTCTCGACGCTGAGCGACATCAGCTTGACCATGCCCAAAGTATGGTCCTGCGGCAGATAGGCGTCCGAGGAAATATCCAGCACACCGATCATTTCTTTCCGGGTGTCATAGATGGGGGAGGCCGAACCTACCATGTAGCGGTTGGCGCGCAGAAAATGCTCATCCCGACTAACCTGCACGGGCTGGCCGGTGGCCAGCGCCGTACCGATGGCATTGGTGCCGACACCCATTTCCTGCCACTGATGACCCGGAACCAGGCCATGCTGGCCACGTCCACGAAAACGGGAGGCGCCCCAGGTATTCAGCACATGTCCGGCATTGTCAGCCAGCACAATGAGGCAGGAGGAATTGGAAAGAATATTTTCGTAATAGGGCAGCACCTCGTTTTCCGTCGTGTGGATGAGGTTCTGGTGTTGGTCCACCAGGGCGGACACTTCACCCTGGCGAGTATCGCCAAAGTCCGGCTGGGTGCCATGCGACAGCCCATAGGATTCACACCGATACCAGGATTTCTCAATCACTTCCTGGTGTGTCAGGGGCGCTTCTGCGCTCTCATGTTCGGTGCTTTCGGCCGGATTGTTATTATTGTCCAGCTGCACTCGTTGCTCTCCTGCGGTTCCTTGAAAGTGGATACCCGCGAAGCGACCTATTCTCCCTGCCTGCCGCCGTTTGTCAATCTGCACTTGGTGGTATGAACAGATCACTGAACAGTCGCATGAACAGTCACTGAACAGTTTGGAGTGTTCAAAGTGAACAGTTTATGAACATACCCGCACATTCGTTTGTTTTCTATATTTCTGCTCACAAGTGCCAAAAATCGCTTTATTGCCATATATTTCAATGGCTTATCATCATTTTCATCAATCTTCACAAAATGTGGCATTCATCTTGAATAATGAGCTGCAGAGCCTGACTGCCGTGAGTGGGCGGTCAGCCACATAAAAATTAAAACGCGAGTACACAACATGTCTCTCATTCTTGAAAACGTCAGCAAGTCTGTTGATGGTCAGGACTGGATTCGCGACATCAACATGACCCTGGAACCCGGGTCCTTCAATGTGCTGCTGGGCCGCACTCTGGCCGGCAAGACCACACTGATGCGCTTGATGGCCGGGCTGGAAAAACCAACATCAGGACGGGTCATCATGAATGGCGTTGATGTCACCGGTGTTCCGGTGCGCAAACGCAATCTGTCCATGGTTTATCAGCAGTTCATCAATTATCCGGCGCTGACCGTCTACGAAAACATCGCCTCGCCGCTGCGCCTGGCCAAACTGCCCGCCACAGTGATTGACGAGCGGGTGCGCGACACCGCCGCCATGCTGCATATCGAGCACCTGCTCAAGCGCCACCCCCTTGAGCTCTCCGGCGGCCAGCAACAGAGGACCGCGATGGCCCGGGCCCTGGTCAAGGACGCGGACCTGATTCTGTTCGACGAGCCACTGGTCAATCTGGACTACAAACTGCGTGAGGAGTTCCGCGAAGAGCTGCGCGAACTGTTCAAGACAAAGAACTGTATCGCCGTCTATGCGACAACCGAGCCCAACGAGGCGCTCGCCCTGGGTGGCCACACTGCTGTCATGCATGAAGGCCGACTGTTGCAGTATGGGCGCACACCGGAGGTCTACCATCAACCGAAGGACATCCTGACCGCAGAGATGTTCTCCGAACCGCCGATCAATGTCGTGCCGGGTCTGGTCACTGAATCCGAGGTCACCTTCGATGAGACGGTGCACTTCAAGCTGAACGCCGACCTTAAATCGCTGACACCAGGGCGCTACAAGTTTGGTGTTCGCGCCTCTCATATAGGTTTGGTGCCACATGCGGACGACGACCTGGAGTTGCCGGTCAATGTGGACCTCGCCGAAATCAGCGGCTCAGAGACCTTTCTCCATGTGCGCAATGACCACTTTCGACTGGTGCTTCACCTGTCGGGCGTGCACGAGTATGGCGTGGACGAAAAGATCAAGATCTATTTCCCCACACACAAGATCTATGCCTTTGACATGGGCGGCGCTGTCGTCCATGTGCCATCTCGCATGGGAGGAGCCTGACCATGGCCGAGATCCGACTGCGCTCACTGGCGCACACCTATGAAACAGACCCGCAGAGTCCGCAGGATTATGCAATCCGGGAGATGGAGCATGTCTGGCATCAGGGCGGCGCCTATGCCCTGCTCGGCCCTTCCGGCTGTGGCAAGTCCACCATGCTGAATATCATTTCCGGTCTGTTGCGACCCTCGGATGGGGACGTGATTTTCGATTCACGCATCGTCAACGACCTGTCGCCACAGGAACGCAATATCGCCCAGGTTTTCCAGTTCCCGGTGATCTACGACACCATGACCGTGTTCGACAACCTGGCTTTCCCGTTACGCAACGTAAAAAAGCCGGAACACATGGTGATGCCCAGAGTGCATGAAGTCGCTGACATTCTGGAATTGACCCACCTGCTGAAGCGCAAGGCCAAGAACCTGACCGCTGACGAAAAGCAGAAGGTTTCAATGGGGCGTGGTCTGGTGCGCGATGACGTGTCGGCCATCCTGTTCGACGAACCGCTGACTGTGATCGACCCGCAATTGAAGTGGAAGCTGCGGCGCAAGCTCAAGCAGATTCATGAGCAGTTCAATATCACCATGATCTATGTGACGCACGATCAGTTGGAAGCCTCGACCTTCGCTGAAAAGATCGCAGTGATGTACGAGGGGCAGATAGTCCAGTTCGGCACCCCGCGCGAACTGTTCGAGAAGCCTGCCCATACCTTTGTCGGGTTTTTTATCGGCAGTCCTGGTATGAACTTCCTTGATGTCGAAGCCACCGAACAGGGTATGCAGTTCGGCGACATCACCATCCCGGTCAGTCAGAAACGGCTCAAGGTGGCCCGCGAGGCCACTTCGGACAATCTGAAGCTCGGCATCCGCCCGGAGTTCATTCATGTCTGGGATGACCGCAACAGCGAAGCCTTCGAGGTCACTGTGAAAGACATGGAAGACCTGGGCACCTACCGCATCATGACCTTCTGGTTTGGCGATGCTCTGATGAAGGCGCGCCTGCACGAGGATCAACGGATCCCGCAGAAAAAGGCCTGGATCAGTTTCCCCGAGCAGTGGCTGAATGTCTACATCGACGAGTTCCGCGTGGAGGTGGATGATGAATAAAGTCGAAAACAACAAGGCGTGGTTTCTCGTCCTGCCCATGCTGTTGCTGGTGGCTTTCTCCGCCATCATCCCGCTGATGACCGTGGTCAACTATTCGGTCCAGGACATTCTCGGCCGGTCTGCCTTCTTTGTCGGCTCCGAGTGGTTCGTGCAGACGCTGAACGACTCTCGTCTGCAGAGCGCGCTGATGCGCCAGTTCGCTTTCTCCTTCACGATTCTGGCCATTCAGGTGCCGCTCGGCATCGCCATCGCCCTGCTGATGCCGAAGAAAGGCTGGCAGGCCTCTGCTGTGCTGATTCTGATCACCCTGCCGCTGCTGGTGCCGTGGAATGTGGTGGGCAGCATGTGGCAGATCTTCACCCGGGGCGACATCGGTCTGATGGGCTACGGTATCCGCCAACTCGGCTATCCGTACAACATTACTCGCAATGCCTCCGATGCCTGGATCACTATCATCATCATGGATGTCTGGCACTGGACCCCCCTGATTGCCTTGCTGTGCTACAGCGGCCTGCGCGCTATTCCGGAAGCCTACTATCAGGCGGCTCAGATTGACCGGGCTTCCAAATGGGCGGTGTTCCGCTATATCCAGCTGCCCAAGCTGACCAATGTGCTGGTCATCGGGGTGCTTCTGCGCTTCATGCACTCGTTCATGATTTATGCCGAGCCCTTCGTACTGACCGGCGGTGGCCCTGGCAGCTCAACCACCTTCCTGAGTCAGACGCTGGCCACCATGGCGATCGGTCAGCAGGACCTGGGACCATCGGCCGCCTTCTCGATCATCTACTTCCTGATCATCCTGGCGGTCAGTTATGTGTTCTACGTGACCATCATGAACATGCAGAAAGACAAAGCAGACAACATCTCAGGGGGTGCATGACATGAGCCAATCCACGATGACCAACACCCAGGCTCAATCGGCAAGCCCTGAAAAGACTGCCGAAGAAGGGCTGACGCGAGCGGTAAGCCGCCAGAAAGGCGAATCAGTAGGTCGCAACCGGTTTTTGCTGTCGATCTATCTGGTTTTCACCCTGTTGCCGATCTACTGGCTGATCAACATGTCGCTGAAGTCCAACCGGGAGATTCTGAGCGTCTTCTCCCTGTGGCCGCAGGCACTGACCTTCGACAGTTACATCAAGATCCTGACTGATCCATCCTGGTACATGGGCTATGTGAACTCGCTGACCTATGTGGCCATGAACATGACGATCAGTATTCTGGTGGCACTGCCAGCGGCGTATGCGTTCAGTCGTTTCAAATTCATCGGCGACAAGCATCTGTTTTTCTGGCTGCTGACCAACCTGATGGCCCCGCCTGCGGTGTTCCTGTTGCCCTACTTCCAGCTGTATTACACAGTCGGTCTGTTCGACACCCATATTGCCGTGGCCCTGGCGCACTGCCTGTTCAACATTCCGCTGGCCGTATGGATTCTGGAAGGCTTCATGAGCAGCGTACCCAAGGAGGTCGACGAGACGGCCTATATCGACGGCTACAGCTTCCCGGCCTTCTTTATCAAGATCTTCATTCCGATGATTCGCTCCGGAATCGGGGTGACCCTGTTCTTCCTGTTCATGTTCTCCTGGGTCGAACTGCTGCTGGCACGCACGCTGACGGCGACCAATGCGCAGCCGATCGGCGCCATCATGACCCGGACCTCAACTGCCTCGGGTGTGGACTGGTCAACACTGGCAGCCGCCGGCGTGCTGACCATAGTGCCGGGCATTCTTGTGGTTTATTTCGTGCGTAACCATATCGCCAAGGGCTTTGCCCTCGGCCGTACCTGAGCAGGAGGGCAGCACAATGCAATGGATGGTTTGGACATTACCGACCGCAATTTTTTTCAGCTCCATCGCCAGTATTCTGGCCGGTATGACGGTCTGGCAGGTGATCTCGCCGACGGTTGAGCGCAAGGGTTTTCTGCCCATTGCCACCACCCGCGGTGACCGCCTGTTCATCGGCCTGTTGAGCTCTGCCTACATTCATCTGGGTGTGGTGGGGTTCACAGACCTCAGTCTTTGGTTGGCCCTGGGCTTTTGCGTCCTCTGGATGGCGATTCTCATGCGCTGGGGTTAAGTCAAAAAAGGGAAAGGACTCACTGAATGTCATGGATGATCATTCGTGCAAGCAACGAGGTAAACATGAAAAATAACAAGACACTGTGCCTATCGGTGTTGGCGAGCAGCCTTATGATAGCCTCCGGCTCTCTGACGGCCAGCTCCCATGACGCCCGGGCAATCGCAGAAAGACTGGTTGATGAAGTCTTCCAGAACTCCACACTGTCCCGCGAAGAACAGATCGAGGAACTGCTTTGGTTCGCAGAAGCTGCCGAACCGTTCCGCGGCATGGAAATCCGGACGGTGGCTGAAGGCCTGGCCGTACACGAGTTCGAACGCGATGTCATGGCGCCTGCCTTCGAAGAGTTGACGGGTATTCGCATTACCCACAACATCATCGGCGAAGGCGATCTGGTCGACACCATGCAGACCCAGATGCAGTCCGGTCGTAATATCTACGACGGCTACATCAATGACTCTGACGCCATTGGTACGCACATTCGTTACGGCACCACCATCAACCTCTCCGAAGCCATGCAGAACGAATGGGCGGATTTCACGCTGCCCACTCTCGATCTGGAAGACTTCATCGGTATTCAATATACCACCGGACCGGATGGCAGCATATACCAGTTGCCGTCGCAGCAGTTTGCGAACCTCTACTGGTTCCGCTATGACTGGTTTACCGACCCGGATCTGATGGCTCAGTTCGAAGACATCTACGGGTATCCCCTGGGCGTGCCGGTCAACTGGTCCGCCTATGAAGACATTGCCGAGTTCTTTACCGAGCACGTCGGCGAGATGGATGGCCAGCAGATCTACGGGCACATGGACTATGGTCGTCGTGACCCGTCGCTGGGCTGGCGTTTCCACGACTCCTGGCTCTCCATGGCCGGCATGGGCAGCCCCGGCATTCCGTTCGGCAACCCGGTCGACGACTGGGGTATTCGGGTCGATGAAGAGGCCCGTCCGGTCGGTGCCAGCATCACGCGCGGTGGCGGTACCAACGCGCCTGCGTCGGTCTATGCCATGACCAAAGCCGTAGATTGGCTGCATGACTATGCTCCGCCCGAGGCCGCCGGCATGACCTTCGGTGAGGCCGGTCCGGTACCCGCGCAGGGCACCATTGCCCAACAGATCTTCTGGTACACCGCGTTCACCGCCGACATGATCGAGGATGGTGTTGCCGTGGTTGATGAAGACGGCATGCCACTGTGGCGCATGGCGCCTTCTCCGACTGGCCCCTACTGGGAAGAAGGCATGAAGGTGGGTTATCAGGACGTGGGTTCCTGGACCTTCTTCGACTCCACACCGGAAGACCGTCGCACCGCAGCCTGGCTGTTCGGTCAGTTCACCGTGGCCAAGACCGGTTCACTGGAGAAACTGATGCACGGCCTGACGCCAATCCGCGAATCTGACATCTTCTCTGATCAGATGACCGAAATGGCACCGCGTCTGGGTGGCCTGGTCGAGTTCTATCGCAGCCCCAACGAGAGCTGGTGGACACCGACAGGTACCAACGTACCCGACTATCCGCGTATGGCACCCCTGTGGTGGCAGAACCTGGCTCCGGTCATGAGCCGTGAAGTCACCCCGCAGGAAGGTCTGGACAACCTGGCCAATGCCATGGATGACATCATGGGCCGCCTGGCGCGCGCTGAGGTGTTCGAGAGCTATGCACCGGTGCTCAACGAAGAGCGGGATCCCGAATACTGGTTCAGCCAGCCGGGCTCACCCAAGCCCAAGCTCGACAACGAGAAGCCACAGGGCGTCACTGTCCCGTACGAGCAGATGATGGAAGAGTGGATGGCCGCGGGCAGCCGCTAAACCAGACCACTGGCCCTGCAGAGTGACAGTGGGTGCGTCCGCACCCGCTGCCTCTGCCACCATGATCGGACACCGGGCTCAGCGTTTCCCGTTCGTCCGATGCGACAACCTGTGTTTTGTAGTGTCCCATTTGGCCGCTCCTTCGGGCGGCCTTTTTTCGCCCGCTCTGTACAATGTTCTCTTAACCAACATAGAACGAAGCCAGAGGGTTTGACGATGGTTTCCGAATATCTTTTCAGCCTCACAAGCACGCAGTCAACGAGCTCTTTTTCAGTGGCGCGCCTGCCTGCGATCCACTTTGGCAGCGGCAGTATCCAACAACTCCCGGATCTGATATCAGCGCAAGGCAATCGAGTATTGCTGGTCACCGGGGGGCGCTCTTTCATCCAGTCGGTGCATTGGCAACCCCTCCTGGAGACCTTGCAGGCAAAGCAGCTCCACTGGCGGCATGAAACCATCACCGGGGAACCCAGCCCGGACCGGATAGACGACATTGTGGCCCGCTATCAGGGTGAGCAGATTGAAGTCGTGGTCGGCATTGGCGGCGGCAGTCCCTTGGACGCGGCCAAGGCAATTGCCGGGTTGTTGCCCTCCGGAAACTCGGTCATGGATCATCTGGAGGGTGTTGGCCGAGGGCTGCCTTACAGGGGTCCTGCACTACCTCTGATCGCTGTGCCCACGACAGCCGGCACCGGCAGTGAAGCCACCAAAAACGCCGTACTGAGTCGTCGCGGACCTGACGGATTCAAGAAATCCTTCCGGGATGACCAATTGGTACCGCGGGTCGCACTGGTCGACCCGGACTTGCTGGCAAGCTGCCCCAAAGCGCAGATCGCGGCCAATGGGATGGACGCCTTCACGCAGCTCCTCGAATCCTGGGTGTCGATCAACGCCAGCCCCTTTACCGATGCGCTGGCCTGGTCCGGCATGGCGGCTTTCAGGGAAGGGCTCTGGGACGCAGTCGAGGCAACCGATCAACGCGCCGCCGGTTACGCCAGACTGGCCTATGCATCACTGATGTCCGGCATTACTCTGGCTCAGGCCGGTCTGGGCTCGGTGCATGGACTGGCCTCGCCTCTGGGTGCCTTCTTTCCGATTCCGCACGGCGAGGTCTGCGGCACCCTGCTGGCGGAAGCCACAGCGATGAATATTGAAGCCCTGCGTGCAAGACAGCCGGATTCAGTGGCCCTCGAGCGCTATGCCGCCGTGGGCCGAATGCTGGCCGATCAGCCTGATCTGGACGACTCCGCAGCGCATACCACCCTGCTGAAAACCTTGCATGATTGGACCGAGCGGCTGCAAATGCCCCGGCTGCGTGACTATGGAATAACACAGGAAGATTTCCCGCAGATCGTCGCCAATGCGCGGGGCGGGAGCATGAAGACGAATCCGATTGTGTTAGCCGACGAGGAGTTGACGAAGATTCTGGAAAGTAGACAGTAGACAGTAGACAGTAGACAGTAGACAGTAGACAGTAGACAGT
>NZ_JAIUMC010000020.1 GCF_022565775.1 Natronospirillum sp.
ATTGGTATGCCGGGTGGTCCGGCGCGAAAGGCAGTTTTCATCATCGAGCGGTCGCAATACCGGAAGTAATGAACCTGCTCTGCTGCACTGCTAACGAGACTGTGGTTGACCTGGGGTGCGGCCCGGGCGCCCTGGCGAACTCTGTCACCCAGGCTGGGGCACGCTACGTGGGTATCGATCTCAGCCGCAAGCTGATCCGGTTCGCGCGCAAACACAACCAGAACCGACAGACGGATTTTCAGGTCGGCGATCTGACCAGTCCGGACCTGGCTGGAGCTTTGGGCAAGGCCAGGTTTGACGGTGCCGTGTTCCTGCTCAGCCTGCAGGACATTCATCCCCTGTCGGCCGCAGTTGCCAACGCGGCCGGGCTGTTGAAGCCCGGCGGAAAACTCGTTGTTCTGATGACGCACCCGTGTTTCCGCATCCCTCGGCAGAGCGGCTGGGGGTGGGACGTCGGGCGCAAGTTGCAGTACCGACGAGTCGATCACTACTTGTCACCGTTGCAGGTGCCCATGCAGCCACATCAGGGAGTCGGCGGAATCACCCGCAGCTATCACCGGCCTTTGTCGAGCTACGTCAGTGAGCTTTGTAGGCATGGGCTGGTGATCGACCAATTGCGGGAAATCCCCATGACTCGTCTGCCGCGAGGTCAGAGTGTTTCCAGGGCAGAGAAACGGGCACTGCAGGAAATTCCGCTGTTTCTCGGATTGCGTGCTGTGCGACTGCCCATATGAAGCAGTTGCCAAGTCGGGAGGGCCTTCCTGCTGGATCCGCTGATTACAATGGCGCCAGAAGAAATGCTCAGCTCTCCGCCCAGGTTTGCTGTGCAGCGTATTTATTGATGAACTGATCCACCCGCAGGTGAGCGGGGCGGTCCTTGATCCGGTTCCAGTAGTCAATGAACTCGGGTCGGCTGTCGATGGTGCCAAATTGCAGGCCCCAGCCGATGTGCGAGCCAACATACACATCGGCGGCGGTAAACTGGCTGCCGGTGATATAGGGCCTGGTGCGCAGTGCCCCCGCGAGCGTATCCAGCACGGTTGCTAGGGTGCCGCAACCGAAACGCATCTGTTCTTGTTCGCTCAACTGATGGCCCAGGCTTTGTAAGGTCACGGCCTGTTCCAGAGGCCCGGCGGCAAAGAACAGCCAGCGATAGTAATTGCCGCGCTGGTCTTGCGGCGGCGCCAGGCCTGCGTCCGGAAAGGTATCGGCCAGGTAGGTGCAGATGGCCGGTGCTTCAGTGACGATAACATCGCCATGCTGAATCGCCGGCACCTTGCCCATGGGGTTGATGGCCAGATACTGCTCGGACTTCATGGTGGTGCCATAGTCCAGAATCTCGGTCTGGTAGGGGGCCGCCACTTCCTCGAGCATCCAGTGCGCGATCGCACCGCGTGACATGGGGTTGGTATAGAAGGTGATGGGGCTGCTCATGTTGATTCTCTCTTTTCCCTTGTGGACGGGTCCAGTATCTACCCCACTAGTGACATTTTCTGGCAGCAGTGAGGCCTGCCATTGTCGGTAGAGCTCAGATCGACGATTCGGATAGCGCGCCTCCAGGCAGTCAATGGATTGCGTCCGGTCGAGGCGGAACTGCCGGAAGTCCTGGCGTAGTTCACACCAGGCAATCAAAGTGCGCTTGGCATCCTCGTAACCGATGGCAATCGGCCATACGATGCGCTCAGTTGTCTGGCCCTTCCGGTCTCGATAAAAGAGCCGCACTTTCTGACCAGCGCGAATGGCTCGGCGCAGTGAACCCGGGTCTGAAGCGCTTGCCTTGAACCAGGGGTTGCTGACCATCAGCGGCGAGTCGTCGACGCGTAAACGCAGTTCGGCAGGCAGGACTGAGGCCACCTTGCTCAGGGCTTCACCTGCTGCTGCAGACAACCCCTGATCCTGTCCTTTGCGCACCCAGTTAAGGCCCAGTGTCACTGCCTCGATTTCCTCTTCCGACAGCATCAGAGGCGGCAGCAGAAAGCCGGGTTTCAGCACATAGCCGATGCCCGGCTCGCCTTCCACGTCCGCACCTACGGCTTTCAGTCGGTTGATGTCGCGGTACAGGGTGCGCTGCGAGACCCCGAGTTCTGCCGCCAGTTGCGCAGCCGTGACCGGACGACGACGGCGTCGCAGAGCCTGCAGCAGGTCGAACAGTCGTTCGGCACTGGACATGGGGAAACCTCTTGATGGACCTTTCTCAGTCTGCCTGACCATACTGCCAGATACTGACAGTAGTATAACCCATGACTTCGGCAGCGCCTGTCATGCTGGTCGCGCAGGAGCTCCGAGTAATCGTCAACAGCGGGTATTCATTCCCCGGTGTGCATTGACGAGCCAGCAGGGGAGAGAGTAGCTTGGAGGTATTACAGTGCGACTCAGCACGCTTCTGCTGTCCGGCCGCCTCCATGGAAGGCCTCTTATGCGCGTATTCTCGAATCCGGTTGGGTCCGGATCACTCTGGTTTGACAATCTGGCAACGGCAGACGGTATTCCTGTTGCCTATGATCCTCAGGCAAGGGCCTTTTTGCCCATGCCGCCGTTCTGTATCAACCGCGAGGTCATCGGTTGCAACTGGATTGCCCCTGAGCAGGGGGCATTCTGTCGCTCCTGCGCCATGACCGAGCTGGCGCCAGACCCGGAAATACCCGGAGCCATGCAGAACTGGGCCAAAACAGAGGCGGCCAAGCGCTGGGCGCTCGACAATCTCGGGCGCTGGCACTGGTTTCGCCCGGAAGACCCCGGGGCAAGGCCGGTGTTTCATATGCTGGCGGAAGGGCCGACACCCGTTCTGATGGGTCATGTGGCCGGCAAGGTAACCATCAGTGTCGCCGAGGCAGACCCGGTGCTGAGCATCACCCGCCGCCAGGCCCTGGATGAACCCTACCGCACCATGATCGGCCATATGCGCCACGAGATCTCGCACATGCTGTGGTGGCGACTCAGTCTGCGCGATGATTTTCTGGATGCTTTCCGCGCTACCTTTGGCGACGAGCGGGCCGACTACCAGGCGGCACTACAACGCCACTATAACGAAGGCCCGGTGCCGGACTGGCGAGAATATTACATCACTACCTACGCGTCGGCGCACCCGCACGAAGACTGGGCCGAAACGGCTGCACATCTGATGCACCTGACGGACATTACCGACAGTTTTGTGGCATCCGGTCTGTCATCACCGGAACTGCCCCATCCGGGCTGGGACCCGTATTCGGAGCCTGACGCCTACCGCCTTATTCATATTGCGGCCAGCCTTACGGTGGGTGTCAATCATGTAAATCGGTCTATGGGCCTGTTGGATCTCTACCCGTTCGCCTTGTCGGACACAGCACGGCGCAAACTCGCATTTGTGCATGAATGGCTGCGGCGCGGATCGCAGGGGTTGTAGCGACCGGACTCAGGCTGGTCGCGTTTTTTTGATCACCCGAAGTACCAGCAGCGCCCCGGCCGTGGTCAGCCCTATGGCAAAACCCCACCAAAGCCCGGTGGGGCCGATCCCGAGGCCGAAACTGAGCAGGGCGCCCAGGCCGATACCCGCCAACCAGTAGCCGCCAACACCAATCATTACCGGCACTACGGTATCTTTCAGGCCCCGCAGCATCCAGGTCGACAAGACCTGATAGCCGTCAAAGATCAGAAACAGCGCGGCAATGCCGGCCAGAATCACGGCGTATTCCAGTGTCTGGGCATAGCCCTCGGCCTCCGGGTTCATGAACAGTTCCACCACCCACTGCGGGCGCAGCAGCAACAGCAACATGATGCTCAGAGTCACGACAGCGGTGACGGCATAGCCGAACCAGGCCAGCCGGCGAACCATGTGCAGGTCATCAGACCCCTTGTAGTAGGCAATACGCACGGCCAGAGCCTCGCCCATGGCCAGCGCAATGATGAAGTTGACGTCGATCACTGCCAATACCACATTGTTGGCGGCCAGCCAGGCGGCCCCATAGATGCCGATCAGCATGGAAATGACAATGAAGAAGCCGCTTTCCAGCAACTGCATGGCACCTGCCGGCAGGCCCAAACGCGTCAATTCCCAGAGCCGCTGCCAGCGCAGCACCAGCAACTGGCGCAGAAAATCCAGACTGTACTGGCGCTCAGAGGCCCAGGCATACATCACCAGTATGGCCAGCGACAGCAGGTTGACGAAGACGGTCGCCACGGCGGCACCGACCACGCCCAGAGCGGGAAAACCAAGCCGTCCGAACACCAGCAACTGGTTCAGCAGGTAGTTGACCACCACGGCGGCGATCGACACCACCAGAAACACCGATGCTTTTTTCATCACGGTGAGAAAGTTGCGCACCACGGCAAACCAGAGGGCGGGAATCAGCATCCAGACCACCCAGGTCAGATAGGCTTCGATTTCCGTCAGCATGGCCGCTTCGTAGTTCATCTGACGCAGCAGCCAGGGGGTCAGCAGCACAATCACGATGCCGGGAATCACAATCAGCACGGCCAGCCAGAACCCCTGCACCACGATTAGGGTGACATCGTCGGGGCGGTCTTGTGCCAGGGCCTCGGCGCTGAGTACCGACACCATGGACAGGATGCAGAACCCCATGACCAGCCAGCCGAAAACAATGGTCTTGCCCAGACCGACAGCGGCCAGCTCAACACTGCCGAGCTGTCCCACTATGTACAGATCAGTCAGGCCGATGGCCACTTCCGAAAAGTAATAGGCCAGCAGCGGCAGACTGATGCCGAGAACGGTTTTGTATTCCTTGTAGGCCGAGGTCACGGTTGAGTCCAGTTGCAGATCAAGCCGGCTATGCTGCCACAAAATCCGGGCCAGGGTCAGTGCCGGGATGTCATTCATTGCGCACAGGTGCCGTTCAGGCGTTATTGCAGGCGTTTCGTCACTGCCAGTGGTTTTCGTCGGTCATCCGGCAGATTACTGATGGTGTCAGTGAACCGATCTCGTTCATCTACGTAAAGTCCTCAAGGCCTGAGGCAGACAAAACAATACAGTCTGCTACTGTATTGGCAGTGCCAGACCCGGGAAACTGACAGCAACCATGCCGCCAGACAGCCGGACAGAGCAATGACCAACACCCGTTCAATGGTGACAGAAACAAGGAAAGACCTGGTGCAGAATATTCATCGTGCTCCGCTCTACTGGCTGTGCAGTCGTATCTTATTGACCGCTGTCTGTGCCGTGATGTTGCTCGTGCTGCAGATACATGCGGCACGGGCCAGTGATCTGGTGATATTGCCGGTGTTTGGTAATCAGCCGGACACAGGGGTTCAGTTGGGCGTTGCCGGTATCTGGGAGCAGGAACCGGTTGCCGATTCTTATGCGGCCAATATCTTCCTGATTGGCACTGAAAAGCGTCAGGCGCAGGGCGTTCTGGGGTTACGGATACCGGGTGTTGTCGAGGGGCGGCGGGACTATTTTGAGGCCGAAATCTACGGCAGTTACTTTCCCAGTGAATTTTTTGGTTATCGGTCGACCTTCCTGAACAAGGGTACGGACTATGACGAAAGAACCCTGCAGCTCAAGTTGGGCTGGTCCTATCCACTGGATGATACCTGGCGGGTGGGCATTGGCGGTTTGACCGCCGGCTCCAGAATCGAGTTCGATGACCCTGACGACCCGCTGCTGGACGATGTAGCATGGACAGAAGGTGGCCGTTTGCTGGGAATCGAAGGCAGTCTGACCCGGGATACGCGCAACAACCTGAGTTGGCCAACCATGGGCACCTGGTTGAAATCATCCGCCACACTGGCACACGATGATGGTGGAGAAACCTTCGGCTGGGCGAGTCAAAGCGGGGCGGTCTACTATCAGGCACCGGCGGATGTGATCCTGGCACTGGGTGGCCAGGTGCAGGCGGCCACTGACAATACCCCGTTTCTCTATATGCCAATACTGTCGGGTGGGCAATGGATGCGAGGGCTCAGAGATGGTCAGTACCGGCACCAGACCACGGTTGCGACACAGCTGGAAGGCCGCTTCCCGCTGACGCAGCGCTGGGCGGCGACCACCTTTGTCCATACTGGTCAGGTGGCGGAGCGTCCCGATCAATGGTGGGATGAAGACTGGAAACGCGGCGGTGGTTTCGGGCTGCGTTATTCGGTCAGCGACGAGCGCCGCCTCAATATTCGGGTGGATTATGGCTGGGTGGACAGTCGGGGCGGACTGGTGATCAATTTTGGTGAAGCCTTCTGAGTTCTTTTCGCACCGACTGAGTCGCAGTGTTATCATTCAAGCTTCTGCTTGAGTCCCTGTGTGGTTTGTAGTGTCCTATTCTTTCTTCACCCGTTCAATGACGACCGTGCCGACTGCTGTTGGGGTACTGGCGATCGCGATCATGCTGTTCAGTCTGGCCAGCCCATCGACGGCCAATGACCGGGACACCCTGGTGCTGACCACCGGAGGCTGGCCGCCATTTCTGGCCGAAGACCAACAGCACAACGGATTCATAGCCCACCTGATCAGCGACATATTTGCCGAGCACGACATAGCGGTGGAATATCGCTTCATGCCCTGGGCCAGAGCCTATCAGGAAGCCGCAGCCGGCGATGCCGCGGGCACCGCTGTCTGGATGCACCAGCAGGACAGGTTAGAGGATTTTCTCTACTCAGAACCGGTTCTAGAAGAGACCTTCGTCTTCTTTCATCATGTCGATATGAGTTTCGACTGGGCTGAGTTCGAGGATCTTCGAGGGTTGCTGATGGGCGGTATCTACGGCTACAGCTACGGCACCGAATTTGACTCGGCCCATGATGACAATGTGTTCGCTGTAGATTGGGTCGCAGAAGAGCGGCTTAATCTGCTCAAACTACTGCGTGAGCGTATTGATCTGTATCCGCAGGAAGTCAATGTCGGCCTAGCCGGCATCCAGGCAGAACTGAGCGAAGAAGAAGCGGACCTGATTACCTACCACCCGCAACCTCTGCATTCCGACTACAGTTTCCTGCTCATCTCCCGGGCTCACCCGGACGCGGAAGAACTTGTTTCTCGGTTCAATGAAACCCTGGAAGAATTTCGCGCTGACGGTCGCTATGAAACCTACTTCGAGGCGTTTTCCGAGGGTGCTTATGAACCGGATTAGGCAGTCTGTGCAGGAATAATCGGGTTGTCGAAAGTCTGTCCGGGCAGACGCCAGAGCGCCTTCTGAAGTTGAAAAACCACCGAGTCAGGTTGGCCTGCCAGCAGACTCTGCAAATAGTTCATGCGCAAGTGCTGCAATTGGCGGCGCGCATAGAATGCCGATCCGTGGGTAATCCACAGTGGATTGATGCCGGTTGCTGCCCAGAGCCGCATGGACATATAGGCAGCATAGCTGCGACTTTCAGTAATCCGGTTGCGCTCATAGGCCGCAAGTGTTGCCCCCGTGATCCCCAGCAGAGTGGCTAGATCATCCTGCGACAGGTTGACGATCTGGCGCAGTTGGAAAAGCCCTTCCCCGATAACCCCGTAGTAGTTCCCCAGTTCTCGTGCAATCAAATGCGCATCCGGCCAGTGCAAGTTGATTGCCGGCGCAACTGGTAGTGCAATGTCCAGGTGGCCAGCGACCAGGTCCACAAGGCCGGAAAAAGCCGTGTCATTGCAACGCCCGACAAAACTCTGCAAGGGCAGGTTTTCTGTGTTCAATTCGAGGTGATCGAACAGCGGAGAATAGCAGCTGTTGAGGAACAGATAGTGGAGCGGAATGCCCGTATTGACCATAAAATGGGCAGTATGCTGGAGCCTTAAATGGTGACGGCCTTCCTCGAAATTTCGGTACTGGGTATGCGAAACCCCGAGCAGACTCGCCATGTTGCATTGATTCAATTGCAGAGACAGCCGACAGCGCCGCAGGTTGATACCGATCTGGTCTCGGTCTCTGGCCTCCAGGTCATCGAAATCAACTTGTCTGGGCCTGAAATTCTGCAGAATCTGATCGGCCAGCGGCGCCAGATTAACGACCGTCTGAATTTGCTCCCTGCAGGTGCCGTTCTGGATGACGTGTTGTGTGGATTCCATTGCCTGATCTGACGCCTGTGTTTCTTCCTATCCACTTTATCGACTGCTGCCGGGTGCCTGGACCAATGCCAAACCGGTGGCCAGCGTCGTGCTCTACTCGTCTACTGTAAAGAATACAGCACTGCAGGACTCAACTTTAGGTTAAAAGGTGTCATTTTCAGGGTGCAAAATGGCACCTTTGTGCATGGCTGCAGGTACAATGGGGGCTCTAAAGTTCCTGGTCATTTAGCCGATGACGATAGAGCACAGCATGTTGTCCTGAATAGTTTCGGACTATGTTTCGGTTTGCGAGCATTGGCGGGCGCCAGGTGTTCAGACAAACGCCAGCAAGAGCCAAAACAATAACCCCGCAGTTCCTTTATAGGGTGTGAGACAGTTCATGAAAAACCTCAGCTTTCGCCTAAAGCTAATGATCGTTCTTTTCGCCACTGTTGCCGGCTTGGTGATCTTGACGGCCGTTGCTTTGAATGGTCTTCGCATGCAGCAGGCGACCAACAATGAAGTCCAGCGACTGACTCTGGTGGGAAGCCAATCGGATACCATGGCTCTGAACGCCCTGCAGTTCCGGGAAAGGATGCGTGAACTGTCAGATGATACCCTGGGTGAATTTGAAGCGGACATAGAGGCCGAACAAATCAGTGTTGTCGAACAGCGCGAAGTCGACCTGGAGCGCGTGGGCGATCCAATGGCTCGCATTGAACTTGAAGACTTCTATGAGGCTTATTCCGGCTTTCTGGAGATCGCTCTGACGCTGGCTCTTACCGAGCAGACTGTCGGCTTTCAGCGCACCACCGGCCTGCGCGGGCAACTGCTCGGGGCTGGCAATGAGCTTCAGGAAGCCGTTTCCTTTCTGTCCATGATTCGAGATGACCTGACAGCGTTGCGGGACGCCGAGATCAACTACCTGCTGGATGCCAATCAGGCCAACGGCGCTGCTCTGGACGAGGCCTACGACATTTTTCTGGATATGCTCGTGGGTCTGAGTCTGGATGACCGCTTTACCGACGAGCTCACGATCTATACGTCGGCCCTTGGTGACTACCGGGCGGCGGCTGGAGAACTGCGCAGCCTGCGTTCTGAACTGAGCCTGGTGATGATTAACCTGGACCAGCAGCAGGAAGTCGTGAACGAGGTGCTTGGGGAGCTCACTGCCAATGCCAGGGCAGAGGCGTCGGCCAGTTCGGCGCTAGCGATGGCCGGCCTCATGATCGGCAGCCTGGTCATTGGCGCCGTGGTGGTCGCTGTTGTGCTGTGGATTACCTTCAGTGTGCGAGGCTCACTGAAGCAGATCATGCATGATCTCAAGAAGGTGCAATCCGGCGACCTGACAGCGCGACTTTATGTGAACGAGGCACGAAACGATGAATTCGATCAATTGAGTTCAGCCGTCAACGGGATGACAGAGGGGCTCGGTGCGCTGGTGGCCGATGTGGTGCGCTCGGCCGATCAGTCGGCCCGAATGATTCAGGAGCTGACCCGCGAGATCGCCAGCCTCAACGAGAGCAACCAGCACGTCAATGAACAGACCGGCTCGGTGGCCGCCAGCACGGAAGAAATATCAGCCACTATTTCGGACATCTCCGAAACCACGCGGCAGCTGTCGGAACAGGCGGAAAAAACCTACGGCTCAGCTACCAATGGCGCGAAAACCATCAATGACGCGCTCAACAGCCTGCGCGAAACAGGCACGGTGGTAGGTGAAATCGGCGAGAAGTTGAATCAACTGGGCGAATTGTCTGCCGACATCGATGGCGTGGTCGACATGATCAATGAGCTGGCCAGCCAGACCAATCTGCTGGCCTTGAATGCCGCTATTGAAGCAGCCCGGGCCGGCGATGCCGGGCGCGGATTTTCGGTGGTCGCCGAAGAAGTGAGAACACTGGCAGAGCGGACGGTAGATGCCACCGGACGCATCAACACCATCGTGGATACGATCCAGTCGTCGTCGAAGTCTGCCATCGACACCATGGCCTCGGGCAGGAAACATCTTGAAGCCGTCGAGACCTATGGTCAGGAGGCCGAAACGGCCATGCACGAGATCGAGTCAGACGCGCGTGAAAGTGCTACCGCCGCCGAGCAGATGTCGCATTCAGTGCAGGAGGTCTCCAAAGCCGCTCGCCAGATCAGCCAGGACATGGATGAAGTGGCACAGCGTGTACGCCATGACACCTCATCCATTCATACGGTCAATGACAATGCCAACCAGGTCGAAAAACTGTTGTCCGATCTGGATCAAAAGGCAGGCGCGTTCACTGTCGAGACCAGCGAATGAAGCTGTAAAGCAATACCAGTGAAAGGCTGACGCAAAACAGGAAGGGCCCCAGTGATTCCAGGCTGGTGCGGGCGGCAATCGCACCGGCCAGCGCCGGCAGGGCCGCTGCGCCAAGCCCGGCCCCGGCCATTTGCATACCGATTGTATTGGTCACGTGGGTGCGCTCAATGCGCAACCTTGTGCCGGACACCATGGCCGGAAAAATCGGCGCATAGGCAAAGCCCGCCAGAGCCAGAGCGCCCAGACCCACCGCCGGCACCGGACTCCACCAGAGCAATATCGCCGCCAGCAGGGCCAGGGTCAGGCCGATATAGACCATGGAATCGACCCCCAGGCGCCGCGCATAGAGACCCGCAGTAATTCGCCCCACGGTAAACATGGCCCAGTAGATACTGACCCAGAACCCGGCGCGCTCGATACTGATGCCGCGGCTTTCGGTCAGCAGCGAGAATGCCCACAGCCCGACGGACAGCTCGAGACCGCTGTAGATAAAGAACAGCAGCATGCACAACCAGGCCCTATGCTGGCCGAAAGTGGCCTTGAAACTGGCATCGGGTGTCGGCGCAGGCGCCTCTGCGGCGGCTTCCGGCACCCCGGTGTCCCAGAAGCGGGCGGTCAGCAGAAAACACAGGGCCAGCGCCAGCTGGCCGCCACCGACAACCCAGTAGCCGATTCTCCAGCTGTCGCCCAGTGTCAGGCCCATGGTCATGATCATCGGCCCCAGCGTCACGCCGACCCCAAAACTGGCGTGCAACCACTGCATGACCCGGTCGCTGTGGTTGGCGGCCACATAGTTGTTGAGTCCGGCATCAATGGCTCCGGCACCGGCGCCCAGCAGGCTGCACAGCGGAACAATCATCCACCACACCGGAATCACGGTAAACCCAAGCAGGGCCAGGGCAGTGGCGGTAACACTGGCGGTCAACAACAGCCCAATGCCGATTGCGCGCACGATGGCACCACTGAAAAAGCTGGACAGCAGATAGCCACTGGTAAAACTGACCAGCAGCAAACCCAGAGCATCCAGAGGCTGTGCAAAGTCGCTGCGCATGAAGGGCCAGGCAACGCCGAGCAACCCATCCGGCAGACCGAGTGAAATAAAGGCAATGAAGGCCAGAGCAATCAGACCGACTGAGGGTGCGCGGGACATGGCTGACTCCAGAGCGACACGATAAAGGCGGCTACTATACGGAGGAGAAAAGTGAGATGAAACCGCTTACGGGTGGATTTATCGTATTGAACTCAGAGCAGACAGTGATCGCGCTGACCCTGCACAAACCGGTTCATATTGCCGATCGCCACCTCCATCAGCGTGGTGATGGCCTCTTCGCTGCTCCAGGCGATATGGGGTGTCAGCACCAGATTGGTCTCTTCCCGGATGGCGAACAGTGGATTGTCGCGCCGGATAGGCTCCTGGCTGACCACATCCAGCGCCGCGCCGCCCAGATATCCGGAGCGCAGGGCGTTGACCAGATCCTGCTCGTTGACCAGCCCGCCTCGTGAAGCGTTGAGCAGCAGGGCGCCCGGTTTCATGCGCCCGAGCAGATCGGCGTTGACCATTTCGGTATTGTCTTCGGTCAGCGGGCAACACAGAATCAGGGCGTCCAGTTGGCTCAATTCGGTGTCAAAATCGGCATAACCCGGCCGCACGGTTTCAGCGCCAGGGCGATCCAGAAACAGGACTTCACTGCCGAAGCCGCGCAGCCGATCTGCAGTCCCCTGGCCGATGGTGCCGCGACCCAGAATACCGATGCGCATGGTGCGGATTTCCCGCACGGACGCGGAGCGCAGGGCAAAGTGCTCAGCGTCGGCCCAGTCGCCGCGGTCCTGCGCCCGGCGATAGTGTGTCTGCTGCCACGCCAGCCCGAGCAGGTGCGCGACGATCCATTCGGGCACTGCATTGCCCGCATAGCCTTGGACATTGCAAACATGGATACCCAGATCACGACAGGCCTCCAGATCGACATTGTTGACGCCGGTTGCCACCACCTGCACCAGTTGCAGTCTGGGGCTGGCGGCCAGCACCTCCCGATCCAGAACTACCTTGTTCACCACGGCAATAGTGGTCTCCTCCAGGCGCGAAATACGGTCTTCGAGCGCCGTGTTTTCCCAGCCTGACCAGGTATGCGGAAATTCGGGATCAGGCCAGCGGATGGACTCGGGGATGGTCCCCTGATCCAGAAAGGTGATCTGGTGCTGTGCCATCAGTTCTTCAGTTCCCCGGGCAGGATCGACCAGACGTTGTCCAGAATTCTCGGTTGTGCTTCGGCGCGCGGGTGAATGCCGTCTCCCTGCATGAGATCCGGATTCTCTGCTACGCTGTCCAGCATGAACGGCAAAAAATAATCCAGTTGGTTGGATTCGGCCAGCTCGCCGAACATGTTGAAAAAAGGTTCGGTGTAACGTGGCCCATAATTGGGAGGGATGCGTATCCCCAGCAGAATGACATCGGCTCCGGCGTCTTGAGACTGGTCGATCATGTCCTGCAGGCGACTGCGGATATCCGGGATATTCTGGCCCTGCAGGCCGTCATTGCCGCCCAGTTCAAGAATGACATAGTCGGGCTGGTAACGGTCCAGTAAACCGGGTAGGCGCTGTTGGCCCCCTCTGGTAGTTTCGCCGCTGATGCTGGCATTGATGACACTATGCCGGTTTTCAGAGAGGCGCTCTTCCAGCAGGCTGACCCAGCCCTGATCCGGATCGCTGAGACCGTACGCAGTGCTAAGGCTGTCGCCCATTACGAGCACCGTAGCAGCTTGCGCCGGGGCTGCCAGCAGACAGACCAGCACAAAAACACCAGGTTTCAACGAACGGATAAGCTCAGACACCATGACTCAAACAGCTCCCAATGCGTCAGATCAGACTCTTCAGGCCGAATCCATGATAAAGGCGGAAGCACTTTGGCAGCGCGTGCCCACCCAGAGTGGAACCCTTGATATCCTGAAAGGGATCGATCTTGAAATCAAGCTCGGGGAAAGTGTCGCCATCGTGGGTGCGTCAGGTTCCGGTAAAACTACGCTGCTGGGTATGCTGGCCGGGCTCGATACGCCCACCTCAGGGCGCGTATTGCTGGCCGGCAATGATCTGACCAAGATGAGTGAAGAAGAGCGTGCGCGCCTGCGCGGTCAGTATGTGGGCTTCGTATTCCAGAATTTCCAGTTGTTGCCCGCGCTCAGCGCCCTGGAGAATGTCATGCTGCCTCTCGAGTTGCGGCGCGACACCTCCGACCGTGAAACCGCCATGGCACTGCTGGACCAGGTGGGTCTCAGCGATCGGGCCACGCATTACCCGCGGCAGCTGTCCGGGGGTGAGCAGCAGCGGGTCGCGATAGCACGTGCCTTTGCCTCTCGGCCACCGATCCTTTTTGCCGATGAACCCACGGGCAACCTCGATACCGATACCGGTCGCAATATCGAGGAGCTGCTCTTTCAGCTCAACCGCGAGTATCAGACCACGCTGGTACTGGTCACACATGATCACCAACTGGCTTCCCACTGTGCCCGAACCTGTGTCATGGAGGCCGGGTCACTGTATTCGGACAGGGCACCCAAATGAGTCTGACCTGGCGCATGTTCTGGCGCGACTTTCGCGCCGGAGAACTGACCCTGTTGCTGGTATCCCTGGTGCTGGCGGTTACCGTGGTCACCAGTATCAGCATTTTTGCCGAACGCATCCGCAGTACCATTCTGACCGAGGCGGGCTCTCTGCTGGCGGCGGATTATGCCCTGCAGGGATCGCGCGAGATGAACCCCTCCTGGTTTGCCATCGCGGACGAACTGGGTCTGGAGCAGGCTCGGGTGGTCAGTTTTTCGTCGATGTTGTTTGGCGACACCGCGAACCGCCTGGGCTCCGTGCGGGCCGTTACGGACACCTACCCGCTGAAGGGCAGTCTGCAGGTTGCTGATGCACCGTTCGGAGAGCCGGAGTCGGTGCAGAGTGGCCCGCCACCTGGCGAAATCTGGCTGGCCTCCCGGCTGTTTCCATTGCTCGAGGTCGAGGTCGGAGACATGGTCGGTATCGGCGCCACTGATCTGCGAGTGAGCAAGGCTCTGATCTCTGAACCGGACCAAACAGCGAGTCTGTTCAATGTCGAGCCGCGCGCCATGATCAATATGGCCGACCTCGATGCCACCCAGGCGATTCAACCGGGTAGTCGAGTCACCTATCGCTGGTTGCTGGCAGGCCCTGATCTGGCTCATACCGAGTTGCGCAATGCCATTCGCAGTGAAAGAGAACCCCATTTTCAATGGCGCAGTGCCCGCCGTGCCAATGAAAGTGTCGGTGAAGCCCTCGATCGTGCCGAAAGCTTCCTGCTCCTGTCCGGCTCATTGGCCGTAATCCTGGCCGGGGTGGCGCTGGCCATGTCGGCGCAACGCTATTCGGCCCGCCATGTTGACGGCGTGGCGCTGATGAAAACCGTCGGCTATACGCCAAACCAGATTCTGCGCATGTACGGGCTCGGGCTGTCACTGCTGGCCGTGGCCGGTATCGTTCTTGGACTGCTGCTGGGTGAAATTACCCATCAGGCGATCATCTTCCTGCTGGGCGATCTGCTGCCCTCCAACCTCGCCATGCATGACTGGCGCTCTTATGGCATGGGCGCTATCACCGGCTTTGTGGCGCTGATGGGCTTTGCCTGGCCACCTTTCTATCGGCTGCGTGATGTACCACCGGTGAAAGTCATCCGCAGTGAGGTATTCCAGCGGCCCAAGCTGCTGTGGCAGGCCTGGGGCGCACTGGGCATCATGCTGATTGTGCTGTTGTACAGCGGCGACTGGCAGCTCACTCTGGTGATGGTCGGCGGCGGACTGGTCTGTATTTGGGGTGCCGGTCTGTTTGCCCGGGTACTGCTCTGGCTGCTGCGCCGCTATGGCAGTGAACTGGGCCGCACCTGGCGGCTGGGCCTGTCGAGTCTGCAGAGGCGCAGTCAGCAGAATGGGCTGCAGGTGGTCATTTTCGCCATTGCCTTGATGCTGCTGTTTACCCTGACCATGATCCGGACTACTTTGCTGGCCGAATGGCAGCAACAACTGCCCGAAGACTCACCCAATCACTTCGTATACAACGTGTTTGAAGACGACCTGGACAATCTCAATGCCTGGATGGATGACTATGCCAGCAATCGGTCACCCGCCTACCCGGTGACCCGAGGGCGCATGACGCTGGTGAACGACCAGACTGTGGATGATCTCAGCAGGGATCTGCCTGATCGCAACAATTACCGCCGCGAACTGAACATGACCTGGTCGCCGGATCTGGGGTCGGATAATCGGGTGGTGGCCGGAGGCTGGTGGGATGACTACGGCGAAGGTGATCTGAAAGTCTCGGTCGAGGAGGAGTTTGCGCGCAATATCGGTATCGATATCGGCGATACGCTGCACTACAGCGTGGGTGGGCTGGATGTGAGTGCGGAAGTCACCAGCCTGCGCTCGCTGAACTGGGAGTCGTTCAACCCCAACTTCTACATGATCTTCAATCAGCCGCTGGAGGCCGGTGCGGGTGCCTTCTATTTGGTCAGCTTTTACCTGTCGCCTGAAGACAAACCGGCGCTGAATGAACTTGTGCGGTCCATTCCAACCCTGGCCGTGCTGGAGGTGGATACCCTGATCGAGCAGGTTCAGGACATCATCCGCAATGTGACCATTGCCATCGAGTTCATTCTGATACTGGTACTGGCTTCCGGCATGCTGGTGCTCATTGCAGGCATCCAGTCCAGTCTGGACGTCAGGTTCAGGGAAAGCGCCCTGCTGCGCACCATGGGGGCGCCGGCCGGACTGCTGCGGGGCACTCTGTGGATAGAATTCGGTGCGCTCGGCGCGCTGTCTGGCTTGCTGGGGGCGCTTGGCACTGAGGGCATTCTGTTCTATTTGCAGGGCAGTCTGTTCAATATGGAAACACGCTGGCATCCTATGCTCTGGCTGGTTGCTCCGGTGGTCGGTGGTGTGCTGATCGGCACCGTAGGTGTGCTGTCCACGCGCAAGGTCATTCACACACCACCCATGCAGGTGCTGCGCAACTGGCTCTGACCCCGGAACCATGACACTTTAAGGAAGCAAGCCGGTATGCGCTGGATGCAACACTGCAGGACATCACTTTACGCGCTGGCGGTACTGGCACTCTGGCTGCCGGCTGTGACGGCGCAGGCCCAGTCCTTCAGTGTTATCCAGACGCAATACTTCAACATCATCCACCAGGACGTCCATCGGCCACTGGCGCGCCATCTGGCTTCGGTGGCTGATGCGGAATACGAACAACTGCTCAACCAGCTGGACATGATTGTGGCGCCGCGGGTCGACCTCCTGATCGACAGCAGCTATGGCGACTCGTACAACGCCACAGCCACCATCGCCAGCAAACCCATGGTGACCATCAGCCCCTCCTCCCACCTGACCGGTGAACTGCTCAACGACGGTGATGCCGTGACACTGGTGCTGCGCCACGAACTGGCGCACATCCTGACCAGTCGCAAGACGTCCGAGCCCGAGTTCTATCGTTTCGGCTATGTGGCGGGCAACAACACCTTCGTGCCTTTGGCCTTCCATGAAGGCTATGCCCAGTGGTTCGAGTCCGACCGGGAACTGCTGACTGGCCGCGCGTTTCGCCAGCATCCGCTGTTCGAAGGGCTCTGGCTGCAGGAATACCAGCAGGGATTTCGCAACTATACCCAGGTGTTTGAAACAGGACGCCACGAGAGCGTGCTGATGGGCTACCTGTATGGTGCCTACTTCTTTACCCACCTGTCCGAGCGCTTCGGTGACGACGTGGTCCGGGACTGGGTGGAAAACCGTACCGGCCGGCACGGCTTCTGGGCTGATCTGATCAGCCCGCTGTACATGGATATTGCCTGGCGGGCTGCGTTTGACGAATCCCTGGCCGAAAGCTGGGCGGAGTTCCTGGTGTTCGAGCAGGCGCGTCTGGAGACCCATCTGGCCGACGATGATCTGCAGACACCCACCGAGCAACTGGCCGGCCTGTCGCGTTTCCGTCATGCCAGAGCCGTCTGGCACGAGCAGGGCTGGCGGGTTTATCGGCAGGATGACGGGCTGCGCCGCCCGGCCCTGGTTATTCAATCCCCGGATGGAGAAACCCGCCGGCATCGAGGCTATCAGCCGGAACAGATCACCGCCTCGGCAGACCAGGGCGTACTCTGGTTCAACCAGTTGGAACGATGCAGTGGCGAACCGCGCTACAGTCTGTATCGATTGTCGCTTGAAGAAGGTGGCCCCGAGCGCATAGCCCGCTGCAGCCGGGTCGCCCGGCTGGCCTGGCATGGCCCCAGTGAGCAACTGGCCACCTGGGAGCAGACACTGACGGGGTCCCAACTGGTCCTGCGTGATGCCGCCGGGGAGTATTCCAGTACCTTGCTGCAGGGAGACTTCGGCGTCCAGATCAAGGCGTTGACCTGGCATCCGGACGGAGAGCGCCTGCTGCTGACAATGAAACCTGAAGTGCAGGGCAACTTCGATCTCTATGAGCTGACACTCGACACCCTGTCCCTGCAGCCGCTGACCCGCGATGCCGAATTGCCCGAAGGCGCCCACTGGGCCGATCAGGATACTCTGGTGTTCAGTGTCCCCGAAATCAGCCCGGCCGGGGTGCGGCTGCTGCAAGCCCATGCCTGGCAGCCGGGGCAGGGTGAACGGCAGCGGCTGACCCGCGTGGCCGGCAATGTGCATCAACCCAGGTTGAGAGAAGGTCAGGTGGTTTACCTGACCGAGGGCGGTCTGAACTATGACCTGATGCGTGTGGCGCCGTTACCCGACACTCCCGATTCAATGATGCCTCAGCCACCGGTGACTGCGGACTGGGTGATGCCTGCTGGCCTGATACTGGGTCCACCAATTGAGGAAGAGGACGACCCCGAAACGGACACGGCGGAGGAAGCCGACGCTGAGCGAGAGCCCCGCGAACCGGGCCTGCATCCCTACTATGCGATTGAATACATGAGCCCGGGCCTGTTTGCACCGTTTCCCTACTGGGACGGAGAACTGGGGTTTGGCCTGGCCGGCGATTGGCGAGAGCCGACGGACCGGCATCAGGTCATGTTGACCGCCACGCTAGGGGTCTTTACCGGCGATATTGCCGGCACGCTGGATTATCGGTTCTACAATGACTGGTCGCTGGGCGTTGGCCAGGCGCGGCAATCCGGAGACCTGTATTCCGGCTACCGCGCGGGCTGGGACCGCACGCTCTGGCAGAGTCACAGAGGGGCGTTCGGCGCGCATGCCGAGTGGGTAACCGATCAGCGTCATGCTGGCTCAGACAATTCTGGACTGCGCCGCCGCTGGGCCGGCACCGGGGTCGGGTACGGTTTCAGCCAGCGAAGTGCCGAGCGCTACTATCCCAACCGGTCCGGCAGTCTGGCGCTGGACTACGAGCGTGCCTTCAGCTATGCCGACAGCAACCGGCTGCGCCTCACCGGACAGGCGCGCCAGGCTCTATGGGGGCAGCACTCGGTGCAGGCCCATACCCGGCTGCTCTGGACCGATGACAACAACCGACCCTTCTCTGCCGGCCGCAGCGATGCCTATAGCGTATTTTCCCGCCCCATCGGCTCTACGGTGACCTTGCGCGCTCTGCCCGAACCGCTCGACAGCCCGGAACTGCTGTGGGCCAGACCGCAAACTCAGTGGCTGCTGGCCGAGCCCGATCGCACCCTGGGATCCTGGGGTCTTGGCATCAATACCCTCTGGCTGACACCCTATGCCGCCGGTGCCTGGGACCTGGACCAGCAGGCGCGCTACAACATAGGCGCCGAGCTCGAGCTGCACTTCACCACCTTCTGGCTGCTGCCGCTGGAGGCCGCAGTGGGCTACGCCCACAACCCCGAGCGAGAGGAGATAGGCGAAGTCTACTTCAACCTCGGACCGAGGTTTTGAGCAGTTCAAGCAAGTCCGTAAAGGTCTGCGAATCAAAGGGAAATCAAAGGGGTCAGCAATCAAAGGGGTCAGAGTCGTTGATTTAATCAAAGGGGTCAGAGTCGTTGATTTCAGCCAGTTGGCCCTGCCCAACAGCGCCAGACACCAGCTACTTGGCAGCACCACGCTGAACACCCAGCACCTGCTGCTTGACCGACTCTACTTATCACCCCGGTTAAGAATGGGGGGATTACCCTCCGGCCGTCGCCTTGTGTGGTGTAAAATCCATATGGACCTGACGTCCTGATATCAGGCCGCTGTGGACCATTCGTGGTCGATGCTGGCAACTGCCAGGCTTACCGATCCGGGGCCGAGGCAGGTGGCACCGGCCAGGCCCATGGTACTGATCAGCAGTACAATTTTACGCTCCTGATGCAGCTTTCGCAGGTCCTGCACGCCGGTGAAGCGTTCCAGATCCAGCAAGTCGCCGGCGTAACTCAAACTCACGTACGGCGATTCGGCTCCTCTTTGCAGTATTCGGACGGTCTGATTGAAAACCGCCGTGACGGCCTGATCAAACGTCGGTTGACGGTCAACGGTGAACATTTTATTGCGGAAGGAGCAAATGATCGGTGTTTCTTTGGGCGGAAAGCCGAGCGATCCTGAGGTCCACCGCAATGGGGGGTGGTCGAATGCTGCTTGCCGTTCATTAAGATACGTCAGATCGGTAGGCACCATAAAAGTATGGGTTAGTTCGGCTGTATGATTGATGTTGCGCCGTAACTCACTATGTTCCTTGCCTCGCTTGATGAACGCCAGCGCCTGGGCAGCCACCAAACCCTGGCCGGCAAACAGCGTCTGGGTGTCCAGCAGGCGAATTCGAGTCTGGCTGTCAGCCAGGGAGAGTCGATCCTGCAAGCGCTGAATGATGGGCTTCAATGTATGGAAATGATGTGACAGGGTGTGACTGCCACAAAGTACCATCAGATAATCTGTCCCGGGCAGGGCTTTTGCCCAGAGGGCTTCTTCCAGGGCCTCTGTATCTGGTGGTGCCAGAGTAAACCGTCGGCGGCGTCGCTGGTGGCCCACGTACACGAATTTGTCGATCAGATGATCCCTGTAGGCTTCCAGAGTACGCTCAGGCTGCCGAGTATCTTCGATGTCATGGCCGTCCGCAGTGACTTGAACCGTTAACACATGAATGCCATAGTCATCGATCACTTGCCTGGGCAAATCTGCTGCCGCGTCTATCGCGAGCGTTACTCTCATGGTGAGTGTCCCCCAGTGTTAGCATTTAGGGTACGTTCCAACGTCTGGCGCGAGCCCCGACGCGAAAAAGTACCACCATTTCATTAGGTAACTCTAGTTCAGGGCAGAACTTTTTCCGAACATGCTTCGAGAGTGCTTGCCGGGATATGCCTGCATCCCGGAGCAAGGGGAGGTTGGCAAGTTTTTCTCCGGGGAGCAAAATTTTTTCTTATGGGCCTGGTTGGCACTGTCCGATCAGGCATTTCTTGCAACAACCTTGTAGAATATATTCATCGCCTGCCTATTCTGAAAATTGCGCAACGAATGATCCGCAGAGCGGTGAGGCAGCATCGATGAAAACAAAAAGATTCTACTGGCCCGTCATACTGCTGCCTTTTTTCTGGTTCACTGGGGTGCCTGCACTGTCAGATCACAGCTTTCCATCGAGACCTCTGACGATGCTGATCGGGTATGGTCCGGGTGGCAGTACGGATGTACAGGGTCGCGTGCTGGTCGAAATACTGTCAGAGCAGTTGGGACAGCCGGTCGATATCGTTTATCAGCCGGGCGCCGGTGGTGGTGTGGCTGCTGCAATGCTGGCCGGCAGTGCCGATCAGGGGTACGTCTTTCAATACGGTTCCTCGCTGGCATTTACCATTGCACCGCTGATCGCACCAGCCTCTTACGAGTTGAACAGTTTTCGCTTCGTAGCAGGGGTTACGCTGGATCAGCCAGCGATTGTTACCGGACCGGACAAGCCGTTCGAGACCTGGTACGAACTGATGGACTATTCCGAAGACAACCCAGAACTGGTCTATGTGACTCCCTTCTCTCAGGATCGTTTCATCATCAGGCGAATTGCCGAACGTGAAGGCTTGGACCTGCGCATCCTGCCTGCTGCCGGCGGCTCCGAGATGGCGCCTCTCGTGTTGTCGGGCGATGCTGACATAGCCACCAGTGGCGGCACACACAGTGCTTATACCGATTCGGGCGACATGATCGTGCTGGTCAGTTTGGCCGATGAGCGGTTGGTCTACTACCCGGATGCGCCGACCTTGCGTGAGCTGGGCTATGATTTCAGCATGCACGCGGTTCGTGTGGTTGTTGTTCCTGCAGAGACGCCGGATGAACAGGTGCGGGTGCTGTCGGAAGCGCTGGAGGCTGCCACACGCGACCCCCGCTTTATTGAGGTGACGGAAGAGCGCATCAGAATGCCCGTTGTGTTCAAGAGTGGTGAAGACCTGAACTCCCTGTTTGCGAATCAAGTTGAAGAGCACAGACAATTGATCGAGGACTCGAGTTTCTGAAAAGCAACTTAAGTCGCCCTCCGAAGTTGCTTTTCAGGCAGATTGTCCTAAAGTTTTTACTACAGCTTTGATTAACGCGGTCGCTACAAGGGAGAGTGATTGACCGAATGGCGGGGTAGTACCATGCGTCAGCTTCTCTCTATTTCAGGGCTTATTTACGCTCTCTTCGGCCTGTTGATTGCCTGCCTGCTATTGATCGGTGCCTATTCAATCTTCAGTGTGCAGCAACTCAGCGCGAGCCTGTCCCACCTGATGGGAGAGACCGAAGAGGTATCCGACAGTCTGGAGCAGTCACTGGGCTCGCTCGGTGAGCTGGAAGCCGAGTTGGCGTCACTCTCTGTGGCTCAGGAGTCATTGCTGCGCCTGCAGGGGCTCGAGCAGCAGATGGTCTCCACTACGGAAGCTGCGCTGGAAATCGACTCGGATTTGCAAAACCTCGAGCAGGTAGCGGAAGGCCAGAGCACCAGCCTCAGAAATATCAGCGAAAGCACGGCCAGCATTGCCGATGACCTGGCGCTGGTGTCCGGGCCGCTGTTTGAAATGATCACCCTATCGCAGACCATTTCTGCCAGCTCTCAGACCGTGTTGCTGGATCTGTATCGTATCGCCGGCGGGTTCGAGGTGGACGAAACGACCTTTGGCGACACTATTCAGGACGTGACCCGCGGCCTGGCCAGCATGACCAGTGCCATGTTCAACGTCGACCAGACCGATGACACCCGCCAGGTGCTGATTGAGCTGCGCCGCGACCTGCGAGGCTTCCGGCGCGATCTGGGCACCTTTACCGGCAGCACCGACGAAGAGGAGAGAGCAGAGCTGCTGCCGCAGCTGATCACCACAGCGGAAGCCGTGGCTGCACTGGCTGCGCGCATTCAGGAGGGCAGTCTGGCGCTGGCCAATGATACAGCAACGCAGGCCAATCAGCTGGCAGCGGAAACCGGCGAGAGACTGGAAGAGCAGCGTGAAACCAACGCGGAGGCGCAGGAGGTCATCGCCAACACACTGTCGAGAGTCAGCCAGAACAATGACATATCACGCTCACTGGTGGATGATTTGTCTGCGACTGCCAGCGCCCTGAGTGAGCAATTGGGTGCCATTCCGGCGGTGGAGGCTCGGGTGCAGGAAACCATCGACTCGATGCGCACGATCCTGTCGGTAGACCAGGCCGATCGTCTCACCGAGGTGGAAGTCGCCGCGGCTCAGCGCCAGGCGCAGGCCCGTCAGTTGCCCCTGATTCTGATGGCATTGTGCGCCATTGCAGTGATTATCGGCTTGCTCGCCAGCCTCGGTCTGAGGCGGTTTATTGTCAAACCCATGTCCGATTTCGTGGCCGGCGTGAATCGGGTTACCCATGATGACCTGAGTCGGGAGATCGAATCTCCCGGTGCCGTTGGCGAGTTGAAAGAAGTGATTCAGCAGGTCAATGGGCTGATCGGTTCTCTGCGAGACAATGTGCAGGATATGTCCGATGCCGGTCAGACCATCTCCGACAGCATCAAGGCCATGCACGAGACAACCGTGGTCACCCAGTCCGCGGTGGATGCACAGCGACGCAGTGAAGCGGAAATTGCCTCGGCCACTCAGGAGCTGAATAGTACGGTGCACTCGGTGGCGGAGGCGGGCGAGCAGGTCCGCCAGCAGACCAGTTCGGTCAACCAGTCCATCAGTGACAGCCGCAAAGGGGTCGACCAGGCCAGATCAGAGGTAGACGCCCTGAGCAGCCGCATGGCCGAAGTCAACGCGGCGATGAACCGGTTCAAGGAGGACAGCGACAAGATAGATTCGGTGCTCGGTGGAATCAGGGCGATTTCGGAGCAAACCAATCTGCTGGCCCTGAATGCAGCAATCGAGGCAGCCCGGGCCGGTGAATCCGGTCGCGGCTTTGCCGTGGTGGCCGACGAGGTGCGCCAACTGGCTCAGCGCACGGGCGAAGCAACGGTGGAAATTGAAACGCTGACCCAGTCACTCAAGCAGGGGGCCGACCATGGCACCGAGGCTATTGATGTCAGCCTTAAACAGCTCGACAGTAATGTCGAGGCGACCGAGGACGTCGCCCGGGCACTGGGTGTCATCGTCGAGCAGGTGGAAAAAATCAACGAGCTGAACACCCAACTCGTGCAGTACACCCATGGGCAACAAGAGCAGATCGAGGTCATCAACACCGGCATTGCCCGTGTCGAGCATCACTCGGAAGAGGCGCAGCGCGCCGCTGAAGCCAATGTCGAGGCCAGCGGAGGGCTGCAGCGAGCCTCCGGCAAGCTGACTGGCCTGGTAGGGCGGTTCAGGCTCTAGATCCGCGTCCCGCCATCCACCTCCAGCACCCGGCCGGTGAAGAAGTCGTTCTCGAAGATGTACTGGGCGCTGTGGGCGATTTCTTTCTGTTCACCCAGGCGGCCGAGCATCGCCATCTGTTCCATGCGCTGCAGGGCTTCGGGTTTCATCTGGGCGGTCATGTCGGTGGCGATGGCGCCGGGGGCAATAGCGGCGACACGGATCTTGTAGCGTGCCAGTTCTTTCGCCCAGGTGACGGTCATGGCCGACACGCCGGCCTTGGCGGCACTGTAGTTGCTTTGGCCCATGTTACCGGCCCGCGAGACCGAAGCCATATTGATGATGACCCCGCCATGACCGTCCTGCGCCATGATGGCGGCGGCTTCTCGGCCGCAGAGGAAGGTGCCGGTCAGGTTGATGTCGATCAGCTTGCGGAACTGCTCGGCCGACATCTTCTTCTCCAGCTTGCCGTCTTTTACCTTGATCAGCAGTCCGTCCATCAGCACGCCGGCATTGTTGATCAGCCCGTCGATGCGCCCGAAGTCTTCGCGAATCAGGGCAAAGCAGGCTTCCACGGCCGGTTCGTCAGTGATGTCCAGGTGATAGGTCTCTGCTCTGCCGCCTGCCGCCCGGCAGGCTACCGCTGTATCGTCAAGGCCGTCCTGGTCCAGGTCGACCAGGGCGAGGCGGGCGCCCTGGCCGGCCAGGCGCAGCGCCATGGCTCGTCCGAGACCCCGGGCACCGCCGGTGATGACAATGACTGACTTGTTGATCTGCATGGTTTCAAAGGTCCTTCAGTAGGTTCCGAGGTCTGCCAATGGGTTTTCGGCCCAGCGTTGTTCAAAGTGGGCGTCCACAAACTGCATCTCGACGGATTCGACATCCGGATAGCGCCAGTGGGGCTGGCGGTCCTTGTCGATCAGCAGGGCACGCACCCCTTCCTGGAATTCGCCCAGCAGACAGCAGTTGATGGCCAGCACCAGTTCCTGACGGAAGCATTCGGCCAGTGACCAGTGGCGGGCTCTGGCGAGCTGCTCGTTGATGACGTGGGCTGCCGTCGGGCTGCCGTGCTGCAGTGTCTTCGCGGCCTTCTGCAGCCAGGGGTCCTTGTCGGTCAGACCGGTGATGGCGTGCACCGTCTCGACCAGTGTCGGGTGGTCCACCAGTTCATTGATGCGATCGTAGTGCTGGCGCAGCGGGCTTTCTGGCAGGTGCCGATGTACCTTGTCATTGGCCAGATGGCTGAAACGGCGCAGCAGTCGATCCAGTCGCGCCTGATCCTCATGCGGCCCGCCTGACCAGTGCTCGTCGCGCAGGGCCTGCAGAACGCGCTCCTGATCGTCATGTGGAATGAAGCGGTCAGCCAGCCCGGCGAACAAAGCATCACTGGCGTTCAGGTGGGCGCCGGTCAGCCCGATAAAACGACCGGTGTGGCCGGGCATGCGGTTGAGCAGCCAACTGCCGGCTACATCCGGGAACAGGCCGATGGTGATTTCCGGCATGGCGATGCGCGTTGTCTCGGTCACGATACGGGTGCTGGCGCCCGCCATCAGGCCCAGGCCGCCGCCCATGACGATACCGTCACCCCAGCAGATCAGCGGCTTGGGGAAGACATGAATCAAGTGATCAAGGCGGTATTCGTGGCTGAAGTAGTCGATTGCTGCGGCCTCGGTGTCTTCGTCGTCCGAGGCCATGGCCAGATAGACCTGAACCACATCACCGCCGGCACAGAAGGCCTTGCCGCCCTCTCCATCCAGCCAGACAGCGACAATGTTGGGGTCGTCCGCCCATTCGGACAACTGCTCCAGCAGTATGCCGATCATGTCCCGACCCAGCGCATTGAGCGACTTGGGCCGATTCAGGGAAGCGCGACCCAGGCGGAGCTGTCCGGAGGGGCCAAGCGGTATTTCCTGCAGGAGTACAGGGGCGTCTGTCTTGTCGTCTGCCATGATAGGCCTCCGCGGTCAGCGATTTTTCCAGTGCGGTTCGCGTTTCTCCAGGAAGGCATTGACGCCTTCGCGCTGGTCTTCGGTGCGAAACAGGTCGACGAACAGGTCGCGCTCGCGCATCAGGGCCGAGTTGTGGTCACCGGAGCGCGTATGCTGTATCAGTGTCTTGCAGGCAGCGACCGAGCCCGGGCTCTGGCGGCAGGACATCTGCGCCAGTTCCAGGGCTTTCTGGTGGGCCTCACCGTCGGCCACGACCTCTTCCACCAGGCCGATGCGCAGCGCCTGCTCGGCATCGACTCGTTCTCCGCACAGGATGATCCGTTTGGCCCAACCTTCACCCACCAGTCGGGTCAGGTTCTGGGTACCTCCTGCGCACGGCAGCAGCCCGACGCGAGCCTCGGGCAGTGCCATCTTTGCGCCTTGCGCGGCCACTCTGAGATCGCAGGCCAGAGCGACTTCAAGACCGCCGCCCATGGCCCAGCCATTGATGGCTGCCACGGTCAGCCCCTCGAAGGTGCTCAATGCTTCAAACGCCGAGCCAAACGCCCGCGCTGCCTGGGTGGCGTGGGTCGTATCGCCATCGGCAAACTGGTTCAGGTCGGCACCGGCCGAGAAGAACTTGTCGCTGGCGCTGGTAATGACCAGAGCACGAATGTCGTCATCGTCATTCAGTTCGTCCAGCAGGTGCCTGAACCGCTGCAGGCTGTCCAGCGTCCAGGTGTTGGCAGGCGGGTTGTCCAGGACAATGATGCCGACTGCGCCGTCCCGTTCCAGACGCAGCGGCTGATCCTGATTCTTGTCGTCACTCATGTGCGCTCTCCGTGTTGTCGGTTCGCCGGCACAGGATCTACAGCAGCTCGCCGGCGTTCTCTGCCAGCAACCGGCGGGCGACTATAACCCGCATGATCTCATTGGTGCCTTCCAGTATCCGGTGCACTCGGGCATCCCGCAGATGGCGTTCGGCCGGATACTCTCTAATGTAGCCATAACCACCGAATAATTGCAGTGCCTCATCGCACACCCGGTAACCGACATCGGTGGCAAAGCGCTTGGCCATCGCACAATAGGCGGTGGCCTCCGGGTCGCCATTGTCCAGCTTGGCAGCAGCGAGTCGCACCAGTTGCCGGGCCGCCACCAGCTCCGTCGCCATGTCGGCCAGTTTGAACTGCAGCCCCTGGAACTGGCTGATCGGCTTGCCAAACTGCTGGCGCTCCAGCACGTAGTCTCTGGCCTCGTTCAACGCCTGCTGGGCGGTACCGAGTGAGCAGGTGGCTATATTGATGCGCCCGCCATCCAGGCCGCGCATGGCAAAGCGGAATCCTTCGCCTTCTTCACCCAGTCGGCTGTGCGCCGGAATACGTACATTGTCGAAGGATACTGAACAGGTGGGCTGACTTTTCCAACCCATTTTTTCTTCCGGTTTACCTACGCTGATGCCGCTGGCATCGGCCGGCACAACAAAGGCGGATATACCGGACGGGCCTTCACTGCCGGTACGCGCCATCACCACAAAAACGCCGGCCGCGCTGGCACCGGAAATGAACATCTTGGTACCGTTCAGCACATAGTCGTCACCCGAGCGCTCGGCCCGGGTTTTCAGTGAACCGGCATCCGACCCCGAGCCCGGCTCGGTCAGGCAATAGGCGCCCAGGGTTTCACCGGCCACCATGCGCGGCACCCAGTCGTCGGCCACTGACTTGCTGGCAAAGGAGGCGATCATCCAGGTCACCATGTTCTGCACGGTCAGGTAGGCGGTGGTGGAGGTACAGCCCATGGCCAGTTGCTCGAACACCAGGCTGGAGTCCAGCCGCGACAGGCCAAGACCACCCTGATCGGTGGGCACATAGAGGCCGCAGAAGCCCATGTCGGCGGCCTTGCGGATGACGTCGACCGGGAATTCTGCCTCGGCATCCCAGCGGGCCGCATGCGGCGCCAGCTCCCGTTCGCTGAACTGGCGTGCCGACTCGACAAAGGCACGCTGGTCTTCGGACAGTTCGAAGTTCATGGTAGAGCTCCATGCCATGTCAGACTCTGTTCACCAGAGCTGACAGTTGTGATTTCTGTTGCGACCGAAATTAGCATAAGTTGACGTTTACGCAAACGTAAACCTGGGTTAGGCTTTGTCCTGAAATCAGTGACCTGTAAAGCCAGAGCACCATGACCGTGATGCCAGACCAACGCCAGCAGACCTGGACCATCAACGAACTCTCGCGGGAGTTCGATATCACGCCGCGCAGCATCCGCTTCTATGAGGCGGAAGGCCTTTTGGCGCCTGCGCGCGACGGGCAGAAGCGCATCTACGCACGCAAGGACCGGGTGCGCCTGAAGCTGATTCTGCGCGGCAAGCGGCTGGGGTTCTCGCTGGCAGAAACACGGGAGCTGTTCGAGCTTTATGATGAATCCAACGGCAACAATGACCGGCAACTGAGTGTGATGATTCGCAAGGTGCGCGAGCGACAGGCGGCCCTGCAACAGCAACTGGTGGACCTGCGCATTGTGCAGGAAGAACTGCGCAACGCCGAAGAGCGCTGCTGGAACTCGATGAGCGATACCGGGCAGCAACGCCTGCGCCAGGAACTGGACAACTGAGGAAAGCATAATGATAACGCCCTACAAGGCTCTGAATTTCGGTCTGGACGACACCGTGGACATGGTGCGCGACCAGATCAATGCGTTTGCACAGGAAGAGATTGCCCCGCGCGCTGCAGAGATCGACGAGAAGAATGAATTCCCGGCGGATCTGTGGCGCAAGTTCGGCGATCTGGGTGTGCTCGGGATCACCGTGCCGGAAGCCGATGGCGGTGCAGGCATGGGGTATCTGGCGCATGTGGTGGTGATGGAAGAAATCAGCCGGGCGTCGGCGTCGGTGGCGCTGTCTTACGGAGCCCACTCCAACCTCTGTGTGAATCAGATTCGCCGCCACGGCACGGCAGAGCAGAAGGCCAAATATCTGCCCGGACTGATTTCCGGCGAGCATGTCGGCGCACTGGCGATGAGTGAACCCGGTGCAGGCTCCGATGTGGTCAGCATGAAGCTGCGCGCCGAGAAAAAGGGTGACCACTATGTGCTGACCGGTAACAAGATGTGGATCACCAACGGCCCTGATGCCGAAACCTATGTGGTCTACGCGAAAACCGATCCGGCCGCCGGCTCGAAGGGCATTTCCGCCTTTATCATCGAGCGCGGCTTTGCCGGTTTCAGCCAGGCGCAGAAGCTCGACAAGCTGGGTATGCGCGGTTCCAACACCTGTGAGCTGGTGTTCGACAACTGCAAAGTACCGGCAGAGAACCTGCTGGGTGAAGAAGGTCGCGGCGTGCAGGTGCTGATGAGCGGCCTGGACTACGAGCGTGTCGTGCTGGCCGGCGGCCCCTTGGGCATCATGCAGGCCTGCATGGATGTGGTGGTGCCCTATGTGCACGACCGCAAGCAATTCGGGCAGTCCATCGGCGAATTCCAGTTGGTACAGGGCAAGCTGGCCGACATGTACACCACACTGAATGCCTGTCGCGCCTATGTGTATACCGTGGCGATGGCCTGCGATCGGGGCGAAACCGCGCGCAAGGACGCTGCAGGGGCTATCCTGTATGCAGCAGAGAAGGCCACGCAGATGGCGCTGGATGCCATTCAGTTGCTTGGCGGCAATGGCTACATCAATGAATACCCGACCGGGCGGCTGCTGCGCGACGCCAAGCTGTACGAAATCGGCGCCGGCACCTCCGAGATTCGGCGCATGCTGATCGGGCGGGAGTTGTTCAACGAATCGTGAGGCGGCCACAACTGTAGGCGCTGGCCTTGGCCGCGCTGGGGCACCGAAGGTGCCCGTTCTGGGCGGCTGCGCCGCCGAGCGCGACTGACGTCGCTGGCCTACAGGGGCCTGTGCCTAATTTGTAGGCCAGTGGCGTAAGCCACGCTCAGGGGGCCACAAACTCAAGCGCAGGCAAGCCAGCGCCCACAGTGGTGGCACTATTGCAGGCGCGTGCCTTGGCCGCGCTCGGGGCCGAGAGGCCCCTCAGCCAAGGTGGCTTTGAACATGAATAACAACAGGAGCCCAGAGTGACCACAGCAGTCAACGTGCACAGCGAAGAGTTCCAGAAAAACCGGGACGCCATGCAGGCCCTGGTCGATGACCTGTACGACCGACTGCACCAGTTCGAGCAGGGCGGTGGTGCCGACAAGCAGGCACGCCATGAATCGCGCGGCAAACTGCTGCCTCGGGAGCGTGTGCGCCGCCTGCTGGATGACGGCTCCCCGTTTCTTGAGATTGGCCAGTTCGCCGCCTACAACGTCTATGACGATGACGTGCCCTGTGCCGGGGTGATCGCGGGCATTGGCCGCGTCGAAGGTGTCGAGTGCATGATCGTGGCCAATGACGCCACCGTGAAAGGCGGCACCTACTTCCCGCTGTCGGTGAAAAAGCATCTGCGCGCCCAGGCCATTGCGCAGCAGAATCGATTACCCTGTATCTACCTGGTCGACTCCGGTGGTGCCAACTTGCCGCAGCAGGATGACGTCTTCCCGGACCGGGACCATTTCGGACGCATCTTCTTCAACCAGGCCAACATGTCGGCTGAGGGCATTCCGCAGATTGCCGTGGTGATGGGGCTCTGCACTGCTGGTGGCGCCTATGTACCGGCCATGGCCGATGAATCCATCATTGTGCGCAATCAGGGCTCGATCTTCCTGGCCGGCCCGCCGTTGGTGAAAGCCGCCACAGCTGAAGTGGTGTCCGCCGAGGATCTAGGCGGTGCCGATGTGCACTGCAAGGTCTCCGGCGTGGCCGATCATTATGCCGAAAACGACCTGCATGCCCTGCATCTGGCCCGGCGGGCCGTGGCTCGCCTCAACCACAGTAAGCCGGACCTGCCCAATCAGGCCGAGCCTCTGCCGCCGAAGCACGATCCGCAGGAACTCTATGGCATCGTCGGCACGGACCTGCGCAAATCCTATGACGTGCACGAAGTGATCGGCCGTATCGTGGATGACTCGGCCTTCGACGAATTCAAGCCGCTGTATGGCAGTACGCTGGTCACCGGTTTCGCCCGTCTGCACGGCCATCCGGTGGGCATCATCGCCAACAATGGCGTGCTGTTCAGCGAATCGGCGGTCAAGGGTGCGCACTTCATCGAGCTGTGCACCCAGCGGCATATTCCGCTGATTTTTCTGCAGAACATCACCGGGTTCATGGTGGGAAGACAATATGAGGCGGAGGGCATTGCCAAACATGGCGCCAAGCTGGTGACGGCCGTGGCCTGTGCCCGAGTGCCCAAACTGACCGTGATCATCGGCGGCAGCTACGGCGCGGGCAACTATGGCCTGTGCGGGCGCGCCTATGATCCGAACTTTCTCTGGATGTGGCCCAATGCGCGCATCTCCGTCATGGGCGGTGAGCAGGCTGCCGGTGTCATGGCGCAGGTTCGCCGCGATGCGCTGGAAGCGCGCGGCGAAACCTGGAGTCAGGAGGACGAATCGGCTTTCAAGACGCCTATACGCGAGCAGTACGAGACACAGGGACACCCCTACTACGCCAGTGCCCGACTGTGGGATGATGGCATCATTGACCCGGCACAGACACGGGAGGTACTGGCGCTGAGCCTGTCTGCCTGTCTGAACAAACCCATTGCAGATACACGCTTTGGCGTGTTCAGGATGTGAATCATGGCTGACGATTTTCTGTTACAGGAACTGGACGAGCGCGGGGTGCTGCACCTCATCATCAATCGCCCTGACAAGCGCAACGCTTTTGATGACGAGCTTGTTGAAGCCCTGTTGATCGAGCTCAAAGAGGCGGCAGAAACGCCTGAAGTCAAGGTGGTGCAGCTGGAAGGCAGCGGTGATCACTTCAGCGCTGGGGCAGATCTGGGCTGGATGCAGCGGATGATCGACAATGACTACACTGCCAACTTGACTGATGCGCGGCAACTGGCCGAATTGCTGGATACGCTCTATCACATGCCGCAGCCCACGGTAGTATTGGTGCAGGGGGCTGCCTTTGGTGGCGCGGTCGGCCTGGCCAGTTGCTGTGACATGGTCATTGCCAGTGATGAAGCCTTTTTCTGTCTCAGTGAGGTCAAGATCGGGTTGATCCCGGCCACCATACTGCCCTATGTCACTCGCGCAATCGGTGAGCGCCAGGCGCGCCGCTACTGCCTGAGTGCCGAAGTCATTGATGCACCCCAGGCGCTCAACATCGGCCTGGCACACAAACTGGTACCGACCGTGCAGCTCAAGGCGGCTGCCGCCAACTGGACAGACCAGGTGCTGGCCAATCGCCACTCGGCCGTGCTGCAGGCCAAAGACCTGTTGCTGGCCATCAGCGACCATGCCATCGATGACGAACTGCTTGACGAAACCAGTGAGCGGATTGCCGCCATCCGGGTGTCGGAAGATGGTCAGGCAGGGCTCAACGCCTTCCTGCAGAAAAAGAAAAAATGACAGGACACTAGTGCTGCAAAAGGCACCAAGGCCGACAATTTCGGAGCAAATGCATGTTCAGCAAGATTCTGATTGCCAACCGCGGCGAAATAGCCTGCCGGATCATACGCACCTGCCGGGCCCTTGGCGTGACGACAGTTGCTGTCTATTCGGATGCGGATAGCAAGGCTCAGCATGTGCGCCTGGCCGACGAAGCCGTGCATCTCGGCCCGGCACCGGCCAGGGAGTCCTACCTGCGCGCGGATGCCGTGATCGAAGCGGCGGTGCGTACCGGTGCGCAGGCCATTCACCCGGGCTATGGCTTTCTGTCCGAAAACCCCGACTTTGCCCGGGCCTGTGCCAAAGCCGGATTGGTATTCATCGGGCCACCCGCCGAGGCCATTGATGCGATGGGTTCCAAAAGCGCCGCCAAACGGATCATGGAGAAAGCCGGTGTGCCTCTGGTGCCGGGCTATCACGGTGCGGATCAGGATATGGCGAACCTGCGTGAAACGGCCAGCGAAATCGGCTATCCGGTCATGCTGAAAGCCGTGCATGGTGGAGGCGGCAAGGGCATGCGCGTGGTTGACGACCCAGCCGAGTTCGACGCTGCGGCAGCGGCAGCGCGTCGCGAGGGCGAAAATGCGTTCGGCAATGGCGACCTGCTGGTCGAAAAGTGCGTGGTTCAGCCACGGCACGTGGAAATTCAGGTATTTGCCGATACGCACGGCAATGCGGTCTATCTCGCCGAGCGGGACTGCTCGGTACAGCGGCGGCATCAAAAGGTGATTGAAGAGGCTCCGGCACCCGGCATGACGCCGGAACTGCGCCGGGCGATGGGAGAGGCTGCGGTTCGTGCAGCCCAGGCCATCAATTATGTGGGTGCCGGTACGGTGGAATTCCTGCTCGATCGCGACGGCTCCTTCTACTTCATGGAGATGAATACCCGTCTGCAGGTGGAGCATCCGGTCACGGAAATGATCACCGGCCAGGATCTGGTGGACTGGCAGTTGCGCGTGGCTGTCGGTGAGGCGCTGCCACTGAAGCAGGTGGATATCGAATTGACCGGCCACGCAGTAGAGGCCCGGATCTATGCCGAAGATCCCGAGCACGACTTCCTGCCGGCCACCGGCACGCTGACCTGCCTGCGCACGCCGCAGACCAATGACCGGGTGCGTATCGATACCGGTGTTGTCGAAGGCGATGAGGTCAGCATCTACTATGACCCCATGATCGCCAAGTTGGTGGTACACGGTCGCACCCGCACCGAAGCGCTGCGCCTGATGACCCGGGCACTGGCGGACTATCGGATAGACGGCGTGGTGACCAATATTCCGTTTCTGCGCCGCCTGGCGGGCCATCCGGCGTTCGGGGCGGCAGAGCTGGATACCGGTTTTATCGAACGCCACCATGAGGCGTTGCTGGCCCCGGCGCCGCTGGACGTGAACGACATGTCCGCCCTGGCGGCAGCACTCCATGTCGAGTTGCTGCGGCGCAAGCAGGCGGTTTCCGCTGACCCCTGGGATCAGTTGGCGGGCTGGCGCCTGAACCGACCGGCCTATGCCGCCGTTGAAGTCGAGCACCAAGGCGACGTCGTGCGTTGCGTGCGTACCGATATGCCGGCCTGGCCCCAGGTTCTGGAGCTGACGGAAGACCGCGCTACCCTGGCCTGGCAGGGTCGACAATACCACTATGGCTGGTCAGCCAGGGGTGACACCCCAAGGCACCTGACCCTGTTTGTTGACGGGCGGCCCTGGCGCTGCGTCTGTCAGCCTGCCGAGGAGCATGTCGGAACCGGGAAGGACGTTGAACATTCGCTGACCGCGCCCATGAATGGCACAGTAGTGTCTATACTTGTAGACAAGGGGCAGGACGTCAAAGCCGGCCAGGCACTGCTGGTGATGGAGGCCATGAAGATGGAGCACACCATCAGAGCGCCGGCGGACGGCACTGTCGAAGAAATCTGGTTCCAGGTAGGTGGTACGGTCACCTCCGGTTCAGAATTGCTGGCCTTCGTGCCGGCTGAGGAGTCCGTGGAATGAGGTTGCCCAGGCAGGTTACTCTGGTCGAAATGGGGCCACGCGATGGCCTGCAGAATGAGACTCACCCACTGTCCGTGGTGGACAAGGTCCGCCTGATTGAGCGCTTGGCGGAAACCGGGCTGCAGCATATCGAGGCTGGCAGCTTTGTCTCACCCAAATGGGTACCACAGATGGCCGATTCCGGCGATGTGCTGCGCCAGATCAACCGTCGTGACGGGGTGATTTATTCTGCGCTGACTCCTAACATGCAGGGTTTCGAGCAGGCCATTGCCGCCGGCGCCGATCAGGTGGCCGTTTTTGCTGCGGCCTCCGAGACCTTCAGCCGCAAGAACATCAATTGCTCCATCGACGAGAGCCTGGAGCGCTTTGCGCCCGTCATCGAGGCCGCAAAGGCCAAAAAGGTTCGTGTCCGTGGCTATGTCTCCACGGTAGTCGGCTGCCCCTATGAGGGAAGAATAGCCCCGGATGCCGTGGCGAAAGTGGCCGGTGCGCTGTATGACCTGGGGTGCTATGAAATCTCGCTGGGCGACACCATCGGCATCGGAACACCGCTGTCGGTCAGGAGCATGCTCACCGCCGTGTCGACCCGAGTGCCGATAGAACATCTTGCCGTACATTTTCACGACACATACGGGCAGGCCATCGCCAACATCTATGCCGCGCTGGAAGAGGGTGTCAGCGTCGTTGACAGCTCGGTGGCCGGCCTGGGCGGCTGCCCCTATGCCCCCGGTGCTGCCGGCAACGTAGCCACGGAAGATGTGCTGTATCTGCTGCAGGGGCTGGGTATCCGCACCGATGTCGACCTCAAGGCCATGGCCAAGGTCGGCTGGGCCATCTGCGACCGGTTGGAAAGATCCAATCGGTCCAAGGTAGGCGCGGCGCTGCATGCCAGGGAGCATCATAGTAAGGCCTGATTCAGTAGACAGACGACGGTCGACAGATGACAGCAAACTCATCGATTGTCCTGCAGAGAATTCTCTTGGTCGCTTTGTGATCATTTGTGCTAAGCTTTCGCAAGAGCAAATAATATGAAAAGGATGTTTGATAATGTCTCTAGGTCAATCAAGTGTTTCACTCCGTAAAGCTTCGTTTTGGTTGGTTTCAATTTTTTCTGTGTTGATATTGATTGCCTGTGATGACAGTTCATCAAGCTCCTCTGATGACTCGGATACTTCTGAAGACGCAGATTCGACTGACGAAAATGGTTCATCAGACGAATCTCTGTTCAGTTTGACTGCGTTGCCAGGTGATTCGGAAGTGACATTGAGCTGGGATTCAGTACCCGACGCCAATTCCTACACCCTTTACTTTTCCACGGTCGAGGGTACGGCTGACGAAGGCACTTCAATTCCCGATATTACCGAGACCTCCTATACGCATACCGGCAGGTCCAACACTACAACCTATTACTACGTCGTTCGTTCGGTAGGGGATGGCGGCGTTGAAAGTGATCCGAGCGAAGAGGTCAGCGCCACTCCACATGGCGACATCATATCGGAACGTTATGAAGCCATTGATCCCAACGGAGACCTGAACCCTGATGGAGAACTGATTCGTGACCTGGCTACCGGTCTGGAATGGCAGCGCTGCAGTTTGGGTCAGACCTGGAATGGCAGTAGCTGCAATGGCGATAGGTCGACGATTCAATGGGATGATGCGACTGATCAGACTGCGTCTGGTGGCTTTAGATTGCCAACCAAAGATGAATTGCGAACTATCGTTTACTGTTCCGATACGGGCAACTTTGACTCGAATGGGACAGATGAACTGTGCGGCTCCTTTCTGAATATCGATAGTCCGACTGTCATTCAGGCTGCATTCCCCAGCACGGAAAGAGGAATTTACTGGTCTGCCACTGTCGGTGAGAATGAATTGGACGCGTTCGGGTATAACTTCAATCAAGGTAATGTTGTCGAAAACCGGAAAAGCAACTTCTATAGCGTTCGATTGGTTAGATAGCTGCTAAGTTCGATTGAACAGTTACCTGGTCTTGCAGAGAAATCCGGCCTAGGCTGTATTTCTCTGCAACCTCCTGAAAAGGTCCAGCCGCTCCAAGGTCAGGCTGGCGCTGCATGCCAGGGAGCATCATAGTAAAAGTTGAGTCGACAGAAGACAGATGACAGTGGCGGGCTTGGCTACATTCAGCGACCCACCTATGTTTGGCTGGTTCCTGTCGACTTGCACGATTTTTCTGGTTGGCACTGCATAGCTGTCTACAGTCGACTGTCTTCTGTCTACTGGGAGGTGCGGCGCTTTTCTTGGACTGTTTTATGCTGCAATCCCCAGGCTCGCTCG
>NZ_JAIUMC010000021.1 GCF_022565775.1 Natronospirillum sp.
CGGTGAATGTGGCTGTATGTTCCGTAGGAGGCCAGCCCCCTGGCCGATGGCGGCGCAGCCGCCTTATTGGGGGCCTGCGGCCCCTAGCGCGGCCAAGGCCGACGCCTACAATGTTGCCTTCTCTTCCAACCGCGCCATACCCTGTCGGTACAATATCCATGCGGTCACTCCGGCCAGCAGGTTGCCAATAAACGCCCCGGTCATCAGCCCGGCGACACCACCCAACCAGGCGCCGAGCCACAGGCACGGCAGATAAAAAGCAAACAACCGCAGTCCGGAGATCAGCAGCGCCCGCAGCGGCATGCCCAACGCATTGTTCACCGACACCATCAACATGCAGATACCAAGCGCCGGATAACTCAACGGCACCCGGAACAGTTAGGCGCGCAGCACGTTGCCAACCGAATCATCCGCGCTCACCAGCGGCACCACCAACCCAGAGGTCAACAGCCACACCAGACTGACGCCCAGTTGCCAGGCCAGCACAAACAGGGCCGCCAGCCGAATCAACCGTCGCGCTGCTGCCAGTTCACCACTGCCCACCAGTCTGCCCACCATGGGCGGCATGGACATGGTCAGCGCCAGCACAACGACCAGCGAGAAAAACTCCAGCCGTGTGCCCAGCCCCCAGGCTGCCACGGCCGAGGCCCCAAAACCGGCGACCAACCCGGTCGCCAGCATGGCCGACACCGGCGGCAGCAACTGGCTGACCATGGCCGGCGCGCCGATCGAGGAGACCTGCCGGATAGTGCGCCAGATGGCAAAGCCCTGCAGGTCGAAGGCTATCCATTGACGATGCCACAGGCGCGGATAGGTCACCATGCAGGCGATGGTAAACGCCGCTATGGTGGCCCAGGCGGCTCCCGGCAATCCCCAGCCGAAGGTAAAGATGAACAGCGGATCAAGCAGCATGTTGAGCACACTGCCCACCATCATCATCAGGCCGGGAAAGCGGGTATCCCCCTGTGCCCGGTGCAGGCTGTAGCCCATGTACATGACCGCACCCAACCAGGCCGCACCCAACCAGACGGACCAGAATTCGTCGATTACCGGCCGGATCTCGGGCCCGGCTCCCAGAACCGTCAGCAACGGGCCGCGCACGACCCAGAGGAGCAGACAAAGAGCGCCGGCAGAAACAGCCCCAAGAATGGCCACCACGCCCCCCTGACGCCGCGCCAGCAGCGCATCGCCCGCGCCCAGTGTGCGCGAAATGATCGCCGTCACGGCAATTCCCAGCCCCACCTGAAAGCCGGTAAAGCTCTGCTGGATCGGCACCGTAAAACCCAGGGCAGCCAAAGGCTCGACACCCAGGCGAGCAATCCAGAAGGCATCGACCAGGTGATAGCTCATCAGCGCCAGCACGCCGAAGATCATCGGCCAGGTCATATGGAACAGACTGCGCCCCAGCCCCTGGTCCAGCATGGTCCGGGTATCCATCAGGCAGTGACCCGCCTTTGACCGAGCCCTGTTTCAACACCAGTGGACAACAAACCGCTCAAAGACCGGACACCTTCTCCATCTTCTGCGCCAGGGCAAAATCCTTCTCGGAGATGCCATCCACGTCATGAGTGGTCAGCTGCACCTTGACCGTATTGTAGACATTGAACCACTCGGGATGGTGACGATGTTTTTCCGCCCAAATGGCGGCCTTGGTCATGAAACCGAAGGCCTCGATAAAATTGCGGAACTTGAAGGTCTTGGTCAGCTTGTCGTCTTCGAGCTGCCAGGGCTCTGCCAGATCCTGATTGAGCGTCTTCAATTCGGCACTGATTTCACTGTCACTGTAGGCTTTGAGGTCCATATCGCGTCTCATCGGTTCAGATCAGGGAATGGCAGGATAAGTCATCACTCTGAAAGTTCAAAACTCCAACTCCTGACGTTGCCTGCGAGGCTGGACAGCTTCGCTTACACCAGCACTTTACGCCAGAAGGTCTATCGGCTAGGTTAGCGCCATGACCCGACTCATTGCTGCGGCACACCGCTCCGGATTCCTGGCCTGGTTTATTTGCCTGTGCCTGCTGTGGGCCATGCTGAGCGCCGGCCAGGGCTGGTATCTGGGGCTGCCCACCGCCTTTGGAGCCAGTGTGCTGGCGGCGGCCCTGAGACTGCCGGCTCCACGACCGGGTACCCTGCTGCGCCTGCCGCGCTTCATGGTCTTCTTTCTGCGTACCCTGTGGCATGGCGGATGGGATGTGGCACGCCGTGCACTGTCTCCCAATCTGCCCATTGCGCCGGCCTGGGAAAAATACCAACTGCAGGACCACTATCGGGATCATCCCCTCTACCCGCGGCTGCGCCTGCTGCTGTCCGCCATGGTAGGTCTGCTGCCGGGCACCCTGTCCACACACTACGACGAGCACACCCTGACTCTTCATGTGCTGGATGAACGCCAGGACTGGCGAGTTACCACCCTCAATCTGGAACAGGAGCTGGCGCGCCTGCTGGAGATGGAACCCTGATGATTATCCTGGCGACTGTTCTGCTGCTTACAGTACTGTTCGGCCTCTGGCGTGTGCTCAGGGGGCCAACCGCTGCCGATCGATTGCTGGCCATTCAACTGTTCGGCACTACCGGGGCTGCCTTTCTGCTGGTGCTGGCGATGCTGGTGGACATCAGAGCCCTGCGCGATGCGGCACTGGTAATCGCCCTGCTGGCCGCCGTGCTTTCGGCAGCACTGGTCCAGTATCTGCGCCGGCAGGAGAAGTCGAACTGATGGGCATGACGGTGATCACCCCTCTGCTTTACTGGCTCAGCTGGATTTTCCTGCTGCTGAGTGCCGGCTTTTTTATAGCGGGCACGGTTGGCATGCTGCGCTTTCCCGACATCTACAGCCGCCTGCATGCCGTGACCAAGGCCGATACGCTGGGCCTGGGGCTGCTGGTCATCGGGCTGTCGCTGCGCGCAGACGACCTGTACAGCGTGGGCATCATGATCCTGATCTGGCTGCTGGTCATGGGTTCCGGGGCCACCGCCTGCCAGCTACTGGCGCGCTACGGCAGAGAATCCGAGGGCGACACGGAGGCTGACGATGTCGCTTCATGAATGGATGCTGGACGGCACGCTTGGCCTGCTGGTACTGATTCTGGCGGTGGCCGTACTGCATGTGCGCAGCCTGTATATCAGTATCGTGCTGTTTATCGCCTTCGGGCTGTTGCTCGCCCTGATCTGGGCCAGGCTGGGGGCACCCGACCTGGCGCTGGCTGAAGCCGCCATTGGCGCCGGCCTCACCGGCACTCTGCTGCTGGCCGCCTATGGGCGGGTGTCCGAGCGTCGACGCAAAGCGGAAGAACCGCTGGACTGGCACGCCGGCCCTGCCCTGTTGCTCAGCCTGATCATTGCGGTGATTCTGATGCGGGCCGTCTGGCCGCTGCCGGATCTGGATTCTGCGCTGGTACCAGCGGTCGCTGACCAGATGGCTCAATCAGGGGTCGGTCATCCGGTGACAGCCGTGCTGCTCAGCTTTCGGGCCTGGGATACGCTGCTTGAGCTGCTGGTCTTGCTGCTCGCCTTCATGGCGGTGCGCCAATTGCTGCCCTCACTGCCCCGCCAACCGGAAGCCTGGCCGCTGCTGCAGGCCTGGAGTCGTCTGCTGGCTCCGCTGTCCGTTTTGATTGGCGGCTATCTGCTATGGCGCGGCAGCGCCGATCCGGGCGGTGCTTTTCAAGCCGGTGCGCTGCTGGCAGCAGGGGCGATTCTGTTGCGCCTGACCGGCTTGCTGCCGGCGCTGGGGTGGCATCATTTCTGGATCAGAGCCCTCATTCTTGGCGGCTGCATGGTATTTCTGGCGATTGGCGTGGCCGGCTACTGGCTGGGCACCGGTTTTCTCGGGTATGCGGACGGCTGGGCCGGACCGCTGATTCTGTTGATCGAAGTGTTTGCCACTCTCTCCATTGCCACCACACTCACCCTGCTGGTGATCGGCGAAACCCGGGAGGTACGCGAATGACCCAGGTGCTGTTCTACCTGATCCTCGGGGTGTGCCTCTGGGCACTGGGTCTTTATGGTCTCCTGCGCCTGAAAGAATCCATCCGTCGCATCATCAGCGTCAATATCATGGGCAGTGGCGTGTTCATGGTGATGGTCGCGCTGGCCGCACGCTCGGAAGATCCCGACCCGGTGATGCATGCGCTGGTGGTCACCGGGCTGGTGGTCGCCATCAGCGCCACAGCCTTTGCCTTGCGGCTGTCGGTGGCCGATGTTCAGGAGGATGATCAATGACCGCCGCGCTCATCGCGCTGTTGTTGCCCCTGTTCACTGCCCTGTGTCTGTTGCTCCTGCGCAGTCGTTCCGGCGTTCTGGTCATTGTGACCAGCCTGCTCACACTGCTCGCCGCCGCCTGGTCACTGTATGATGTAACGGTCAATGGTCCTCAGTGGCTGGAGCTGGGTGATTGGCCGCCACCGCTGGCCATCCGTTTTCAGCTGCAACCCATCACCGCGCTGCTGCTGGTTTTCAGCGCCATGATTCATCTGCTGGTGGCCGTTTATGCCGCCGGCAGTCAGCACAGCAAAACTCGCTATACCGACTTCTGGCCGCTGTCCTGTCTGCTGCAGGGTAGCCTGAATGCGTTGTGGCTGTCCGGCGACCTGTTCAACTGGTATGTCACGCTGGAGCTACTCGGGCTGGCTGCCGTGGCGCTGGTCGCCTTGTCCGGGCGCAAGGCCTATGGACCGGCGCTAAACTATCTGCTGCTGTCGCTGGGGGCGTCGCTGGTCTACCTGCTTGGCGTTGCTCTGGCCTACGGCCGCTATGGCGTGCTCGATATCTCGCTGCTTGGCGCAATGACCGAGGCCGATACCACTACCCGTATTGCCTGGTGGCTGATGACCCTGGGTCTGATGCTCAAGGCCGCTCTGTGGCCATTTCACCTTTGGCTGCCGCGCGCCCATGCCAGTGCGCCCACGGCTGTCAGTGCCCTGCTCTCGGCGCTGGTGGTCAAGGGTCCACTGTTCATTCTGTGGCGTCTGTGGAGCGAAGGAGCACCCACCGAACTCGCTGTCGAAGCCGGGCCTGTGCTGGCTGTGGCCGGCATTGCGGCGCTGATCCTGGGCGGCTGGTCGGCACTGCGCACCCCGTGGCTGAAAAGCCTGGTGGCTTATTCCACGGTGGCCCAGCTGGGCTATGCGCTTATGGCCCTCGGGTTGCTGATGTACTGGCAACTGCCAGCGCTGGATGCGGCCCTGTGGCTGTTCGTGCTGGCTCACGGCCTGGCCAAGGCGTCCATGTTTCTGGCGGCGGGAGAACTGCAGGCCTCATTGGGCAGCAAGCGGGTGTCAGCCCTGCGCGGCACCACGGAGACCATGCCGGTGGCCATGTTTGCCTTTGCCGTGGCCGGCGGCAGTCTGATCGGGCTGCCACCCAGCGGTGGCTTTCTGGCCAAGTGGCTGCTGCTGGAACCCATGTTCGAGACCGTGAACCACTGGCCTTGGGTGGTCGGTATTCTGCTCGGCACATTGATCAGTGCGGGCTATGTGTTCCGGGTCGTGGCGCTGGCCTTTGACCGCGCAGACCCGGTGCCACCCGATTTCAGTCCGGACCGCTTTGCGCACTGGCTGGCGTTGTTGCCGGCGCTGGTGGTCTGGGGCCTGGCCCTGATCAGTGAACCCCTGATTCACTGGCTGACCGGGGTGCCTTTATGATCGAGACTGCAACGACCTGGACCAACTGGGTACCGCTGGCCATTGTGCTCAGCTCTCTGCTGCCCGGTCTGTTCATCTTTACCCTGCGTGAAGACCAGGTTGCCCTGCGCACGACCCTGAACCTGATCGGGGCGGTGCTCAAGCTGGTATTGGTGGGTGTCATGCTGTGGGGTGTTGCCCGCGGCATGGAGTTCCGCTTTGCCCTGCCCTTCCTGCCCAACGGCCTGCTGATCCTCAAGGGTGATGCCCTGTCACTGCAGTTTGTCACTCTGTCTGCCGTGCTCTGGCTGACCACCACCCTGTATGCCATCGGCTATCTGGAAGGCGCGCCGCTGCGCTCGCGCTTCTTCGGCTATTTCTCGCTCTGTGTCAGCGCCACGGCAGGGCTGGCCCTGGCGGGCAATCTGGTCACCTTCGTGTTGTTCTATGAATTGCTGACCCTGGCCACCTTCCCGCTGGTGGTGCATCGGGGCACGGTTGAGGCCCTGCGCGCCGGACGCATCTATCTGGCCTACACCCTGGGTGGCGGCACCTTGGCCCTGCTCGGCGCCGTGCTGCTGCATACCCAGGGGGGCAGCCCGGCCTTTGTTCCCGGGGGCTATCTGCCGGCGGCCGGAGAAGACTCCCAATTGATCCTGACCCTGGCCTTTGGTCTGCTGATTGCCGGGTTCGGGGTCAAGGCGGCGCTGTTTCCGCTGCACGGCTGGTTGCCTACGGCCATGGTGGCACCGGCCCCGGTCAGTGCGCTGCTGCATGCGGTGGCCGTGGTCAAGGCCGGGGCTTTCGGCATTGTGCGTGTGGTCTATGATGTCTACGGCGTGGAACTGATGACGGCCATGGACCTGGCGCAGCCGCTGCTGTGGCTGGCCTGCTTTACTATCCTCTATGGGTCGGTGCGTGCCCTGTTCCAGACCGACCTGAAAAAGCGACTGGCTTTCTCGACCGTCAGTCAGGTGTCTTATGTCACGCTTGGCGTGGCACTGCTCGGCCCGATTGGAGCCGTAGGCGGTCTGGTGCATCTGGTGCATCAGGGTCTGATGAAGGTGACCTTGTTCTATTGTGCGGGCAATTTCGCCGAAACGCTGCATATCCACAAGATTCGCGAAATGGATGGGGTCGGCAAGCGCATGCCCCTGACCATGGCCGCCTTCACCGTCGGCGCGCTGGGTATGATCGGCGTACCACCGGTGGCCGGGTTTATCAGCAAGTGGTATCTGGGTCTGGGCGCGCTGGAGGTCGGTGCCGACTGGGTGCTGCTGGTGCTGGTCGGGTCCGGCCTGCTCAATGCCCTGTATTTCCTCCCTATTCTGTATCGCGGCTGGTTTGCGCCGCCGCCGGCGCGCTGGGCGCATGACGAAAAACTGGGCACCGGGCAGCCCGGGCTGGGTGAAACCCACTGGATGCTGCTCTGGCCGGCGCTGATCACCGCCTCTCTGGCGCTGCTGGTCGGCATTCTGGCCGGTACCGACCTCAGTCCGCTCAACTGGGCGCAACTCACCGTCAATCTGGAGTTCGATCTGTGATGGCCTGGCTCTGGTTGCTGATTCCGCTGACGCCCCTGCTGCTGGTGCCCATCCTGATGCGCTGGCCAAAGCTGCGCTCTGTGGTCTGGCTGGCACCGCTGCCTGCACTGCCCCTGGCGTTCATGCGTCCGGACACATTGGTGCTGCCGGGGTTATGGCCGGGCGCGCAACTGGGCATTGCTGACGGACTGAGCGCCATACTGCTGCTGTTCACCGCCGCTCTGTGGCTGGCCGCCGGGCTGTGCGCGGTATCCGGGCATGCCAAGGACCCGCATGCCCGGCGTTTCTGGGTGTTCTGGTTGCTGTCGATGACGGGCAATCTGCTGCTGATCCTGGCGCAGGACGGCGCCAGCTTCTATGTCGGCTTCACGTTGATGAGCCTGTCCGCCTTCGGCCTGGTGATCCACAACGGCACCACAGAATCCCGGCGCGCCGGGCGCTTGTATCTGCAACTGGCGATAGTCGGTGAATTGCTGCTGTTCATGGGGCTGATGCTGCGTGTTCACGAAGCCGACGGCAGCATGCTGCTGACAGCCTGGCAGGAGACCCCCGCCGGCCTGCCGACCCTGATCTGCCTGCTGATCGGGTTCGGTCTCAAGGCCGGTTTCTGGCCGTTGCATGTATGGCTGCCAGCGGCCCACCCGGCGGCACCGGCAGCGGCCAGTGCGGTGCTGTCGGGGGCCATGATCAAGGCGGGTATCATTGGCCTGTGGCGCTTCATGCCGCGCGGCAGTGGCGAGGAAGTGATGAGCCTGCCGGCCTCGGTGGCGCCCTGGCTGTTGGCCATCGGGTTGATCAGTGCTTTCTACGGTGTGGCTGTGGGCTTGCTGCAGACCCGCGACAAGACCGCGCTAGCCTATTCGTCGGTTAGCCAGATGGGTTATCTGCTGGTGCTGGTCGCCCTGCTGCTGTCGCAGTCGGTGTCTGTCGAAGCCCTCGGTCTGCTGCTGGGCTTTTATGTGGTGCATCACGGGCTGGCCAAGGGCGCGCTGTTTCTGGGTGCCGGCATGGCCCATGAATACCGGTTGAGTCGGGTACACTGGGTGCTTATGGCACTGCCTGCGGTGGCACTGGCAGGCTTCCCGCTGACCACCGGGGCGGTAGCCAAGAGCCTGCTCAAGGATCAGGTGGGCAACAGTGCGTTTGCCGCGTGGGAGATACTGTTCTATGTCGGCTCAATGGCAACGTTGCTGCTGGTCAGCCGGGCTCTGTGGCTGATCTGGCGTAGCCAGCCCGGCGGGCCGCCGGCTACTATGCCGCTGCCGTGGAAGCTGGGCTGGGGCAGCCTGTGTCTGGCGGCGCCTGTGCTGCCCTGGTTGTGGCCTGATCTCAGAGTGGCACTGCTGGATACCTTGAGCCTTTATGGCCTGTGGGGGCTGATGTGGCCGTTGCTCTTGGGTGCAGTGGTGATTGCCCTGGTCGTCAGATTCAATCCGCAGTGGCATCTGGAGCGGCTGGCACGGTATCAGCCGGGTCTGGTGCTGTCATTGAGACTGCGTCGGTGGTTGCAGACGCGCCCGGTGGCGCGGGATCCGATGCTGCCGGAGCGCCCTGTGCGTATGCCCTGGGCCGGATGGCGTAACCTTGAACGACGCTGGAATCGCCTGGGGCGGGATGTGGTTCAGGTGTCGGCCTGGGTGATGGCGTTGGGGTTGTTGTGGGTGCTGCTGTAGGCGCCGGCCTTGTCCGCGCTAGGGGCCGCAGGCCCCTTCCATGGGCGGCTACGCCGCCGAGCGCGATTGACATCGCTGGCCTACAACGGAGGCACATCTGTAGGCGCAGGCCTTGGCCGCGCTCGGGGCCGCAGGCCCCTCACCCATGCCTCTTGGGTGTAATCGCAGCAAACAACTGATCCACGGTCACGGCGAGCAACCCGATCAACACGGCGCCCTGAACGGTATACGCCAGATTGCCATTGATCAGCCCGGCAATCACCGGGTCGCCGAGGGTGCGGGCACCGATCGTGGAGCCGATAGCTGCGGTGGCAATATTGATCGTCACCGAGGTTCGAATTCCCGCCAACATGACTGGCAGTGCCAGCGGCAGCTCCACCCGGACGAGCACCTGTAGCGGCGACATGCCCATGCCGCGTGCGGACTCTCGCACCGCCGGATCAATATCATTCAACCCGACCAGTGTGTTGCGCATGATCGGCAGCAGACCATAGAGCACCAGACTCAGTATCACCGGCTTGGCGCCGAACCCCAGCAGCGGCACACTCAGCGCCAGCACAGCGACCGGCGGGAAGGTCTGGCCGATCGAAGCCACCTGACTGACCAGCGGCAGAAAGTCCCGCCCCCAACCGCGGGTCACAATGATCCCGGTGCCGACCCCGATCACAATAGCCATCGCCGCCGACACGGCCACCAGTTGCATATGATTGAGCAGCAGAAAGGCAAACGCATCCCGCTGGTAGATGACCTGACGCTGACCAGGCTCCAGCCAGCGAAAGAAACCCTCCAGGTGCGGCATACCCCAAACCGCCAGGCCCAGACACAACACCCACCCCAGCGTGATCAGCCAGACAGGGTTCAACTGCCAGGCTGCAGCCAAAGGGTATGGACGCTGATTCATGCCTTCGACTCCGACAGCCGACACAGCTGATCCAGTGTCACCTCGCCCACCAATTGGCCTTGCTCATTGCGCACCGGCAGACAGTTTTGACCCGACCAGAGCATCGCGGAAAGAGCTGTGCGGGCACTGTCGCTGAGGTTGAGCACGGTCTGGCCCCGCGCTGCGGTGCCAATCCACTTGTCATCTGGTTGCACCACCTCGGCCAATGTTTTCAGACCCGCCAACTTGAGCCCTCGATCCTGGCTGCCCAGCAGGGACTCGACATAACCATTGGCCGGTTGGCGCAGCAGGGTTTCCGGGCTGGCCAGTTGCACCAGTCGCCCTTCGTGCATCACGCCAACATGAGTGGCCAGTTTCAGAGCCTCATCCATGTCGTGCGTGACGAACACCACTGTCTTGCGCAGCCGGGACTGAATGCGCAGCATCTCGTTCTGCAGGTGTTCGCGTGTGATGGGGTCCAGGGCGCCAAAGGGCTCGTCCATCAGCAGGATGTCCGGATCGGCAGCCAGCGCCCGGGCCACCCCGACACGCTGCGCCTGGCCACCCGACAACTGACTGGGGTACTTGTGCCAGAAGGTGCCTTCGTCCAGCCCCAACAGGGCCATCAGTTCGCGGGTCCGTTCCTGGACCTTCGCTTTGGGCCAGCCCAGCAGATTGGGGACCAGCCCGATATTGGCCGCTACCGTCCAGTGCGGAAACAGGCCGGTGCTCTGGATGGCATAGCCGATACGACGCCGCAGGGTCTGCTCATTGAACTGACTGATTTGCTGCCCGTCGATATGAATCTGCCCGCCATCATGTGGCAGGAGCTTGTTGATCATGCGCAGTGTGGTCGATTTGCCGCAGCCGGAGGTCCCGACCAGAGCACAAAAAGCACCGGTGGGCACGGTCAGATGCAGATCGCGCACCGCCGCACGACCGCCAAACAGTTTGGTGACACCGATCAGCTCGATCATGACGTGGCAACCTCCTTGCGATAGCCGGCAGTCAGTGCCGCCAGCGCGGTAAATATCATGTCGGCCAACAGGGCCAGCAGTATGGTGGGAATGGCACCGAGCAGGATGAGTTCATTGGCGGCCTGCCCCAGGCCCTGAAAGATGAAGGTGCCAAAGCCGCCGGCGCCGATCAGCGCCGCCACGGCGGTAAGACCGATGGCCTGTATCGTGGTGATGCGCACGCCCTCCAGAACCACCGGTACGGCCAGCGGCAAGCGCACACGCACAAAGGCCTGCAATGGGCTCATGCCCATGCCGCGCGCCGCTTCCATGACGCCGGCCGGCACCCCGTCGAGCGCCACCCAGGTGTTGCGCACCATGGGCAACAAACTGTAGCCGATCAGCGCCAGCACGGCCGGTGCCCAGCCGATACCGCGGATACCGAACTGCTGCAGCCACGGGAACTGGGCAGACAGCGCACTCAACGGCGCGATCAGCAGCCCGAACAGAGCCAGACTGGGGATGGTCTGGAAAAAGCTCAGCACGCCCAGCACCGGCTTCTGCCAGCTGGGGCGCCGCAGGATCTGCACCGCCAGCCCGAAGCCCATCACCAGGCTGACGCCAACGGCGCCGCCAACCAGCATCAGATGGCCGCGCAAGGCAGTACCAAACTGACGGCTGCGGCTCTGGTACTCACGCAGCAGAGCCAGTTCATCAAGACGACCGGTAGAGATGAACCAGAACAGACTGCCCAGTACCACCGCCATCACCAGCAACCGCCAGTGCGTGCCGGCGCGTAGCCGCTGCAAGACTTCGATAATCATCAGACAAAGCAGAAATACCAGAGCCCAGAAACCGGCACCAAGGCCAATCCGTGCGATCGGCTGATCGGCCGGCACATGACGCTGTGCAGCCCAGTGCAGGGCCAGCGGCAACAGGGCAAGCAGTAAGGTGGCCAGAGCCAGAGTGAGCCAAAAGCGCGGCGACGTGATACGCCAGGCATTAAGCAGAATGGCCAGCACCCCGCCACTGAGCAGCAGCGCCCCGGGCCAGCCTAGAGCAGCGACCAGAGACTGGCCGGTGCCCGGCATGATGCGGTTGGGCTGGACGCTGACAAAATCCAGGCCCCAGAGCGCTGCCAGCGCAGCGAAAGGCAGCGCCAGCAGAACTCGATTGGTCTGTGCCTTCACAGACATCGAATCAGGATTACTGGCTGACCCGATCAATAAAGTCGCGAGCTACCTGCTGCGGATCAAGACCGTTGACTGCCACATCTCCGTTCATCTGCTGCAGGGTCTCCAGGTCCATGGCGGCAAACAGCGGCGCCAGAATGTCTTCGATCTCGGGGTACTGCTGCAGCACGGATTCACGAATGATCGGTGCCGGCTCATAAACAGGCTGCACGCCCAGAGTATCTTCGAGCACTCGCAGTTGCAGTGCCTGCAGGCCGCCGTCCGTGCCATAAGTCATGGCTGCATTGACGCCGTCGGTCTGCTGCGCCGCCGCCCGCATGGTGGCCGCCGTATTACCCCCGGCCAGCACCACCAACTGGTTGGAGCTCAGTTCAAATCCATAGGCCTCCTGAAACGCGGGCAAGGCACTCGGAGATTCAACGAACTCTGCGCTGCCGGCAAAGCGGAAATCACCGCCGGCATTCAGGTAGTCGGCCAGATCTTCAAGCGTCTCCAGGCCGGCAGAGCTGGCCAGATCTTCGCGCACACTGATCGCCCAGGTGTTGTTGGCCGGTGCCGGGCGCAGCCAGACGATTTTATTGGCGTCGTAATCCAGCTCTTTTACTCGTTCATAGGCGGTGTCGGCATTGTTCCAGTCCGGGCTGTCGGCTTCATCAAAGAAAAAGGCGCCGTTGCCGGTGTACTCCGGATAGATGTCGATTTCACCAGCGGCAATCGCATCGCGCACGATATTAGTGGCGCCGAGCTGGATACGGTCTTCAACCTGGATGCCGGCATCCTGCAGCGCGAGGTAGATAATGTTGCCGATCACCGACCCTTCAGTATCAATTTTGGATGACACCACCACCGAGTCGGCAGCAGCGTATGACACGGTCATACCCAGCGTCAGAATGGAAGCGGCGGCTGTTTTCAGCATAAGATGGGGGTTCACGGCAAATCCTCGCAGTGGTGAATTCGGGGGAATAGTTTTTGGGATACGGCCTGACAGGCCAGTCATGATTGTTCAGAAAACAGTATAGGTAAGGTCAACAGAGGATGAAAGGGGCCTGCGGCCCCTAGCGCGGGCAAGCCCTGCGCCTACAAATGTGGCTCCGTGTAGGCGCTGATTTATCTGCGCTCGGCGGCGCAGCCGCCCAATCAAAGGGGCCTGCGGCCCCTAGCGCGGCCAAGGCCAGCGCCTACAAATGTGGCTCCGTGTAGGCGCTGATTTATCTGCGCTCGGCGGCGCAGCCGCCCAATCAAAGGGGCCTGCGGCCCCTAGCGCGGCCAAGGCCAGCGCCTACAAATGTGGCTCCGTGTAGGCGCTGATTTATCTGCGCTCGGCGGCGCAGCCGCCCAATCAAAGGGGCCTGCGGCCCCTAGCGCGGCCAAGGCCGGCGCCTACAAATGTGGCTCCGTGTAGGCGCTGATTTATCTGCGCTCGGCGGCGATAGCCGCCCAATCAAAGGGGCCTGCGGCCCCTAGCGCGGGCAAGCCCTGCGCCTACAGTTTGGCCTCAATCGCTGGTCGGTTGAGAAAACTCGCAGTGATCTTCAACGCCCAGCAACACGATGCCATAAATGCCCTGACTCTCCGTGTCGACATCATCTTCATCATCAATGCCATCTGACTGAAGCGCTGCGATATCGATAAACACGACATCAAAGATTTCTGCACCCTCGTCGTCTTCTGTCACTCGACCGACAAAGAAGCCTTCAGTGTCTTCAAGTATCTCCCCATAACCGCGAGCTACGCCGACGCCCTGAGAATAGAGGAACGTCGTGTTCGGGTTGACCTTGCTGTACAGCCGTGGCGCTTCATCGAGACCATTGATTCCCAGACGAACCCACTTGTACTGATTGTCACTTTCCAGACCGGCTACACCGTCGTCGGTATCATAAAGGTGATACTCATACACGACGCGTTCTATGTCTCCGATATCGGTTTCCAGCACGCCATTGGTAGGCCAGTCATCATCGCCCAGACCAGTTATGTCGCAAACCAGACGCTCGGTAGCCTTGCTTGCGTCAGCCTCGAAAAGCTCGAAGCGCCGGGTGTCTTCACCCTTTTTACAGACAAGACGATCCAGCACACCGCTTACAATGGTGTTGATGTTGCAAGTCCAGCCGGCACCGTTGTCGCCAATGTCCAGGTCGTAGCAAAGGTAATCTTCATCCCGGCCGGAAGACTTGATGCCACCATTGCCATCGGATTCGCCAAACTGATAACGGATCGGGATCTGATGCTCCAGACAGCCTGTATCACCGTTATCAAACGGCCGGAAATCGGCGCGATAGCCAAACTCCTTGCCATTGTCCATTTCGGAATCACAGACACGTTTGGTTTCAGTGGTTTCGGTAAAAGGGGCGCCTGACTTCAGTTCGAAGTCGTAACAGCTGTCATTGCGCGACACCTTCAAGGTGATGCCAAGCGGCAAAGAATCGTTCCAGGAGAGATCCCTGTTCAAATCAGGAGAGGGGTGAGCACCACTGCCACTGCCAGTACCGCCGTTGCTGTTGCTGCCACTGGAACTGCTGCTTGACGAGCTTGAATCGCGAAAGCAGCCCGTAAGCGCCAGCAGGGTTATACACAATAGCGTAAAGAGTAACGCGCCACGAGGGCTGAACAATCGACTTGCCTTGTCGACTTTACACGTTCCATTTGTATTGAAAATCCACATCCGTATGTACCTCAGAGGGTTTGATTTGACTTGCACCTAACAGTGTATATCAGCGCCCAACACCCCTGCAAGAGCCCTAACCATGGGGGTTGTCATGGTTTGTACAGATTGTCCGTAAAGGGCAATTTGCATTCAGAATTGGCGAATTCCGTCTGTCTGCCAGGCCACATAAACTGCTCAAAATGCGAACTATTTACTTTCGTTTACTCTCGATTTTTGTATGATGCCAAAGTTGGTGTTGCAGCAAGCACAGCCATCAACCTGGGATTTTCCTGACAGGAGTCATCCAACCCCTTTGCCAGGACTACTGAATGTCTTTACGTGTGCTTACAAGTATCAAGCCGTCGAATACAGTAAATGCCGCTTTTAAAGTGCTCACGATGACCGCCGCTTTGCTGGTCACAGGATGCAATATGGAACTGGGCCGCAGCAGCAGCAGTGGCGGCGGCTCCGTTACACTGACCTGGTCGCAGCCTACCGAACGCGTCAATGGCAGTCCGCTGACCGATGATGATATCAGTGGCTACACCATTCGTTACCGCAGCTCGTCCAACGTCAGCTTCAACACAATATTTGTGGAAAACTGCCGCAGTAACAGTTGCACTTACAAGGTCGAAGACCTGAGCAATCCGTCAGAGTATGATTTTCAGGTCGCCGCCGTGGACTCGGTCGGCCTGCACAGTGAATTTGTATCCGCTGAAAACTGAACCCTGACAAGCCTGCCCTTCCGGCTTGCTGTCGGTGGCGTGATCTGACAAGACCCCGTCAGTTCGCGCCGCCAATCCTACCTCAATTCATTTCCCTTCTGCACACTATCTTTACGGTTATAGCGTTTCTTTATTCTGGTTCCCACGCTCACTCCGTCTCCTCAATTCATGCTTTTCGAGCCGGCAGTGTCAACAAGCGCGGAACCAGTTCACATATTGACAGTCTTGCAGACGTTTTTTTGACTCTGAGCTCGAAATAACCCTCTGAATGCCGTCGAAACCCCACTATTTTACGACCATTTGTAGCAAGAGACCTCCATCACAGAACGCATACACAAAGCCTCTTAGACTGGCAGTCAATTAATCGCCAACAAAGAGGACTATTTAATGACGCATCTCCGGATTCTGGCCCTTCCGCTGCTTCTGGCAGTGCTGACAGGTTGCCAGGTGGAGCTTGACACAGGAAGTCAGGATCAAAGCCAGGGATCGTCAGACACCTCCACCTCCTCGACAGGCACTGCTGCTGCAGACACTGACACTACGTCGAACGATTCAGGCGTGCTCAGCGTTTCACTGCAGTGGTCGCCCCCGTATGAACGGGTCAACGGTTCACCCTTGAGTCACGACGATATTGGCGGCTATGAAATCCGCTACCGGTCAACGGACAGCGACAGCTACACCGTGGTAATGATTGATGACCCGGTGACCCAGCGGTATTATTTCGATGATCTGTCATCCGATGGAGACTACATTTTCAAGGTTGCTGTCTTTGACCGTAACGGACTCTACAGCGAATTCGTTACCGCAACGCCCTGACGCTATTCCGCTCTATTGTTTGCTCCTGTTGTTGCACCCCTCGCCAAGGATGGCATTTTTGTCGGATTATTATACACTGCAGTATTGATTTCATTCGCAGTTCGGCAAGCAAGGACAGCCCGCCATGGCTTATAACGACGTCACGCTCATTGCGTATTCAAGCGCTGGCGCTCTATCGCTGATTTTCACCCTGTTCCTGTTTTACGCTGCGGTGGCTGAACGCTGGAAGTGGCCAATAGCCGTAGCCGCCGCCGTGCAAACAGCCTGGTTGGTCACCCTGTCTGCGTCTCTGGCCAATCAGCAGGTCAGCAATGACAGCATACTGGCCATGGAGGCCGCCCACTTTCTTACCTGGATTCTGGGGCTCAATCTGGCGCTGCGCCTGTTGCGGCCTGAACAATGGCCGATTCATCTTAAAATCTCCCTGTTGATCGGCGTGCTGGCCTACGCTGTGGCTCTGGTCGACATCTTTATCAGCCCTTTTGATACCACCACTGTCTACTTCTTCTGCTTCCTGGTGCTCTCTCTTGTCGCACTGGTCAGCCTTGAGCAGTTGGTACGCAATGCACGCAGCGGTCGCTTTATCAAGCTACTGGGCATCAGCCTTGCCCTGGTGTTCCTTTTCAACGTCTATCTTTATGCCCAGGGCATTATCAATCGTCGCGTTGACCTGATAGCGTGGCAGGCCCGAGCTGCCCTGCTGATGGCATCGTCTGTGCTGGTGGTCGGTGCCGGCCTGCTGTTCCGCGACAGTGACACACAGCCGACCGGACTGGGCATTTCGCGGCCGGTTGCGTTCTACTCGACGTCTTTGGTGCTCAGTTCCGCCTCTGTGATTCTTCTGGCCATCGGCGGCTACTATGTGCGCTCCATGGGTGGCCACTGGGGCATCTACATTTTCACCCTGATGCTGTTTTTCTCGCTGATCGCCCTGTCCGCGCTGTTTCTGTCCAACAGTGTCCGCTCTGTCCTGCAGGTCTGGATCAGCAAGCACTTTTTCCGGCACAAGTATGATTATCGGCGCGAATGGCTCAGCGTGATCAGGGCCTTGTCCAACGAGCCCAGCTCAGATCATGTCTATGAGACGGTGTATCAGGTGATTGCGACCACCTTTCAGTCGACCGGCGGTGAGGTATGGATCCGCCAGGGCATGCAGTATCGCAAGGTCTACAGCCGCACCGGTCAACCCACAGTGATGGCAGACCTGGTGCCCAGTGACCACCCTTTCATCACTGTCATGCAGGACCATGAATGGATTTTTGCACCACAAGCGGAGGGCGGCCCGCTGGCAGATCACAACCATACGATACCGGAATGGGTGCGTTCCCATCAGGATGTGCAATTGATCCTGCCGTTGATTGCCCAGAGCCAACTCGTCGGATTTGCACTGCTGGAGAAAGAGGGCCTCGATGCCGACCTGACCTGGGAAGATCTGGATATCCTCAAGACGGTCGGCCGCCAACTGGCCAACCACATACTGATTCACCAGCAGGAACAGCAGTTGTCGGAAGCCCGCCAACTGGACACCTACAACAAGCTGTCGGCCTTCATCATGCACGACCTGAACAACCTGGTGGCGCAGCTGGATCTGGTGGTGAAGAATTCCGCGCGGCACAAGCAGAACCCGGCCTTCATTGACGACATGATCCTGACGGTAACCAACGCCGTCAACAGAATGAAAATACTGATGCAGAAATTTGGCCGCTCGGATCATGATGCACCGACCCGATTCTCCGTTTTCGAGGCGGTACAGGCCAGTATCGATGCCTGCAAGGGCAATGTGCCGCCGGCCAGACTGGCGCTGAACGGGCAGGACCAGGATATACAAGCAGACCGGGAACGCTTTATACTGGCGATCAAACACCTGATAAAAAATGCACAGGAAGCAACATCCGAGACGGGCACAGTTGATGTGTCAGTGTCTACACAGCCTGATGGGGGTCTGATGATCTCCATTGACGACACGGGCACCGGCATGAGCCAGGAGTTCATCGAACACCAGTTGTTCAAGCCTTTCGAAACCACCAAAACAGGCCAGGGAATTGGTATTGGTGTCTACCTGACCCGCAGCTATCTGGAAGAACTAGGCGCCAACCTGGAAGTGGACAGCGCCCCCGGTTACGGCACCTGCATGACCATAAGATTCGAAACCGACCACCAAAGCGATTTCGCTACCAGTGAACGGATGACAGTAACGGACTGAGCTAACATGGAACATCAGGAACGCGTGATACTCATCATCGAGGACGATGAGGGGTTGCAAAGCCAGCTCAAGTGGCACTTTGATGATTTTGATACCACCATCGTCACCGTCGCCAACAGAGAGGCCGCCCTTACGGCCGTGCGTCAGCATGAGCCCATGGTGGTCATTCAGGACCTGGGCCTGCCACCCGACCCGGACGGTGTTACCGAAGGCTTCCGCTGCCTGGCTGACATCCTCAAGCTCACCAGTTTTGCCAAGGTTATCGTGCTCACCGGCAAGGGCGAGCGCGAAAATGCGCTGCGCGCCATTGAACTCGGGGCATTCGACTTCTACACCAAACCCATTGATACCACCGAGCTTGACCATGTTGTGGGGCGCGCCTTCCATGTGGCGGACCTGGAGGCCGAAAACCGCCACATGCAGAAAGTCCGCGGCGCCGAGGGCGGTCTGGTGACACGCCATCCGGATATGCTCAAGCTCTGCCGGGTAATCGAAAAAATCGCTCCTTCGGAAGTCACTGCCACCCTGATCGGCGAGAGCGGCACCGGCAAGGAAGTGATGGCCCAGATGCTTCATCAGCTCAGCACCCGCAGCAAAGAACGTTTTGTGGCCATCAACTGCGCTGCGATTCCGGAAAACCTGATGGAAAGCGAGCTGTTCGGCTACGAAAAAGGGGCCTTTACCGGTGCCGACAAGATGCGCCCCGGCAAGATCGAATCTGCCGATGGCGGCACCCTGTTTCTGGATGAAATCGGCGACATGCCGCTGTCCCTGCAGGCCAAACTGCTGCGCTTTCTGCAGGAGCGCCATATTGAAAGAGTGGGGGCGCGTAAATCCATGTCCGTCGATGTGCGCGTGCTCTGTGCCACCAACAAGAACCTGGAATCCATGGTCAAGGACGGCACTTTTCGCGAAGACCTTTATTACCGTATTTCCGAGATGGTTTTCGACATTCCGCCGCTGCGCGAAAGAGACGGTGACAAGGCCCTGCTGGCGCGCCATTTTCTCAACAAATATGCGGTAGACCAGTACGCGCGGGTAACCGGCTTCTCCGACGAGGCCATTGCGGCCATCGAGCGCTACAACTGGCCGGGCAATGTGCGCGAAATGGAAAACAAGGTCAAAAAGGCCATCATTCTGGCTGAAGGCAAAATCATTCAGGCCGACGACCTTGGACTGTCGACAACCAGCACCGCCATGGCGTCGCTCAACCTCCGGGACGCGCGACAGGAAGCCGAACGCAAAGCGGTCATGCAGGCCCTGTCGATTACCGACAACAATGTTTCGGCGGCCGCCAAATACCTGGGTATCACGCGACCGACCCTATATGACATGCTTAAGAAATACTCACTGACACCGGATAATTGATTCGGACAGCTCATGGAACACCACGGAGAGAGCACCATGACCAAGTTACCTCGCACTCGCCACCTGCTGATACTGCCCACACTCTTTCTGGCCCTCGTGATCGCGGGCTGCTCGAGCAACAACGCTGAATCACAGGCAGCCGAACACCTTGAGCGGGCTGATGTCTATGCCAGCCAGGGGCAGTACCGCTCAGCGCTGATAGAACTCAGAAACGCACTGCAGAAAGACCCGGAAAATGTCGCGCATGCGCTCAGCCTGGCAGACATCTATCTGTCGGTTGGCGCCAGTGACCTTGTTCTTGAATCCCTTCAGCCCTGGAAGGAAGACGAACCTCATGCCGTTGCCATTCCGATGGCTCGAGCCCATGTAAATCTTGGCCGCCATGTTTCAGCCGAAGACATGCTGTCGGACTTCAGCCCCGAAACACCCGAGGAAACACTGGACTACGAGCTGGTCCGGGCTGATATAGAGCGCCTGCGTGGCAACTACGAGGCCTCTGCTGATCAATTTTCTACCCTGCTCGAAGCCAATCCCGGCAGCATCAGGGCTGCACGCGGTCTGATCACTGCACTGATCGCTCAGGAAGAGCTGAATCAGGCCGATCAGGTTGCCAGTGACTGGATGTCAGAGCATGGCAAGGATTCCGAATTACTCTATGCACGAGGCTTCGTGGCGTATCAGAACAACGCACTTGATGCGACCTCCGATCTGCTGACTGAAGCCCTGGAAGAGCTGCCCTCTTCCGATACCTTCCTGCCCATTAGGCGCCAGATCCTGACCCTGCTTTCACGCACTGCCACCGAGCAGGGCCAGATGACCGATGCCCAGATCTACAACCGCATTCTGGCTGAAAATACCAATGTCGACCTCGAACGCGGTATGGAAACCGCGATGGAAGCCATTGCTGAAGGTGATCTGGATACAGCGCGCAGCACACTGGAGACCATGCTGCAGCAAAACCCGAACAACAGCATGGTTGGCATGATGCTGGGTGCCGTTGCGCTGGAACAGGGCGACATCGAAGAGGGTGAGTCGCTGCTCTCGGAGTCCATCGATGCCGAGACCAGCCCGGTGCCCTTCCTGCAGATGATGACCATGGCGCAGGTAGATCGCGGGCGCAGAGAGCAGGCACTGGCCACTCTGGAGCGGGCGCTTCTGGCGCGCCCGTCCGATGTGGACCTGCTGGCCATGCATGGGGTGCTGGCACTGGCTGAACCCGCATCAGCCGACCGAGGTGTGGCCAGCCTGTCCAAGGCACTGGAAATCGACAACCGCCGTACCCGGCTGCGCATGGCACTGGCACAGCACCATCTCCAGAACAACCGCACAGAACAGGCGCTTGGTCAATTGCGTTCAGCCTTCTCTACCAACGCGACCGACTGGCCGGTTACCAACTTCTATCTGTCCACTCTGGTCGACAATGACCTTGACAGCGAAGTCAGTGAAGTCCGCGATGTGCTGAGCAGCAACCATGGCGATGCCGATTTTGCCCAGTTGTTGATTGCACTGGCTGATTATCAGCTGGGTGACACCAGCGGTTCCATACAGCGTCTGGAGCAGCTGACATCCGGCCTTGAAGGCAGTTGGGCTGAACCGCACCAGGCGCTTGCCGGCCTGTATCGCGCCGAGGGCCGCAACGCTGATGCCATCGAGCAGTATGTTATGGCAGCCCGACGCAATCCTGCACAACCAGCACCCCTGCAGGAAGCAACACGGCTTTATCTGCGCAATAACAACGTTGCCGACACTGCTGATTGGCTGAATGATATTGCCAACAACACACCGGCTCTGGCCCCGCCCGCCAACACCATCGCCGCAGACCTGTTTCTGCAGAGCGGCGACATCCAGGCTGCGCGCCAGCGAATTGAACGAGCATCGACCAGCGAGACTGACTATCAGGCCCGCGTTCGCGCACGTATTCTGACTGCCGAAGCAGAGCAGGCTCAATCTGATGGCAACTACAACCAGGCTGCATCAAAACTGGCCGAAGCCATCAGTCTGCAGCCAGACAACCAAGGGTATCGACTGTTGCTGGCTCGCTCTAAAACCTCTGCACAGGAGTTTGGTGCCGCTCAAGAGACACTGGATCTGATCAGAGAGGAATTCGGACGCAGTGCCGCCTGGCTGGTTACTCAAGCTCAACTGACTGAGCAGCGCGACGGTGTCGAAGAAGCTTACGACTATCTCTCTGAAGAATGGCGCAATGAACCTGCTTCAGGCATGGCACAGGAGATGCTTCGCCTGGCAGGACGTGCTGCGCCGGAAGACATGCGGTCGATTGCCGAACAATGGACAGACTTGCAACCCAATAACGCCCAAGCCTGGCAGATCAGAGGCGACATGGCTCTTGGCGATGATGACCGCCCTGCCGCCATTGAGGCCTACAGAGAGGCGCTGAACCGCAACCCGAACAATGTCATAGCACTGAACAACCTGGCCTGGGTGCTTGGCGAGGAAGATGAGCCTGAAGCGATTGAGCTAGCTGCACGCGCCGCCGAACTGGCCCCTGACAATGCAGCCGTGCTGGACACTTACGGCTGGATACTGTTCCGTCAGGGTGATCCTGAGCAGGCGCAGGAGATTTTGCGTCAGGCTCATGAACTGGATCCAGACAACACCGACATCGCTCAGCATCTGGCCACAGTGGAAGACGCCCTGTAGGCAGTGTAAACCCACTCTGAAAGCCGGCGGACTTTTCGTCGGCTTTCTTTACACGCATTCACAAGACGCCTCTGAAACCCGCCTGCAGCAAGGCCACTAGTCATGGCACGATAAAAGCATGTACTTACAGGACGATTAGGGCGGAGCCCTAATCAGTCTTGCCAAATCTCTCGTGAGAGAGGGGCGGAAAGCCACGGACCTCACCGAGGTAGCCGGGTTGCATGGAAAGCTCAATACTTATATGGAGATATTGTATGATCATCCGATCATTGAAGACTGCTAGCCTCGCAGGTTTTACTGCGATCGCTCTCGCCGGTGCGGTGCAAGCAGCACCCATCATCAACGTCAGTGCCATGGGCAGCAATGCTGCCGAAAGCATGGCCAATGCTCAAGCAGCCGAAGCCGCGTTTCTGGCCTCACTGCACGCTGGCAGTGCTGTTACCGAGACTTTCGAGTCTTACTCTGCAGCAACCAGCAGTGGCGACCAGTTCACCAGCCTGACAACTGACGCCGCTTCGTTCAATTTCGACCTCGCTGGCTCTGGCGGCTTGTGTGCGAGCGCAACATTTGACTGTAATGGTGGCATGGCCATTCTTGACGCAGACACCACCCCGTTCTTCGGTCGTTTCCCGATGCCCGATGAAGCCGGCAACGTGAACTGGCTGGACAGTATGGACGCTCAGGAACTGACCGTCTCTCCGGCGGAAGGCTACAACTCGATCGGTTTCTACATGACCGACCCGAACGACGCCGGCGGCCGATTCGAGATTGGCGGTGAGACTTACGACTTCGGCAAGGTGTTCGGTAACAACGCCATTGGCTCTGGCTATGCGTTCTACGTCAGCATCTTTGACTCCGAAGGCCTGTCGCCTTTCACTATCTACACCAATAACGCGAGCGACGGTTATGGTATTGATAACGTGACAGTGGGTAACATGGCCAGTGTACCCGAGCCGGGTACCATGGCACTGCTCGCCCTCGGCATCGCCGGCCTGGGTGCGGCACGTCGCCGCCAAAAAGCTGCCTGACCTCCGGGTTGACAGCTAAAACAAAAAGCCAGCCTTGAGCTGGCTTTTTTGTTACCGACGGGCGCCGTCGGTTTTTTTTACACAAGATTCGAAAACCCCACTGAAACCCGCCTGTAGCAAGGCCTCCAGGACTGGCATGATAATCGCATGTTGTTCAGCGGACGATTAGGGCATAGCCATAATCAGATGCGCCAAACCCCTCGCGAGAGGGGGACGGAAAGCCACGGACCTTACTGAGGTGGCCGGGTTGCATGGAAAGCAAATAAAGTTCATGGGGATTACGAACATGGGAACAAATACAGTTGTGAAGTCACTGGTTGCAGCGTCAGCGTTTGCATTGGTGGCGGGCACTTCACAGGCTGCTGTGATCAGCTTTAGTGCTACTTACGGCAGTCACACGGACGGAGTTGCTCAGGCAGCCGAGGCGTCATTCCTCAGCTCTTTGCACAGCAGCTATATTACTGAAGATTTCAATGATCTTGCAGCCCTGGAAGCCGGAGCTTCCGGTGACTTGATTGGCGAAACCCTTGGTACTACCGACAAGACCCGGTGGCTGATGGCTGCCAGTTCATTCGACACCAAGGTCGGCACCTTCTCGATGACAGCGCCTGCTCCGAATCCCGGCAGCAACAACAACATCGAAGAAGACAAGTTGATGATTGAAGGGATGGCCAGCGACGGAGACGTTACCGGCGAGTATGGTCGATTTGTCAACTGGGATGGCGGCAATTGGCTGGACAGCAATGATGCCGACAAAATCACCTGGGATATCTCTACTGGCTCACCGTTCAACGCGCTTGGCTTCTACCTGTCTGATGCCAACGACCAGGGTGCACAGCTGAAGCTGAACTTTGCGGACGGTACCAGCACCGAATATCTGCAGATCATGCCTAACCTTGCCGACAAAAACCTGGCCTACGTCTCACTGACGTCCAGCCAGACCATCACAAGCGCCAGCCTGGTGTTCAACAATGGCGTTGGCAACAACGATGGCTTTGGTATTGACCGGGTCACAGTGGGTCGCGTACCCGAGCCGGGTACCATGGCACTGCTCGCCCTCGGCATTGCCGGCCTGGGTGCTGCACGTCGCCGCCAGAAAGCTGCCTGACCTTCAGGTTAACAGCTGAAATAGAAAAGCCAGCCTTGTGCTGGCTTTTTTTGTGGCCAAAAAAACCGCGATCTAAGTCGCGGTTTTTCTCTAAACAGCGCCAACCATCAGGCATTGCGGCGCCGGCGGGCCATTACCAATCCAGACAAGCCAGCACCCAGCAGTGCCAGCGTGCCTGGCTCCGGGACGCTCGCTGCTGCCGTGGCCAACTCAAACGCAACGCCATCCTGACTGCTCAACTGCACATGGTCGAAACGGCCGTTGAAAGAGAAATAGCCATCTGTCTCGTAGTTGACGTTACCTCCAGCCTCAGCAACATCAGAGCCGCCGTCATCACCCGCAATGACCGACATGGCATCAGAGCCTGTGAACATGCCAACCAATGTTTCTCCGGTGTAGAACTCGATGATGTTGTAGCTGTCGATCGAGCCCCAATAGAGCTCAAACGCACCATTCGTATCGAACACATTGATCGGGTCGATCGCACCCTCGGGATTATCTATGCTGCTGGTCACGTTGAAGGAGGTCACCGCCTCTTCGTTTCCAGTGTCCTCTCCCGGTGTCTTATAGAGGTTGTCCACTGACTCTGCCGGAGCCACCAGACCGCCACCATCAATGGTGTAACCGCCTGCGGCCAGGTCAACGCAGGTATCTGCGATACAGCTTTCCCCCAGATACTCTACGTTCAAGGGTATGGCCACGCCCTGTGCGTTCATGCCTACTGCCATGGTTGCAGTGGCAACCATGCCAGCCAGTGTGTTTTTCTTCAGTCTGCTTTTATCCACAGTGCATTCTGCCTTTCTGTCGTCCATTTTTCGAACCACCTCCGGTCCGATGCGATATCGGGAACTCCAGGAGCTCCTCTCCCTGAACAGTGCAAGAAATGGTCCGGTTGGCCAAGAAGCCCTCTATGACGGGATATTAAGAAAGACGACCGAATTGAAAGCGGCCCGAGTTCTAACAGACAAGCCACAAGGCGTTAAATAACTCGACACCCACAGCGGAACGACATGCCAAAACGTCGTACCACGTTAATTTATCGCCAATAAAAAGCCGCGACTGAGTCGCGGCTTTTTATTGCGTTGAAGCAGAGTGTCAGTTCTTGCGACGACGACGCGCCAGCACCAAGCCTGACAATCCAGCCCCGAAAAGGGCCAACGTACCCGGCTCGGGAACACTTGCAGTCCGCGTAGCCAGTTCAAACGCTACACCGTCGCTGCTCATCATCAGGCTGTCGAACGAGCCAGTGAATCGGAAGTAGCCATCTGTGGCATAGTTACCCTGATTGTTGCTGCCGTACTGATAGCTCTCGCCGTAATACTCGGCTATAACTGCCATGGCATCACTGCCAGTGAACGTCCATGACCAGGGCTCGTAGTAACCGAAACCCAGGCCTTCCTGGCTATCACTCAACAAAACAACCTGTTGCTCCGCAGAGTAGAAGGTGATTTCGTTGTAGGTATCGATGGAACCCCAGTAGAAGTCAAAATAACCAAACAGGTTGCCAACTTTGATATCTGTTGCAGAACCCTCAGGATCATTGGCCGGGCTGATCACATTGAAGGAGGTGACAGCATCAGCATTGCCTGTGTCCGACCCTGGGATAAGATAGGTGTGATGCTTGCTCTGAGCGGGGTCCACCAGGCCACCCCCTGTAATGTCATAGCCGCCTGCGGCCAGATCAACACAGGTGTCGGTAATGCAACTGTTACCCAGGTACTCGACGTTGAATTCAAACCCAAAGATCGGGTCCAGAATGATGTCGGCCTGAGCATTCATGCCAACGACCAGGGTCGCAGAAGCAACCAGGCCGGCCAATGAATGTCTCTTCAGTCTGTTCTTTTCCATAGTGCGATTTGCTCTTCTGTTCCATTGACTCCGGAAAACTTCCGGCCCACTGCGTCGCCAGACTGACAACGCTCTGTAAATCGGTAAGTACTCAGCAAAAAGCGTCCCCGGCTTCTCTAACCCCTTTAAATACAAGCCAATTCAAGGCATTCATGTGATTTGAGCGGCGGTTAGATCACCCATTTGTCAGCAGGTGTAAATTAGCCCGACACATTGAGAGCGCTATGCCGGAATCACTTAACACACAGGGCGCAAATGCTTTATCATCTGTCGAGTCTCTATTCACGGAAGTCTACAGGGAAGCAGTATGGACGCGACCAGATCTGGTCCTACCCCGGATACCATTGCCATTATCGGCCTCGGCTATGTTGGCCTGCCGCTGGCGGTTGAATTCGGGCGTTTCTATAACACCATCGGTTTTGACATCAGCGACATCCGAATAGCAGAGTTGCAGGCACATCGGGACCACACCCTCGAAGTCACACCAGAAGAGCTGGCAGCTTCGAAGAACCTGAGTTTTACGGCTCAGGCCAGAGACCTGGCATCCGCCAATATCTACATTGTTACGGTACCCACCCCGATTGATGAACATCGCCAGCCCGACCTGACGCCGCTGCGCAAGGCCTCAGAGACCATCGGCAAGGTGCTCAGTGCCGGTGATATCGTCATCTATGAGTCCACGGTTTACCCCGGTGCCACGGAAGAAGTGTGTGTGCCCATTCTGGAACAGCACTCCGGCCTGACGTTCAATCAGGACTTCTATGCCGGCTACAGCCCGGAACGCATCAACCCGGGCGACAAGGAGCACAGAATAACAACCATCAAGAAGGTGACCTCCGGCTCGACACCCGAGATCGCGGATCGCATTGATGCTCTCTATGCCTCGATTATCACCGCAGGCACGCACAAGGCCCCCAGTATCCGTGTAGCAGAGGCTGCCAAGGTCATCGAGAACACTCAGCGCGATGTCAATATCGCACTGATCAATGAACTGGCGCTGATCTTCAATCGAATGGACTTGGATACGGAAGCCGTACTGGAAGCCGCAGGCACAAAGTGGAACTTCCTGCCCTTCCGGCCTGGCCTGGTTGGCGGGCATTGTATCGGCGTGGACCCCTATTACCTGACGCACAAGGCGCAGCAGATTGGCTATCACCCGGAAATGATCCTGGCTGGCCGGCGCATCAACGACAACATGGGCATTTATGCCGCGCAGCAACTGGTCAAGACCATGATTCGCCGGGAGACCCGGATTGCAGGTTCCCGGGTACTGGTGCTGGGGCTGACCTTCAAGGAGAACTGCCCGGACCTGCGCAACACCCGCGTTGTGGACCTGATCGCAGAGCTGCAGAGTTTTGATATCGAGGTGGACATTCATGATCCATGGGTAGATCATGAAGAAGCACGTAAAGAGTATGGGCTGAGGCTGACAGACAAGCCTGAAGACGGCACCTACGATGGCGTGATTATCGCTGTCGGTCATCATCAATTCAGGGCAATGGGTGCCGACACTCTGCGCAGTTTTGGCAAATCCGGCAGTGTACTCTTTGATCTGAAATATATTCTACCCGCCGAACAGACGGATCTGCGGCTCTGAGTGACAGAGCCGGCAAAAGGCAAATGGAGTTGAAGGTATGTCAATCGTCTCAGGCAAAACATCATTGAATGGCCTGGGCAAAGTCAGCCCTGTAGCAGCGGGTAAAACCGGGCTGCTGGCTCTGATCATCACCCTGCCCTTTCTCGATACCTGGACAGTGCTCGCCCGCCAGTGGCTGGTCATGGATCATGAACTGGCCCACGGCAGTGTTATCGCGCTGGCCACTCTCTGGTTTATCTACCGACTCGGCGCCCAAACAGAGCGCCAGGCGGTTTTATCATCCAACCTGTGGCTAGGCTCTTTTCTGGTTGTTGGTTTTACTGTCTTGGCGACACTCAGTCAGCGGGTCGGACTGGATGTCATTGCGCAGATCTCACTGGTTGCCCTGCTCTATGGCCTGGTGCTCATCTTTTTCCCACAGGCCCACTGGATCGAGGCGGGCAAGGTAGTGGGCCTGTTGGTGTTTGCCTTGCAAGCCTGGGCCTACGGCAACGATATACTGCTGCTCCTGGCGAGCGCCGTGGTTGGCGAAGCCGTGAGCTGGCTCTCGATACCGACGCTGATTGATGGCAACAGCATTACCATACCCTATGGCATCATGCTGATTGCCGATGGCTGCTCCGGGTTGCGCTACTTCGTTATTTCACTCGCTCTGGCCTGGATGCTGGCGATACTGAACCGCTACACACTAGCCATGACGGCATTGGCGCTGCTGGCCGCGGCGGTACTGGCTCTGATCGCCAACTGGATTCGCATTTATGCACTGATCCTTGTCGGTTATTTCAGTGAAATGCAAAGCAGCCTGGTCTACGAGCATGAAACCTTTGGTTGGGTCTTGTTTGCTGCCATGATACTGCCCGCCATCTACTTCGCACCTCAGCCCCGGAGGGCAGAATGAGCTTTCAGCCCGCCCGCAAGCCCTTTTTGACCTATCGCTCATTATGGATTATCGCTGGCCTGTTTGTCCTGACCACACCAGCGCTGGCCGGATGGCTGCTGGATCGAGCTGATCAGCAATACCAGGCCAGCAGCGGCTACAGCACACCTGGAACGGCTTTACCGGCCGCCCCGCCCGGGCTGGCGTTGCAACTGCCTCATACGAGCATGAACCAGACCCATTATCGCCACAGCAGTGGCGCCGTGGTCAGCATCTACAGCAACCAGTTGAGCGAAGACCAGCGCTCTCTGGTGCCCTACATTCCCAGGTTGTTCGACAATGAACGCTATACTCAAACGGCAGGTGTTTCCGCGGAGATTGGGGAGTCCAACTTTCAGAGTGTCAGTCTTCGGCAGCGATCTACTGGACAGCACAGCACAGCGCTGTATCAGTTTCGACTGGGGCCAATCACCACCGGCTCCTATACCCGCGCCAAGCTGTATCAGCTTCCGGCCTCGTTTACCGGCACACGGCATTTTGAGTTGATGATCTGGCAGATGCCCTGTGCCGCTGCTGGCTGCGAATCTGAACAGGACAGGCTCACAGAGTCAGTTGAAACCTTCTTGGCCCAAGGCCGGAGCCCCGAGTCATGATAGTACTGTCCTTCGTTTTCTGGGCCTCTGCATTCTGGGTAGTCTACGTCTACTTGCTGTACCCATTACTGGTCTCACTGCTGCCAGGGAAACCATTGAAATCGGACAAATCACATGAGCCCAATGTGACGGTCATCATTCCGGCCTATAACGAGGCCACTGTGATTGAAGCCACCATCCGCAACAAGCTGGACCAGACTTATCCAGCGGAAAAAATGGAAATACTCATCGTCTCTGATGAATCAACCGATGGCACCGATGACATCGTAGAAGCGCTGGCGGCAGAAGACAGCCGGGTGAAACTTTTGCGCCAGTCTCCTCGCCAGGGCAAGACAGCCGGCGTCAACCGTGCAGTAAAGCAGGCCAAAGGGGACATACTGATCTTTTCCGATGCCAATAGTCTGTTCGCGCCGGACGCCATCACGCACTTGACCGCCTCATTCAGTGACCCGGCGGTCGGCTACGTTACCGGCAAGATGGTCTATGTGAACCAGGATGGCTCCATGGTCGGCGACGGCTGCAGTGCCTACATGAAATACGAGAATTTTCTACGCAGCAAAGAGACGCGCGTCGGGTCTGTCGTGGGAGTAGACGGCGGCATAGACGCCATGTGCAAATCGCTGTACCAGCCACTGAGAGCCGACCAACTACCCGACTTCGTGCAACCCCTGAAAGTTGTCGAACAGGGCTACCGTGTGGTGTATCAGGAAGAAGCACTGTTGAAAGAAGACTCACTCAACACGGCTGCTGACGAACAGAAGATGCGAGTACGTGTCAGCCTGAGAGCGCTTTGGGCGCTGTGGGACATGAAACACCTTCTGAACCCGCTGCGCTACCCGTTGTTTAGCTGGCAGCTATGGAGCCACAAGGTGTTTCGCTATTTGGCCTTCCTCCCTTTGATGGCGGCTCTTCCGACCAATTTAGTACTTGTAGGGGTGCATCCGTTCTATGTGCTCACTTTGCTCATTCAGGCCTGTTTTTACCTGTTAGCATTATTCTCCCCTCGATTTGGGGATAGGCTTGCTGGGGTGGCTCGTCTTCCCTACTACTTCTGTCTAATCAACCTGGCCTCTGCACATGCCAGCCTCTTGTTTGTCAGAAAGAAAAAGATAGTGACCTGGACTCCGCGGACAAACTGATGAAGATTTTGCATTTGATTGACTCCGGGGGGTTGTATGGTGCAGAAAGGATGCTTATAAGCTTAGCCTTACAACAACAAAAACAGGGATGCAACCCAGTTATACTTAGCATCGGCAAACCAGCCATTGTGACTAAACCTCTGGAAGAGGAAGCGATAGCGCAAGGACTCCAGCTTAAAGCTTGGCGGATGAAACCCGGACTCAATATAAGAGAAATAAATAAAATAGTAAAATGGGCGCAATTAGAAAATTTCGACGTACTACATAGCCATGGTTACAAATTCAACATATTGCTAGGGCTATTACCTAAATTAAAAAGAAAACTACCGACAGTTGCGACACTCCATGGGTACGTAAAGTCTCAATTATTCAGTAAAATGTGGCTTAATGAAAAGCTAGATCGCATTATGATAAATAGGCTCGAACATATAGTACTAGTAAGCAGTTACATGCTAGATGACTTACCTGAATCATATAAACATAAGGAAAATCTAACAGTAATAAATAATGGTGTAGACATAGAAAGCATAAAAGAAAAGTCGAACCTTCCCGCTGACAGCGATATATGTAGTTTCTCAAGAAAATTTGAAAATGTAGTTCTTGGTGTCGGTAGACTATCTCCAGAGAAAGGATTTAGTAAACTTATAACTGCTTTCGAAAAGGTACTGAAAAAAAAACCCAGCACCGGGTTAATAATAGTTGGGCAAGGTAAGTGCGAAAACGACTTGCATAAATTATGTGAAAATTTGCAAATCACAAACAACGTCTATATGCCAGGATATTGCCAAAACGTACCGGCTTTAATGAAAAAATCAACAGTCTTAGTTATGCCCTCAAAGACTGAGGGCTTGCCTATTGCCGCATTGGAAGCAATGGCATTATGCGTCCCTATTATATCAACCCAAGTAGGCGAACTACCTAAACTTCTTGACCATGGAAGAGCTGGGATATTAATTAATTCTAATCATGAAGCGTTTGAAAATGTGCTGTCACTTGAAATAATAAAGCTTCTTGAAGACGATAGTCTAAAAAATACTATTAGGCGACGACAAAAAGAGATTATATCAAATAAATATTCGATAGAAATCATGGCATGCCAGTACCTAAAACTCTATATGAGACTAAAGAAATGAGAAGCTTCTATTATTATGCCAGATATATTGTCGCGAGAATATTTTATCTATCACTAGGGCTGAAGGTAAAAAAACAATTCCTGTATATTAATAAATGCTGGAATGAAAAGAATAACCGAGAACCCGAAATTTTCAAACACACAATAGAAAATAAAAAACTAAACTATTGCGAGCGCAAGGAAATTTCAAAAAACAGCCCTGAATATATTAAGCCGACTACAAAAAAGATGCTTATCGAACAATCAGAGAAGCTAAAAGAAAGAACAGACTTATATAAAAGAAAAACATCTGGTACTACTGGTGAACCTACCAAAATATATTTAAATCGACATGAGCTTGGAAAACTATTGGCGGTGAGAGACTACTGCTACCGACACTACAATATAAAGCTTGGCTATAGAGAAGGTCGCGTATGGGCAAGATCTAACAGAGACATCGGAACTTTCTTCAAGGATTTTCTATTAAATCGGAAGACTTTTTATCCGACATCTGAAGAAGCATTAGAGCAAACGACAAGTTTGTTAAAATACAAACCACAGTACCTATATGGTTACTCTTCTTTAATATTGGAACTTTCCAAAATCATAGTTACAAACAAACTAGAAGTACCCCAAATAAAGTGTGTGATCTGCACAGCTGAACCGATACTGACCTCGCAGAAAGTACATCTCGAAAGTATTTTTAGCTGCCCAGTTGTTGAAGAGTATGGATCAACTGAATTTGACATCTTAGCTTTTGAATGCAGAAAAGGCCACATGCATCAAGTTAATCCTTGGATTAAAATTGAAGTTGAAAATTCCACAACAATGATTACCGACTTCTCAAGAACAACTCAAAAGATAATTAGATATTTAATAGGTGACCATTTTGATATAGCACAAACTCAGTGCACTCTACTTGGCTCCAATAACATAATCACTAATCTTGAGGGTCGGTCAACTGACAGGTATGCTTTTGATAAAAACGGCACCAAGTTTCACTCAGTTGAATTATCTAGATCAATTGGAAAATACCAAAAGCTAAACGACACATATTTTACTTTCCACATCCTTCAGAAAGAACTGGGGAAAATAATATTATATTTACCCTACGAACTTCAGGAAAAGAGTACCAAAATTAGAAACTTTATAGAAAGTGAAATCACACATAATACCAACCTAAAAATAGAAATAAAAATAATTATAGTGCAACCTCAAGAAGTTAGAAAAGAAACTAAAAAAAACAGCTATTTCACCCAATGCATAAATACATAAACACTTCACTTTCTAACAATACGTCACCCAAGGTAGAGGTAAAGTACAAATGAAATTGCACTTTGTTGGCGACATAAGTCTAGGTGAATATTATTTAACTTTTGGCCACGGCGTAAAAACCGTTTGTAAAAATGTAGACCCTTTTGAATTATGCGAGCAAATATTCTCTAAGTCAGATGCAGTAATTGGAAATCTGGAAGGTCCCGCTAGTAACGTGGGAAATAATCCATCTGAGCCAGAAAGCGTAGTATTGAGAGCTGACCCCAACAGCATTCGCTATCTTTCAAAATCAAATTTCAAAATTGTTCAGGTTGCTAACAATCATAGCATCCAGCACGGGATTGAATGTTTTAATGATTCAAACCAGAAGTTACTTAAATATAACATTCTTCCAGTCGGCCTTATTAACCAAAGAATAACAAAAATTATTATCCATGGGGAAAGCATAGGTTTTCTAGCTGCATCTGACGTGACAGACAATACTGAACCGTCGCAAGATATCTACCAATATTTAAACCATGAGTTTATAGATAGAATTAAAAATTCAGTCAGCGAAGTAGATCATCTTTTCGTGCTATTGCACTGGGGGTTAGAGTCAAGCACAAAGCCTCTGCGTTACCAGGATGAACTTGCGATGGAACTCAAAGAGCTTGGAGTTAGAGGAGTTATAGGGTCGCATCCGCATCTATTTTACCCCATAACAAGTTACGATAACTTTGTTTACGCACCATCTCTTGGAAATTTCATTTTTGATGACGGCTGGGATAGCCGGAAGCTGAAGACTGGAATATTAGAATTAGATTTGAAGAAAAATTTCATGGCCGTTAAAGTTATTCCTATACATATAAGGAAGTCAGATTTCAGGCCCAAGCCTTTTGGAGATAAAATACCTATAACTGGAGAGTACAAGTTATACAAATTAGGGGATAAAATGAATTATCAACAACTTAAAAAGACACTCTTCTTTTTTCGGCACCTCCCGAAAGGCAACATGCTTCTAAAATTGAAATTCTTTTCAAGAAAGCTACTAAGAATCTTTAGCTAATATCGGTAAAAATATGAATATATTAATATTATACAAAGAAGATTATCCATGGGATGTTCGGGTTGAAAAACTCGCTTTAGCAGCAACTGAAGCAGGAAACACAGTTTACATATTAAGCAACAACAAAAAGAAATTAGAACGAACAGAGACAATTAATAATATCAAAATTCTACGAATTAAAAGCTACTATACTTTGAACGAAAAATTGAGATCCCTTGCTCTCTTTCCTTTCTGGTTTAACTTGAACTGGGCGATTTCATTTATTCATGTTATAAAAAAATACAAAATTAGCAAAGTTATTGTGCGAGACCTTCCGCTACTCAAACTTGCTACAACACTTAAAAAGTTTCTAGGATATTCTGTATACTATGACATGGCAGAAGTGTATCCAGAGATGTATCGGTCTATACATCAGTATAGCAACCCTGGTCTTTTAACAAAAATAATCAAATCACCTTGGGTTTCAGAAAGGTATGAAAGAAATGTAATCTATAAAGTACAACATACCTTTACCATGATAGAAGAATCAAAATTTAGATTGATCGAAAGATATAATTTGGATCCAAGTATGGTGTCTATTGTAAGCAATACACCTCCAAAATCAAAATACAACGGCAAACAAGTAGTACATAGTGAGAGCCCTCTAAATATAATCTATGTTGGATTCTTAACGCGCCTAAGGGGAATTGACTTACTCATCGATGCGATAGAAAATATAAATTCATCAGACCCAAGCATTGATATCAACTTTGACATTGTAGGCGAAGGGTATTACAAAGAAGTTCTTGAAAATCTAGTCAGAAAATACTCATTACATAATAGTGTTAGAATACACGGCTGGCTAGATCATAACGAAGTCAACAGACTTTTCTTTGAATCAAACATCGGCGCACTTCCTTATCGTCCCTGTTCACATTGGAATACCACGATACCAAACAAAATATTTGACTATATGCTAGCTGGCCTTCCGGTAATAAGCACACCGGTAACAACCATAGGGAGAATTATAGAAACCTCTAATTGTGGTGTAGTATCTAGCAGCACTAATATCTCGGACATTTCGGAGGCGCTGTTAAAATTGCGTAATCCTGATGTAAGGCAATCGCTTGGATCGAATGGGCGCAATGCTGTCTTGGATAAATTTAATTGGGAGAATGACAAATCAATTTTCATAGACGCCATTAACAAAAAAGGCCCCTAAAGTTTTGACTATTTATGGTAATCTCCTCATTTTTCACTAGGGTTATCGTTAGAGTCTGTCAGGAAATCTTAGCCACATTCTGTTTCGGTGTTATTCCGCTCAGTGCCATGTTCGGTCGCTCTTAGTAGTAAGTCCAGGGTAATCCCCCCGAAAAATAATCGCGGTGATAAGTGGAATTTTGTAACCTGAACAGACAGGAGATTCCACATGCGCAAATCACGTTTCACCGACAGCCAGATCATGGCGATTTTGAAGCAGGCCGAGTCCGGCGTGCCAGTCCCTGAACTGTGTCGCGAGCACGGCATGAGCAGTGCGACATTTTATATCTATGGACTACCTCCCTATTGCAAGCACTTCTGGCGTTAGGATCCGAACTGCATACATCTATCCGGCATCAGACTTTCCAAGAAAGTAGTGCCCAAATGGGGAATCCGCTCACGCACGCCTCAACAAATGGACGATCTCAGGGATCATTATAAAAGTCAGGTTCTGAGCGTGATGGTTCGACCTTTTTGCCATTTTCAGTGCTTTCGCAATTCGCTGGTGGTTTAGGAGCAGACGTAGCTGGTATTGTTCCGCAGAATCGCCCAAATGATTCTAGCGTTCTTATTGGCTACAGCTACAGTCGCCTTGTTGAACCCTCGTCGCTCCTTCAACTGATTAACCCATTTATCGAAAAGGCTATTGTCTGGTTTCGAGGTCCTTAATACCGCCCTAGCACCGTGTACTAAAAGCGTTCGGAGATGTTGATCACCACGTTTGGTTATGTTCATAAGGATTTTCCGGTCGCCGCTAGAATGCTGTCTTGGAACAAGGCCTAGCCAGGCAGCGAAATGACGTCCGTTTTTAAAATCTCTGCCGTCTCCGACGGCGGCGACAACAGCAGTGGCAGTCTTGGGCCCGACGCCCTTAATTTTTGCGATTCGCTGGCAGGCATCACTTTCCTTGAAGACAACCTCGATTTCCTTGTCGAAGAAATGGATTCGATTATCGAGACTGATCATAAGCTCATACAACTCTTGGATCGTCCGCCTCATCCTTATCGACAAGCCATTCGTGGCATCCTCGAGCACTAACGGAATCGCTTTGCGCAACCTAGTGTCCCGAGTGGTTAATTCGTATATTTTTGCGCATCAAGATTCATCTTGG
>NZ_JAIUMC010000022.1 GCF_022565775.1 Natronospirillum sp.
GCTGGTACATCCTGGCCATGGCGCTGATGATCGTGTTCGGCTTTCCGCCGCTGATTCTGGCCAGCATCCTGCTGGAACTGGAACGGGCCGTCGGCATGCCGTTTTTCGACCCGGGCGGCGGCGGTGACCCGCTGCTGTGGCAGCATCTGTTCTGGCTGTTCGGTCATCCCGAGGTGTACATCATCTTCCTTCCCGCGGCCGGCATCGTATCGACACTGATCCCGGTGTTCTCCGGGCGGCCTCTGGTGGGCTATCGCTGGGTGGTACTGTCCATCATCGTGACCGGATTCATCAGCTTCGGCCTCTGGGTACATCACATGTTCACGGTCGGCATTCCGCAGTTGGCGCAGGCCTTCTTCTCGGTGGCCAGCATGCTGGTAGCCGTACCGACGGCGATTCAGGTCTTTGCCTGGCTGGCCACCCTGTGGACGGGGCGGGTGCGCTTCACGCTGCCCATGCTGTGGATCTTCGGCTTTCTGGTGATCTTCGTCTGCGGCGGCCTGACCGGCGTCATGCTGGCGCTGGTGCCCTTCAACTGGCAGGTGCACGACACCCACTTTGTGGTGGCCCACATGCACTATGTGCTGGTCGGTGGCATGTTCTTCCCGCTGATCGCCGGGCTCTACTACTGGCTGCCCCATGCGACCGGACGCATGCCGTCCGAACGTCTGGGTCACTGGGGCTTCTGGCTGACCTTTATCGGTTTCAATGCCACCTTCTTGCTGATGCACCTGACCGGTCTGCTGGGGATGCCACGCCGGGTCTACACCTACGAAGCCGGGATGGGCTGGGACTGGTTGAACCTGCTCTCCTCCGTTGGCGGCTTCATCATGGCCACCGGTGTGGCCATGATCATTCTGGATCTCCTGCTGCATTCCCGTTTCGGGCGTCGGGCACCCAACAATCCCTGGCATGCCGACACGCTGGAATGGGCGACCGCCACCCCGCCTGCTTCCTACAATTTTGCCAGCCAGCCCACGGTGACCAGTCGGCATCCGATGTGGGATCAGCCAGACGTGGTTCACCAGATGGCCGCAGGCGAGGGCCATCTGGCCGAGATTCAACAGGATCAGCGCGATACCCTGGGTACTGATGCGGTCACCGCCAAGGTGACCCAGCGCTGTCATCTGCCCGGCAACACCTGGTTGCCGCTGCTGGCCGCGGGCGCGTTGGCCGTGGTCTGTATCGGGCTGCTGATCCGCCTCTACCCGCTGGCGGCCGCGGCCTGTGTTGTCGCTGCCGTGATCCTGCTGCGCTGGAGCTGGCTGAATGGTGGTCATCCGCAGGCCGCCCCACTGACCGACGCAGAACAGACCAACAATGACGATAACCAGAGTCCACTGCTGGAATCCAGAACCTTCGATGGCCCGGGGCGATGGGGCATGATCGTCACGATGATGGCCAATGGCACGCTTTACGCCTCGCTGCTGTTCGGCTGGTTCTACCTGTGGACAGCCTCGCCCCAGTGGTCGGCCCCGGCTGACAGTCCGCTGCCGGCCCTGCCGCTGATCACCAGCGCTCTGCTGGCGACGGTGCTGACGCTGCTCTACCGCCGACAGGTGAGCGCTCTGCGGGCCGGGCAGGATCAGCAACTGACCGTCTGGCTGGCTGGCCTGACCCTATTGGGCGCGCTGATTACCGGCATGGTGCTCTGGGTGCTGATCAGTGCCCCGCTGGCAGCCACCGAACTGGCCCATGATGCCGTGCTGACGGTCATGCTGATTTATCTGTTTTGGCACAGTGGCCTGGCCACTGTGCTTACCGGCCTGCAAACGCTGCGGGCCAAGCTCGGCTATGTCTCGGCCCGTCTGCCCTATGAGGCCGCGGTATTGCAGCCCTTCTGGGTGTACACCAGCGGCGTCTTCTGGCTGAGCCTGGCGGCCTTCATCGGCCTGCCGATGGCCTGGGGAGGCGGCTGATAATGCTGAATCCGAAACACCCCCTGCAACTGGCGCTGGGCCTCACGGTCTGGAGTGTCTGGTTTGTGGCCTTGTACGGCGGCCTGTCCGTGGTTTGTGCGTTTGCACCACCAGCCCCAGAAGCCGGCCCCTGGACGGCATTGAATGCTGGCCTGCTGGCACTGACTCTGGTCACCACGGCACTGCTGGCTTGGTGGGGATGGCGCTGCTGGCAGGCCAGTGCACACACGGAGCAGGGCAGTAACGCCCGACTGATTACCCGTGTCTCCGCTGGCTGCCATCTGCTGGCCGCGCTCGCCACCCTGATGATCGGTCTGCCGGCAGCCGTGCTGCCCGCCTGTATCTGATGCGGTACCCGCTGGCTCTCGCTGTCGGCTTGTTGCTGCTCAGCCCCGGCGCTTTCGCCCATGAGCCGGCTGCTGATGGCCAGATCTGGGCCCTGCTCCCCCCTCTGCTTATTTTACTGGTGGCATTGTGCTGGTGGCGCGGTGCCTGGGCTACCCCTCCCCCCCTGTACCGCATGATCGGTGTGCAACTGGCGCTGGCGGGCGGTCTTTTGACCCTGATCGGCCCGCTGGATCAGTGGGCGCACACGGGGACCGGCCCCCATATGGTGCAGCATATGCTGATGATCGGACTGATTGCCCCGGCCTGGGTATTGCTGCGGCCGCAGGCACAACTGGTGCGCGGCGCGGGCCGTCTTGGGCAGTCGTTGATAGGGGGGGTGGGGTACCTGGCACGGCATCCGCTGTGGATGGCTTACTTGCATGGGGGCGTCATCTGGCTGTGGCATCTGCCGGTTGTCTATGACCTGGCGTTGGATCACGCCGCTTGGCATGCGGCGGAACACCTAAGTTTTCTGCTCACCGCCGTTCTGTTCTGGTGGGCGGTGCTGTCGACCAGCGCACGGCGCACGCCCTTTGCCCTGCTGGCGCTGCTGCTGACCCTGATGCACACCGGTTTTCTCGGCGCCATCATGACCTTTGCCCGCGAACCCTTCTATGCCGATGCCCGCGACCTGCAGGACCAGCAACTGGCCGGTCTGATCATGTGGGTGCTGGGCGGCATTCCCTATCTGCTGGCGGCGGGCTGGGTGACCCGACGCTGGCTGCTGCATCTGTCACGGCGCATGGCAAACGCCTGAGCCATACCCATTGGGTTTGATTTGCCCTATCCTGCTGACCCATTCAGATAATGCAAGGAGCCGTCATCCATGACATTGAAAGCAGTCCTGTTCGATCTGGACGGCACCCTGGTCGACAGTGTTCCCGGCATTCATCAGGCCGTTGATCAGGTGCTGCAGGCGCGGCAGGGGCGAACCTGCACAGTGGAGGATGTTAGACGCTGGGTGGGCAATGGCCCTCGCGTGCTGATGCAGCGCGCACTCGGGGAAGACAGCTCCGAAGCGGACCAGCGTGCTGCACTGGTAGACTTCGAAGCGGCCTATGCCGAAACAGTATTCAACGGCCAGCTCTATCCCGGCGTGACCGAAGGCCTGACCCGACTGCGCGCGGCCGGGCTGCAGCTGGCCTGCCTGACCAACAAGCCCTGGCCTTTTACCCAGCCGATTCTGCACCATCTGGGCCTGGCCGATTTTTTTGCCACGGTGATCTGCGGCGATCAGGTGGACCAACCCAAACCCCATCCGGAAAGCCTGGCGCTGGCCTGTGAACGTCTGGTGGTATCCATCGAGGAGACTGTGATGGTGGGTGACTCGATCAATGACCTGGCACCGGCTCAGGCACTGAACATGCCCAGAGTGGCTGTGACCTATGGCTATCATCAGGGCGAGGATCTGACGCGCTTCCAGCCCGATCTGATGGCCGACGACTTCACGGACGTCGTGTCATTCGCCCTGCAGCGTCAGCACCAGTGACCGACTGCCGGCGCGATTGCGGTGCTCGCCAAGATACACCCCTTGCCAGGTGCCAAGATTGATCCGCCCGCCGGTGATCGGCAGGGTCAGTTCGCAGCCCAGCAGGCTGGACTTGAAGTGCGCCGGCAGATCATCCGGGCCTTCGTAGGTGTGTTCATAGCCTTCACCGGGATGCACATCCGGCGCCAGCCGGTTGATAAAGGTCTCGAAATCACTGCGCACTGACGGGTCGGCGTTTTCATTGACGGTCAGGCTGGCCGAGGTGTGCTTGAGCAGCAGATGCACCAGCCCGACTTCCACCACCGGAGCCTGCGCCAGCGCCGATTCGATCTCGTCGGTGATCAGATGAAAGCCTCTCGACCGGGGGCGCAGGCGGATTTCGGTTTGCCAGAAAGTCATTCTCAACTCCGGATGCTGGTATGAAGGCTAATTCAGTTTCCTAATGGTCATGCCAAAGTGCAAGTTGTCGATATCAAAGGTGTGTTCGGCACCATGGCCAGCCACTTCATCGGTTGCCTGCAACTCGCTGCAAAAGGTTTCACGGGCAATATGGTCCCGGTGCTCGGTAATTGCAGCAGCGAGCTCGGCATCGGCCTGGTATGTCACCTCAATGCGGTCCGTCAGGTTGAGCCCCAACGCCTTGCGGGTTTTCTGGATCCGATTGACGACTTCCCGCGCCCGACCTTCGGCAATCAGGGCATCGTTCAGCGTGCAGTCCATATCGATCGAGATAAAACGGTTGGACAGTGCTTCGGTGCCCGCCTTGGCTTCGCGGAACAGTAGAATGTCGTCATTGCTGAACCGTTCGCCTTCCAGCAGCAGTTCGCCACCGTCTCTCAGTTGATGGAGCTGTTCGGCATTCAGGTTTTCGATCAGCGGTTTGAACTTCTTGAAGGCCTTGCCCAGACGTTTGCCCAGCACTGCCGAGTTGGGCTTGGCATGGAACGCAATATAGTCGGCTTCTGCAGTCGTGTAGTCCACCTGCTTCACATTGAGTTCGGCCTTGATGTAGTCCTCCAACCGCGCAATCTCATCCAGCATGGATTGATCCTGATGAATGATGGTCAGACGTGCCAGCGGCACCTTGGTCTTGATCTTCACCTGGTTGCGCTTCTGGCGACCCAGCAGAATGATGTTCTGCATGCGCGCTACAGCGGCTTCCAGTCTGGTCCGGATCAGGTCTTCCTCCGCCTCCGGGTAGCTGCACAGGTGCACGGACTCGGGTACGGCACCGGCAGCACAGGCCCTGAGCTGCTGGAACACATGTTCGGCCAGAAACGGGGCAAAGGGCGCCATGCTGATATTGAGTTCGTGCAGGGTACGGTACAGGGTTTCAAAAGCTGCCACTTTGTCCGGCGACATGCCCTCCGCCCAGAAACGCGACCGGTTCAGGCGGATGTACCAGTTGGTCAGGTCCTCAATGAACTCGAACAGTTCGGGCACGACATTGTAGAGCCGGTAGGCCGCCATCTCACGGGCGATATTGGCTTTCAGGCTCTGCAGTCGAGACAGGATCCACTGATCGGTAATATTGTCTGAAACAGCAGCCTTGCTGCTGGACTGCCAGCCATCAATGTCCGCGTAGGTTTGCAGGAAGCGGAAGGCGTTGTACCAGGGCAGCAGGATCCGCCTGACCATGTCCCTGACGCCGGTATCGGTAAAGCGCTGCTCCTCGCCTTTGACCAGACCGGAATTGATCAGGTACAGGCGCAACGCGTCGGCGCCATATTGTTCCATCAGCAAGTCAGGCGGCGTGTAGTTCTGCAGACGCTTGGACATCTTCTTGCCGTCTTCGGCCATCACGATGCCATTGACGATGACATTCCGGAACGCTGGCTGGTCAAACAGGGCCGTGCCCAGTACCAGCAGGGTGTAGAACCAGCCGCGCGTCTGATCGAGGCCTTCGGCAATGTATTCGGCCGGGAAACCGGCCTTGAACAGGTCCTGATTCTCGAACGGATAATGCAACTGGGCATAGGGCATCGAGCCGGACTCGAACCAGCAATCCAGCACTTCTTCGACCCGGCGGTAAGTGCCGGGCTCCCCCTCCAGCTGAAAGGTCAGGTTGTCGACATGCTCCCGGTGCAGGTCTGCCACGCGCACCCCTGTATAGTGCTCCAGCTCGTCAATCGAGCCGATACAGATACGGTGGTCGGTTTCATCATTGATCCAGATGGGCAAGGGTGTGCCCCAGTAGCGATTGCGCGACACGCTCCAGTCGATGGCATTGTCGAGCCAGTTGCCCATGCGACCGTCACGGATATGCTCCGGCACCCAGTTGATCTGCTGGTTGAGTTCGCCAATGCGGTGCTTGATCTGCTCGACCTTCACATACCAGGACGGAATCGTGCGGTAGATGATCGGCGTGTCGGAACGCGGACAGAACGGATAGCTGTGCTCGATCACCTCATGGCTGTACAGCGAGCCACTGTCCCTGAGTCGGCGGATGATGCCCTTGTCGGCGTCCTTGACATACTGCCCGGCGAAATCGCCGACCTCATCGGTAAAGCGACCATTCTGATCCAGCGGGCATACCAGCGCCGCAATGCCGTTGGTGTTCATGACCCGGAAGTCATCCTCACCAAAGGCGGGGGCCATATGGACAACGCCGGTGCCACTGTCGGTGGTGACGTAGGCATCGGCCAGCACCTGAAACGCGCCTTCATCCTCCATTGCGGCAAAATAGGGAAACAGGGGCTCGTAGCGTCTGCCGACCAGTTCGCTGCCCCTGAGCTCGGCCTCAACCACCAGGTTGCGTGATTTGCCCACCTCGCCCAGTCGTGCCCGGGCCAGATAGAAACGCAGATCGCGTTCACTGTCATGGACGCGCACATAGTCGATATCGGCATTGACGCACAGGCCAAGATTGGAGGGCAGGGTCCAGGGGGTGGTGGTCCAGGCTGCAATATGCGCGTCTTCGTCCTGCAGCTTGAACAGCACGGTGACGGAGGGGTCCTGCACGTTCTGATAGTTGGTGCCTGCTTCAAAGTTGGACAGCACGGTGCCCAGGGCCGTTGAATACGGCACGACCTTGACGCTCTGGTAGACCAGTTCCTTGTCCCACAGCTGCTTCATGACCCACCACACGGACTCCATGTACCAGGGTTCCATGGTCTTGTAGTCATTGCGGAAGTCGACCCAGCGACCAATGCGGGTAATGGTCTTTTCCCATTCCCGGGTATAACGCTGCACGATGCTGCGGCAGGCGTCGTTGTAGCCCTTCAGGCCGAGTTTGGTCACGGCTTCCTGGGCCGACATGCCCAACGATTTGTCGATCTCGTGCTCGATCGGCAGCCCGTGACAATCCCAGCCAAAGCGGCGCTGCACGTAATGGCCCTTCATGGTGTAGTAGCGCGGCATGACGTCCTTGAGGGTGGAGCCGACCAGATGACCGTGGTGTGGCAACCCGGTGGCGAACGGCGGGCCATCATAGAAGATATAGGGCTTGCCATTGCGGGTCTGGGCCAGAGACTTTTGGAACACCTCCGCCTCTGCCCAGAACCGCAATACCTGGTGTTCGGTGTCGACAAAGGAAAAACTGCCGGCCTCGGTGTCGGGTTTGCCGGTGGTTGTACTGCTGTCAGTACCGGCTGAGTCAGCCATGGTATCCATCTCCTGATTTCTGCAGATTCAGCCCGTGAATCTTTTCTTTGGCACAAAAAAAACCCGCCGGGTGGCGGGTTTTTCAAATTATTGCGACAAGCACGCGCTAATCCGACCCACCACTGTCGTGCTGGATAATGGATATAATGGTGGCGTAAGCGGCGTGACGTCTCATAGCTTTGCAGAGTTAGTGATTTGCGACGCAAAGTCAAGTGGCGGAAGTTCGTCGGTAATCCATTCCAGCCAGTCGGACCGTCGCCACGCTCGGGTGCATACCTGTGAGACACGCAAACTACGTCATCCCTGACAGCTCGACTCCGCACATCCCTGTGCGGAGACGGTCTCACAGCGCATGCACCCGGCAGGCGACTCTCAAGGCGGTAAATGACTACCTGCCAGGCCCCCTCACCTACCCAGACATCATGTCCCGGCTGCGCGGCCAAGGGCCGCCGCCTACAGGGACAGGGGGCAGTGGCAAAATTACAGGGCAGGGATGGCGGCGATCAGCTTGCGGGTGTAGGCCTCCTGAGGCTCATTGAAGATTGCTTCGGTATCCCCGGTCTCCACGACCTTGCCTTCCTGCATGATCATGATGCGGTGGCTGAGCGCCCGCACCACGGCCAGGTCATGGCTGACAAACAGATAGGTGAGGCCTTTTTCTTTCTGCAGGCGGCGCAGCAGCTCGATGATGCCCTTCTGTACCGACCGATCCAGCGCCGAGGTGGGTTCATCCAGTACCAGCAGGCCCGGGTTCAGAATCAGCGCCCGGGCAATGGCAATGCGCTGGCGCTGGCCGCCGGAAAACTCGTGCGGATAGCGGTGGCGTGTTTCGGGGTCCAGTTGCACGGCCTTGAGCGCCTCGATCACATGCTGCTCGACCTCATCGGCGGACAGGCGCTCATGCACGCGCAGCCCTTCGGCCACAATCTGCTGCACGGACATGCGCGGGCTGAGGCTGCCGAACGGATCCTGAAAGATGATCTGCATGAAACGGCGCAAGGGTCGCATACCTCGATGGCTCAGCGTATTCAGACGCACCGCCTGGCCGGATTGGCCGGTCAGCATTTCACCGCCGCGGCCCAGATAGACAATCTCCCCTTCACTCGGTACCAGGCGCAGCAGCGCCCGGCCCAGGGTGGTCTTGCCCGAGCCGCTCTCGCCGACAATGCCGAGCGTCTCACCCTGGCGCAGGGTCAGGTCGATGCCATCCACGGCTTTCACGTGATCCACCACCCGCTTCAGCAGGCCCTTCTTGATCGGAAACCAGACGCGCAGATTGTCGGCCCGCAGCAGTTCAAGGGCGGCCGCCGCCACAGGCTCCGGCTGGCCGGAGGGGGCCGCCGACAGCAGCATCCGTGTATAGTCCTGCTGCGGGTTGGCAAAAATGTCTTTGGTCAGGCCGGTCTCGACAATGTGCCCACCCTGCATGATGGCGACCCGTTCCGCCATGCGCCGCACAATGCCCAGATCATGCGTGATGAACAGCACCGACATGCCCAGTTCGCGCTGCAGTTTCTGAATCAGGTCCAGCACCTGTGCCTGGATCGTCACATCCAGCGCCGTGGTGGGTTCGTCGGCGATCAGCAGCTCGGGCTCGTTGATCAGCGCCATGGCGATCATCACCCGCTGCCGCTCGCCCCCGCTCAGTTCGTGCGGGAAGGCGGTCAGACGCTTTTCCGGGTTGCGCAGACCCACACGGTTCAGCCACTCCATTATCTGCGGGCGGGCTTTGCGCCGCCCGGTGCCGTCATGCAGCATGATGGCTTCGCCCAGTTGCTTTTCGATGGTATGCAGCGGGTTCAAACTGGTCATCGGCTCCTGGAAGATCATGCTGACCTTGTGCCCGCGGATAAAACGCAATTCGCTGTCCGGACCGGCGAGAAGATTCTTGCCCTGATACCAGATGGCCCCGCTGGGGTAGACCACGGGGGGTTCCGGCAGCAGGCGCAGGATGGACTGGGCCGTCACTGATTTGCCCGAGCCGCTCTCGCCGACCAGGGCCATGATCTCGCCCTGCGGGATGGTCAGACTGACTTCATTGACCACCTGATTGATCTTGCCGTCGTCTTCGAAGCCGACGCTGAGGTTTTCGATGCGAATCAGATCCTGGCTCATCAGCGCGTCCTCCTCGGGTCCAGCGCATCGCGCACCCCTTCACCGATAAATACCAGCAGCACCAGAATCAGTGACAGCATGAAGAACACGGACAACCCGATCCACGGCGCGCGCACATTGTTCTTGCCCTGATTGATCATCTCACCCAGGGACGGCGAGCCGGGGGGCAGGCCAAAGCCGAGGAAGTCCAGCCCAGTCAGCGTAGTGACCGACCCGGCGAGGATAAAGGGCAGGAAGGTAATGGTGGCGACCATCGCATTGGGCAGCACATGGCGAAAGATAATGCCGGTGTTGCCGAGCCCCATGGCTCGCGCCGCTTGCACATACTCGAAGTTGCGCGCGCGCAGGCTTTCGGCACGCACCAGCCCGACCAGCCCCATCCAGCCGAACAACAGCATGATGCCCATCAGAATCCAGAAGGTGGGCTGCACCATGCTGGAAATGATGATCAGGATGAACAGGGTAGGCAGGCTGGACCAGACTTCCAGCACGCGCTGCCCGAATAGATCCAGCTTGCCGCCGAAAAAGCCCATCAGCGCGCCAACCGCAATACCGACTATCGACGTCAGCACGGTCAGCGTAAAACCGAATAGAATGGAGATGCGGGTGCCATAGAGCAGTCGCGCCACCACATCGCGGCCCTGATCGTCAGTGCCCAGCCAGTTCTCTGCGCTGGGCGGGGCGGGGGCGGGTGACGGCAGATCATAGTTGATGGTACGAAAGCTGAAACGGACCGGTGGCCAGAGCATCCAGCCGTTCTCGTTGATCAGGTCCTGAATGAACGGGTCGGTGTAGTCGGCCCGCACATCAAAGTCACCGCCAAACTCCAGTTCCGAATAATCAAAAAACACCGGGGCATACCAGAGACCGTCGTGATAGGCGACGATGGGCCGTTCATTGGCAATGAACTCGGCAAACAGGCTGAGCATGAAGATGGCACTGAACAGCCACAGGCTCCAGAACGCCCGCCGATTGTTGCGAAAGCGCAGCCAGCGCTGATGGTTGATCGGATTGAGCTTGAGTAAAGCCATCAGCGCGCCTCGAAATCGATCCGCGGATCGACCCAGGTGTAGGCCAGATCACTGACAATACCCATCAGCAACCCCAGCAGGCTGAACATGTAGAGGGTCGCGAACATGACCGTGAAGTCGCGCTGCAGGGTTGCCTCGAAGCCCAGCAGTCCCAGTCCCTCCAACGAGAAAATGACCTCGATCAGCAGGGCACCGGTGAAGAACATGCCGATAAAAGCGGCCGGGAAGCCGGCAATGATGATCAGCATGCCATTGCGGAATACATGCTTGTAGAGGATGCGCTTCTCGGTGGCGCCCTTGGCACGCGCCGTCATCACATACTGCTTGCTGATCTCGTCCAGAAACGAATTCTTGGTGAGCATGGTCAGGGTGGCAAAGCCGCCGATGACAATGGCCAGAATGGGCAAAGTCAGGTGCCAGAAGTAGTCGAGGATTTTCTGATACCAGAGCAACTGATCGAAATTCTGTGACACCAGACCGCGCAGCGGGAACCAGTTGAAGTAGTTGCCGCCGGCAAACAGGATGATCAGCAGGATGGCGAACAGAAAACCCGGGATGGCATTGCCGATCACTACCACCCAACTGGTCCAGACATCGAATTTGGAGTGGTGCTTGACCGCCTTGCGGATGCCCAGCGGGATCGACACCAGATAGATGATCAGGGTGCTCCAGACGCCAAGGGATATGGAGACTGGCAGGCGCTCTACGATCAGCTCCAGCACCGTACGGCCGCGAAACAGGCTATCGCCAAAGTTGAACGTCAGATAATCGCGCAGCATGATGAAGTAGCGTTCATGCAGCGGGCGATCAAAGCCGAAACGAGCTTCGATCTGAGCGATGATGGCCGGGTCCAGCCCTCGCCCCGCCCGCGTGCCGGACATTTCCTCGCGCTCGCGCGCCGTGCCACCCGTGTCCATCACCTCTGAACCGGCACCGGTAATCCGGTCCAGCGCCTGGCCCTGGCCCATCATGTTGGCGATGGCCTGATCCACAGGCCCCCCCGGGGCCCCCTGAATGATAAAGAAATTCAGGGTGATGATGGCCAGCAGGGTGGGAATCACCAGCAGCAGTCGGCGGACTACATAAACGCCCATTGGCGATCAGCTCCTTGAGTGTACTCAGCGACTGAGCCGGGATGCCTTGTCTTCGTCATACCACCAGGTACTGACCCCCAGATCAAATTCCGGACGCACGTCCGGGCGGTCGAACCTGTCCCAATAGGCGATACGGAAATAGCTGCTGTGCCAGTTGGGCATGACATAGAAATTCCAGCGCGCCACCCGGTCGAAGGCGTGGCCGTAGGCCATCAGCCTGTCCGGGTCTTCCTGATGCGCCACTATGCCCTCGATCAGTTCGTCAATCACCGGGTCGTTGACGCCGGCGGTATTCCAGGTGGAGTCGAAATAGTCGGAATGGAAGGCGGTCTGCATGTCCACACTGGGATAGGAATAGGTGCCGTAACCATTCAGAATCAGATCAAAGTCGCGTTCGCGCAGCCGGTTGGTGAACTGCGAGGGGTCGATGATGCGCACTTCCATGTCGATGCCCATGCGCTCCATGTTGCGCTGGATATTGAGCGCCACACGCTCAAAGGCCGGACTGGACAGCAGCATTTCGAAGCGGAAACGCTCTCCGGTTTCGCTATTGACCAGCCGCTGATTGCGCAGCTCCCAGCCGGCTTCCTGCAGCAACGCCAGCGCCTGGCTCACTTCAGCTCGCAGACGGCCCGATCCATCACTGACATTGGGCTCCCAGGCGGGTTGGGTAAAGACTTCCTCGGGCAACCGGTCGCGCAGCGGCTCAAGGATCTCCAGCTCCATGTCCGAAGGCAGGCCGTCGGCCATGTAGGGGGTATTCTGGAAGTAGCTGTAGGAGCGCTGATACTGGTCATAGAACAGATTGCGGTTCATCCATTCGAAATCCAGCGCGTAGTTCAGTGCCTTGCGCACCCGCCGGTCCTGAAACTGGTCACGTTCTATATTGAACACGAAGGCCTGCAGTGACTGGGGAATGGCGTGCTCCAGCTCTTCCTTGACGATGTCACCACGATCAAACGCGCGGCCGGTATAGTCATTCGCCCACTGCCGGGCCACGTTCTCCAGTCGGAAGTCATATTCGCCCGCCTTGAACGCCTCCAGCGCCACTGTGGTGTCGCGGTAATAGTCGTAGCGCATACGGTCGAAATTCATCGTGCCGCGCATGGAGGGCAGGTCGCGTGCCCAGTAGTCTTCCATCCGCTCGTACTCGACATACTGACCCATGGCGAAACTGCTCACCCGATAGGGCCCGCTGCCCAGCGGTGGCTCGTTCAGCGGCTCGGAAAAGTCACGCTCGGCCCAGAAGTGTTCGGGCAGAATCGGCAGGTTGGACAGGCGGATGATCTGATCCCGTGAGCCCTCATCCGGATGAAAGGTGTAACGCACCGTATGATCATCCAGCGCCTCTACGGTATCGACAGGCGCATACTGGGTGCGCACGAAGGGCACGCCTTCCTCCATGAACTTGTTGAAGGTAAACACCACATCATGAGCGGTAATCGGCTCGCCATCCTGATGCCGGGCGTCCGGATTCAGGAAAAAGGTCACCTGCGAATAGTCGCTGGCATATTCCAGTTCTTCGGCCACCAGCGGGTAGTAGGTGCGAATCTCGTCGCTGCTGGCGGTCATCAGCGAATCATAGAACAGGGTGCTGCCGGTCGCCGCCAAGCCGCGCTGGGCATAGCGGTTGAAGTTGTCATAGGTGCCGATAGCGGAATAGACGATGCGCCCGCCCTGGGGAGCATCGGGATTTACGTAATCGAAGTGCTCGAAGTCGGGCCCGTATTTGGGCTCTCCGAGAACGGAGAAGGCATGGGTTCTGATCAGCTCGGGCTCTGAGCCGTCATCGGCCAGCGCCTGTGACTGAGCCACGAAAAGCAGACAGCCGGTGGCCATCCAGCCTGAAACAATGCGGTTGAGAGGCGACATCCAATAATCCTCCGTTGGGGCCTGTTGTGATTCTTCGGTGAGCCGGGCCAGCGCTTTGCCGGCGCCAGGTCCCGGGTTCCGGAGGGCAACCCGTGCGCGTCTTTGGACACGCTTTTTTGTTTTCTATGTACGTTACACAAGTTGGCCCGAAAACGATCAGTTTGCAAGCCTGCAGGAGTGCAAAGGGTTTGTTAAGGCAGTACAGGTTCCGTCAGTCGAAACGCCGCAGAACGCTGGTGACACTGGTCGAATAGCCACCCCCGAACAGGTTCAGATGATTGAGCAGGTGATAGAGGTTGTACAGCGGCACGCGATCCTCGAACCCGGGCTCCAGTCCCGAGAGCTCCTGATAGGCGGCCAGCATGGCCGGGCCGAAACCACCGAACAACCGGGTCATCGCCAGATCTGCTTCTGCCCAGCACCAGCTCACTGCCGGGTCGATCAGCACCGGCTGGCCGGTACTGTCATGGATGACATTACCTGACCACAGATCACCATGAACAAGGCTAGGCGGCTGATGGGGTATCAGGTCGGGCAGAGCCTGGCAAAGGCGCTCGAGTCGGCGCATGTCGGCCCGCCCCAACAGACCGGCATCAAAGGCCCGTGCACCCTGGGGCAACAGGCGGCAGGTGGCAAAAAACTCGTGGCCATCCGCGTGCTGGTCGTTGGTCTGGGGTGACGTTCCGCAGTAGTTGTGCTCTTTGAAGCCGAATGCCGGGCCGTGGTGTTGATGCAGTCTGGCCAGAATATGGCCCAATCGGGCATCGGCATCAGGAGTGGGCCGGCTCGTTTCGATCAGCGCGAGCAACAGATGGTCGGCACCGACTGACAGCACCTCGGGCACCGGTGCGCCAGCTTCGGCCAGGGCGGCAAGACCAGCCGCCTCAGCAGTAAAGAAGCCGGGTGGTGGGTCACAGTGCGTCTTCAGAAAAGCAGGCTGTCCGTCTGCCTGGCGCACTTTGCAGGCATCATTGATCGAGCCGCCCCCGACCGGCTGCAGGTCACTCAGTTCCAGGGATGCTGCCAGTGACTCCAGTGCACTCATGCCTGCACCTCAGCGCCCCCGGCGCTCCATGCGCCGCACAAATTCACGCATGATCTGCTGATACAGTTCATCGCCGAGAAACTCATCTTCTACCCCACTGTCCACATTCGGGTTGTCGTTGACCTCGATCACAAAGGCCTGGTTGCCTTTCTGTTTCACATCCACGCCATACAGACTCTGCCCGATCAGCCCGGCCGCCTTCACTGCAGCCTGCACCACCGCTTTGGGCGCTTCCTGAACCGAGACGGTGCGGCTGTCGCCCGAGCCCACATCACCCCCCGCCCCATGCTGGTAGATCTGCCAGTGACCCTGCGACATGAAATACTGGCAGGCAAAGAGCGGCTCACCGGCCAGCACTCCGATGCGCCAGTCGTAGTCGGTAAACATGAACTCCTGCACCAGCAACAGCGCCGAGCGCTTGAACAGGGCTGCGGCCTCGCGCTGCAACTCGTCGATGTTGCTGACCTTGACCACGCCGCGCGAGAAGCTGCCATCCGGTATTTTCAGTACCAGCGGGTAGCCCAGCGCATCGCCGACTGCCGCCAGTTCCGCTTTGCGATCGCGACTGATGATGCGGGTGGCCGGCGCCGGTACCCGGTTTTTCTGCAGCAGGTCGGCCAGATACACCTTGTTGGTGCAGCGCAGAATGGACTCCGCATCATCAATCACCACCAGACCTTCCGCCTCGGCCCGCTTGGCAAAACGATAGGTGTGGTTGTCGATACCTGTGGTTTCCCGGATGAACAGACCATCGAATTCAGCCAGTCGGCCATAGTCGGCCTTGCTGATCAGCTCGACATCCAGCCCGACGCCGCGCCCGGCTTTGACAAAGCGTTTCAGCGCCCTGGCGTCGGACGGCGGCATCGCCTCCTGCTCATTGACCAGGATGGCAAGATCAAAACGTGACGAGCGCTGAGCCCGCGGCTTGCGCCAGACCTGACGGCTGAAGTGATCCAGTGCACGGGCGAACTGATCCTCCTCGGCGTCGGTCAGCTTGTGCAGGCGACCGGCGGCGACACTCTCGATAGTCCAGTTCAGGTCACCGGCTGCAGTTCGCTTGCTTTCCGAAGCAGTCGAGGCCACAAACGTCACGCGCAGGATGGGGCAGGCAAACTGCTCGAACAACTGGCGGGCGAGGGAACTGAAAGGCGACTGGCCACTTTCTGCCTGGACCGCATCCGTACCAAAACAGAAAGCCATCTCCACCCGGGTGGCATTGTCGGGAGCAGCCTGACCGGAGAACGACTTGAGCGCCGGCGCCAGCTCCTGAATCCGGGGCCCGTAGATGGCCTTGCGCCCCAGATCATTCAGCGTACGCACCGTTGGCATGACGCGATGCCCCCGGGCTTCAGCCAGCAGGGAACAATAGTAGCCATTGCTCAGGTACCGATAGTCGCGGCAAAGATTCAGGATTCGAGTCCCTTTGGGCAGCGCGCCGCGTTGCTCAGTCAGGTATTCCTGAAAGGTGATCACATTTTCAGTAGGATAGAACGACTTCCAGTCCTGGCGTCGGTCTACCACAATCAGAAGCTCGGCCATTATTCGGGTCCTCCGGACCTTAAACCTGATTCACCCCAAACCGGGGTTGGAGTGAGTTTAGCAGATGCAGTCGCAGTCAAGTCCCGGCAACCCGGCAGCCGATACGCCAGCGTTACGCCGGGCAACACTCGAAGATGTTGATGCGCTCTGGCAGCTGGAGCAGGTCTGCTTTGACAGTGATCGCCTGAATCGGCGCAGCTTTCGGCGCCTGATCGGCAGCGACAGTGCGTCCATACTGGTTTCTGCAGACCGAAAACTCATCAACGGCTATATCTGTGTTCTATACCGGAGGGGAACAGCGCTCAGCCGCATCTATTCGCTGGCCTTGCTGCCCGAAGCGCGCGGGGATGGCCTGGCCGCCACGCTGATGAATCAGGCGGAGGCCGATGCAATGGCGCATGGCTGCACCCATATGCGCCTGGAAGTACGGCCCGACAACGAGACTGCCATCCGCTTCTATAAGCGCCTTGGCTACCGTCAGTTTGCCGCCGTCGATGACTACTATGCCGACCATTCACCGGCCCTGCGCCTGGAAAAGCGGATTCGCTTTCTGCGTATCACGCCGGTCCGCCAGGTGCCCTTCTATGCCCAGACTACCGAGTTTACCTGCGGCCCCGCCTGCCTGCTGATGGCCATGAGTGGGTTGCAACCAAACCGCGCTCTGGAGCGTGCCGAAGAACTGAGATTGTGGCGCGAGGCGACGACCATCTTCATGACCTCCGGACATGGGGGGTGCGGGCCGCATGGGCTGGCACTGGCGGCCTGGCGCCGCGGGTTTGGGGTGCGCCTGGTGGTCAATCAGCAGGGGCCACTGTTTGTCGACAGTGTGCGTGGTGCCGACAAGAAAGCCGTCATGGCCCTGGTACAGGCGGACCTGGAGGCGGAGCTGGCCGAAACCGGGGTGATCATCGAGCAGGGTACATTGAGTGCCGCCGATCTGGCCGCCTGTCTGGAGCGCGGCGAGTTGCCGCTGGTACTGATCAGCACCTGGCGCATGCAGGGCAGCAAGGCACCCCATTGGGTGATTGTCGTGGCTGCCGATGAACACTGCCTGTTCATCCATGATCCGGATGTGGGTGCCGAAGACGAAGCATCAGCCACCGACAACGCCTGGTTGCCGGTGCGGCGGGACCAGTTCGAGCGCATGGCCCGCTTCGGCCGTCAGGGCTTGCGCGCCACGCTGGTGCTCAGCCGGGCGCCCTGATGGCTCCATTGGTCGCAAAGCTGTCGAAATAGCCCGTCAGGGCACAATATCCTCAGCGGACACCACCCCCTTCCCGCTGAACATTCGCACCAGCGTGAAGGCGGATACCAGCAACAGCAGTCCCCCGGTCCCGAGAAGGACCCAGTCATAGTAGGGGAACTGCAGGTTGGCGTGAATTATCGGCCAGTCCGGCCTGAGCAGTTCATGCACGCCGGTCAGCACACACAGAATAGCCACCACATCCAGCAGGATCAGCATCGGGCGCACATGTGCACGGGAAGAATACTGGGTCATGGGGTCAGGCCTCTGCCAGCGCCGCCTGCTGGGCGGCGCCCAGTTCGCGGATCCCTTTGCCGGCCAGCAGCAGCAGAGCAGACAGCTCATCCTGACTGAGCGGACTGCCTTCGGCTGTGCCCTGGACTTCGACAAACCCCCCGTCACTGGTCATCACCACATTCATGTCGGTGTCGGCCTGACTGTCTTCGGCATAGTCGAGATCCAGTACCGGCATACCCTGCCACAGGCCTACGGAGACTGCTGCCACCATATGTCGAAGTGGGTCTGAGCGCAGTTTCTGGTCGCGCTGCAGCGACCGCAGGCCATCCACCAGGGCCACACAGGCACCGGTAATGGCAGCGGTACGCGTGCCCCCATCGGCTTGCAGGACGTCGCAATCCAGGGTAATGGTATATTCACCCAAGGCTTCCAGATCAATCGCGTTGCGCAGAGCCCGGCCGATCAGCCGGCCGATTTCGATGGTGCGGCCACTCTGCTTGCCACGCGCCGCCTCACGGTTGTTGCGCGTGTTGGTAGCGCGCGGCAGCATGCCGTATTCGGCTGTAACCCAGCCCCTCCCCTCCCCGCGCATGAAGGGGGGTACGCCTTCAGCTACAGAGGCGGTGCACAGCACCCGGGTATCCCCGTAGCTGACCAGCACGGAGCCCTCGGCATGCTTGGTAAAGTGTCGCTCAATCTTGATCGGGCGTAGTTCGTCATTGGCACGACGACTGGGTCTCATAGTGTCTCCTCAGGATACTAGTCGATAGCAGGGCACATAATCTCCGGTGCCCGGCAACTTCATTCGGTGCTGCTGTACAAAGGCAGTCAGCAGACGGTCGAGCGGCTCCATGATGCTGTTGTCACCCGATATTTCATAGGGCCCTTCGCGCTCAATCAGGCGGATGCCCTGGTCTTTCACATTGCCCGCCACAATGCCGGAAAACGCCCGGCGCAAATTGGCGGCCAGCTCGTGTACCGGCAGACCATGATGAATATCCAGCGTCGCCATATTGGCATGCGTTGGATCAAAAGGTTTCTGGAAACCATGATCGATCTTCAGCAGCCAGTTGAAGTAGTAGGCGTCATTGTGCTGCTGGCGAAAACGGGTCACCTCATCAATACCTGTTTTCATTTCTCGAGCCACCATGGACGGATCATCGATAATGATCCTATACCGTTGTTGCGCTTCATAACCCAGAGTGGCACCAACAAATTCATGAAGTTGCTGAAAGTAGGGTGCAGAACTGGCCGGCCCGGAGAGAATCAGCGGGAAGGGCAGTTCACGGTTTTCCGGATGCATCAGGATACCCAGCACATACAGCAGCTCTTCGGCCGTGCCTGCCCCACCCGGAAATATGATTATGCCATGCCCGACGCGCACAAAGGCCTCCAGGCGTTTCTCGATGTCCGGCAGGATCACCAGTTCGTTGACGATGGGATTGGGCGCCTCTGCGGCAATGATGCCCGGCTCGGTCAGACCCAGATAGCGGCCGTCACGGATGCGCTGCTTGGCATGGGAAATGGTGGCGCCCTTCATCGGGCCCTTCATGGCACCCGGCCCACAACCGGTGCAGATGTCCATGCCGCGCAGTCCCAGCTCGTGACCCACAGTCTTGGTATATTTGTATTCTTCCTTGTTGATCGAGTGGCCGCCCCAGCACACAGCCATCCTCGGCTCACGACCGGAACGCAGGGTTCCGGCGTTGCGCAGCAGGTGGAAGACATAATCGGTAATGCCTTCCTGCGTTTCGAAGTCGACCCGCTTGTGCTCCAACTCGCTCTGGGTGTAGATGATGTCACGCAAAGCGCTGAACACCATCTCCCGCGTGCTGGCGATCATATCGTCATCCACGAACGCGGCTGGCGGGGCATTCAACACTTCAAGGCGGATGCCTCTGTCCTGCTGGTGAATGTGCACATCAAAATCCGGATAGGCTTCCAGAATGGCCTTGGCGTTGTCCGTTTCAGAGCCGGTATTCAGGATCGCCATGGCACATTGCCGGAACAGGCTGTAGGTGGAGCCGGACCCGGCAACTCTGAGTTGCTGAACCTCTCGCTGGGAAAGGGTTTCAAGACTGCCTTTTGGGGTAATAGTGGCATTGACCGTAACCCGGTCTGTCATGCGCGTGCACTCCTGCTGGTGATGTTCGGCGGGTAACACAATCCGCTGGTGGCGTGTCTATTTGGCCACTTCCACCCGGTTGCGCCCCTTTTCTTTGGCTGTATACATGGCTCGGTCGGCCCGATCAAAGACCAGGTCGCCCGTGTCCTCTCCATGGAATTCGGAGCACCCGATCGAGACTGTAATGGGGACGGGCTTGCCCCTGAAATGAAACGGTGTCTCCTCCACCAGACTGCGCAGTTTTTCCATCGCCAGCCCAGCCTCCTTGAGCCCGGTTTCAGGCAGAAGGATAACAAATTCCTCACCGCCATGCCGGGAAATGAAATCATTCTGCCGCAGCAATTGCTTGAGCTGCCGAGCCAGAATTTTAAGCACCTTGTCACCAGCTGTATGGCCCAGTTCATCATTGACCGCCTTGAAGCGATCCACATCCAGTACACAGAGCGAAAGGGGTGTGCCATAGCGTTTGAAGCGGGCATATTCCTCGTCAAGGCGTTGCATGTAGCTGGAGCGATTGGGCAGGCCGGTCAGCAGATCGGTCATGGCCTGTTTTCGGGTGCGCTCGAAGTCCTCTCGGATGCGGTGGTTCTGCTCTTCCAGTTCAGTAATGACATTGACCAGATCTTTCATCATGGTGGCCATGCTGCGCTCTTTCTCGGCACTCTCCTTGAGAAAGGTATCGATGCTGTTGACGATGTCATCGAGTTCGACCTGGATGCCGCTCTTGAGCTGATCAAGACTGGTGGCTTTGTTCACCTCCTGGCGAATGGTCTCCACATGGCCCTGAATTCGGCTGTCCAGGCGCGCCCCGTCGTCGCGGAACGCTTTGCGTATATCCTGGGCCTTCTGCACGGATGCCCGGATAAAGGTCAGGCGTTTGTTCAGGTCCTCCAGATACTGTTCAAGCGCCTGTTGCTCGTCGCTCAAAACCCCGACAATCAGTTCGATCAATCGGTTCATAGCCGTCAGCAGCTCGGGCCAGGCAATGCTGCGATTCAGTTCGTGGACAATTGTCTGCAGGGTCTCCTGTTTCTCGGCCGGCAACTGAATGCGATTGGCCAGCCCGCTGAGGGCATCAAACAGTTCAGACGTCATGCGCTCGACCGTTGCCTTGTCTGCCTCCGGCGCCGCGACTTCAGCTGTGGCCCGACCCAGTTTTGATTCGGCCTCCTGCAGGTGCTGGAAGCGCGCAAACACCTGCGCCTGCAGCGCACCGAATTCTTCCAGGTAGCGCGTTATTTCATTGAGGTCGGCCAGCCTGCGGTCCACACCACTGTCCAGCCTGGCCGCAGCCTCGCTGTGCGGCCCGCCCTGCTCGCGCAATGGTTCATTGAGCGAGCGTAACACGCCGGTCAGGGTCTGGCGCTGGTTCCGCTCCTGCTGCTGCACCTGCTCGTAGGTCTGCTCAGCCCGACCAACAATGTCATCAATTTCTTCGTCCGTTGCTTCGGGCTGACGCAGAACCTGACGCAATTCATCCATCAGATGGTTGAGGCGGGCTGACTGGTCTGTCACCAGCAGGCTGAGTCGCACCATACCGCGACGAAAAGTATTAAGGCGGTCCGAAGACCCCTGCTCCTTGGTCATACTGTGTTCCGCTGTCGAAAGTGGACGTAATCAGTGGCTCTGCTCCAATGTTAGCAGCAAATTCCGATATTCGACGGGTGGTTTCACTGTCACCGCCTCTAACGTCTCGTTTTTATCACTATTACGGGCTGACTCAAGCCGAGACAGCCAGAAACGAAGCGCTGCGCTGCGCCGCATCAACGGCAGCGCCTGCACCTCAGTGGCGCTCAATGCAGTGATCGATTCATAGCCATGCAATAGCGCTGCCGCGACTGGATCAGTGTCCGGTTGTGCGCCGCCGCACCAGGCATTCAGGGCGATGGCAATGTCCCAGATCCGCGGTCCGCAACTGGCAAAATACCAGTCGATAACGGCGGTAAACTGTCCGTCCAGAGCCAATACATTGTCGGGAAACAGGTCGGCATGCAACCATGCTTCCGGCCAGCGCCGCTGCCAGACGAGCCGTGTCGACTGGATGGTGCGGCGCACCAGTTCCGCATCGTCGAGGGCCAGCCTGTCCTGCCAGTACTGCGCCTGCTCCCGCTGCCAGTCCGGGCCGAAGTTGAGTGGCAGCGGGTCCAGGTCCAGCGTCTGGCTGTGCAGCCGGGCCAGAAACCGTCCCACCTCGGCAGCGGTCGACTGTGTCGGCTCCGGATGGTCTCCCGGCAGCGCCTGCACCAGGGTGGCCGGGCGGTCTTTAAGCATGCCCACAAGTCGACCCTGCTGGTCCACACGCACCCCCGGGACGGGCAGGCCGGCCTGATACAGGCTTTGCATCAACGACATTACCGGCTGTACCGCTGCTGCAGGACGGTCTTCAACCAGCGTCAGTATCCAGTCACCGGAAGTGGTTTCCAGCCAGTAATTGGTATTGATGGTGCCACCACTGATACCCCGGAAATCTCTCAGGTCTTCAATGCCGTGCGCCAGCAACCAGGGCAGCAGTTCTTCCCGATCAATGGGGGTGAATACGGACATGGGCGTTACTTCGCGTTACACTTCGGCGCTCAGTGTAAATGAAATTTTCGACAATCCCATCATCGAGAGCGACATGAGCGATACCACAACCGCCAGTGCCCCCATCGTGCTGATCGATGGGTCGTCCTATCTGTTCCGTGCCTTCCATGCGATGCCGCCGCTGACCAATCAGTCGGGCCACCCGACCGGAGCCATCAAGGGCGTCATCAACATGGTCCGCGCCATGCTCGACCAGTACCCGGACAGCCCGGTGGCAGTGGTGTTCGATGCCAAGGGGCCGACCTTTCGCAATGACCTGTACGAAGACTACAAGGCCAACCGCCCGCCGATGCCGGACGAGCTGCGCCCGCAGATCGAGCCCATTCATCAGATCATCAAGGCCATGGGCTTGCCGCTACTGTGTGTCGAAGGCGTTGAAGCCGATGACGTGATCGGCACCCTGGCCCGCCAGGCCTCCGAATCCGGCCGGGCCTGTGTGGTATCCACCGGCGACAAGGACATGGCACAACTGGTCACCGACCATGTCACGCTGATCAACACCATGAGCAATGAAGTGCTCGACCGGGAAGCGGTGAGCGAGAAATACGGCTTCGGGCCGGAACTGATGATCGACTACCTCGCGCTGATGGGCGACAAGTCGGACAATATCCCGGGCGTGCCGGGCGTTGGCGACAAGACCGCAAAGGCGCTGCTCTCGGGGCTCGGCGGGCTGGACACGCTGTACCAGAACCTGGACAGCATACCCGAACTCGGCTTTCGTGGCGCCAAGACCATGCCCGACAAGCTGCGCGAACATGAAGACCTGGCTCGGCTGTCGTATGAACTGGCCACCATCAAATGCGATGTGGACCTGTCCGTCCGGCTGGAAGAACTGCAGCGCGGAGAACCGGATGAAACCCAACTGGCGGGCTATTACCGGGAATTCGAGTTTTCCGGCTGGCTGAAGGCGCTGACCGACAAGGGGGTTGAAGCACCGGAAGCACCCAAAAGCATTGCCAGTGAAGAGCTGACCTCAGAGGCCGCCCCGGACACGGTGGACTACCAGACGCTGACCACACCAAAAGCCTGGTCAGAATGGCTGCAGGCGCAGGGTACCGCCAGCCAGTTTGCGCTCTGGCCGGCGCTGGACGCCGGACACTACCGTGACTTCCGCTGGCTGGGGCTGGCCGTCAGCAGCGCTGCCGGCAATGCCGTCTTTGTCGACCTGCGGAGCCCCGACTGGCCGGAACAGGCACTGGAACCCCTGTTGCCCCTGTTTGCACAACACAGCTATCACAAGGTTACCCATGACCTGAAACGACTGCTGCATGCCCTGCACCCGCACTGCCCGGAGCCCTCTCATCTGCAGGATGATGTTCTGGTAATGGCGTTCGTGCGCGACGCTACGATCCGCCGGGATCCGGAGCTCGACCGCCACTTCGACACGCTGGGACTCGATAACCTGATCCGCACCTGGCTCCATGAAAAGCCACAGACGCTGGTCGATATCGCCGGTCGCTTTGGTACCCGACAAACGCCGCTGGACGAGGTGCCCAGAGAATGGCTGGCCACCTATGCCTGTGAGCGCGCTGACTTTACCGGTCGGCTTTACCGGCACCTGGGGCGCGAACTGCAGCAGGACTTCCCCGACCAATGGCGGGTTTATCAGCATATCGAAACGCCTCTGGTGCCGGTGTTGCAGCAGATGGAATGGACCGGTACCCGCGTAGATGCGGATTTTCTCGCTGATCTGAGTCAGGGTTTCAGGGCCCAACTGGAGACCCTGGAAGCTCAGGCTCACGAAGCGGCGGGCCGGGCGTTCAATCTGGACTCCCCCAAGCAACTGGGGGAAGTACTGTTCGGCGAACTGGGCCTGCCGGTGGTAGCCAAAACTCCGTCCGGACAGCCCAGCACCAATGAAGATGTGCTGACCGAACTGTCCCATCAATATGAACTGCCTGCCTGCATTCTGCGCTATCGCCATCTGCGCAAGCTGCTGAACACCTATACCGAGCCGCTGCCCACGCTGATCAATCCAGAGACAGGGCGCGTCCATACCAGCTACCACCAGACCGGGGCACAAACGGGCCGTCTGTCATCAAGCGAACCCAACCTGCAGAATATACCCATCCGCTCGGAAGAAGGGCGCTCGATCCGCAAGGCCTTTGTCGCCGCACCCGGTCACCGCATCATGGCGGCGGACTATTCGCAGATCGAACTGCGCATCATGACGCACCTGTCACAGGATACGAACCTGATCAATGCCTTCCGCGAGGGCAAGGATATCCACCGCGCCACGGCGGCCGAAATCATGGGCATCGCCGAGTCGGAAGTCAGCGGTGAGCAGCGCCGGGCAGCGAAAGCAGTCAATTTCGGTTTGATCTATGGCATGTCGGCGTTCGGTCTGGCGCGCAACCTGGGCATCTCGAGAGGTGAAGCCCAGACCTATGTGGAGACCTATTTCGAGCGGTATCCGGGGGTCAAGGCCTATATGGACCGCACTCGGGCGCAGGCTGCGGAAGACGGTTTTGTGGAAACCCTGTTCGGGCGCCGGTTATATCTGCCCGATATCAAATCGTCGCGCCAGCAACAACGGCGTGCCGCTGAGCGCACCGCCATCAACGCCCCCATGCAGGGTACGGCAGCCGACATCATCAAGCAGGCCATGGTGGATGTGCAGACCTGGCTGGTCAGCACGGATCTGACGGCCCGCATGATCATGCAGGTGCATGATGAACTGGTGTTCGAGGTGGCGGAGTCAGATCTGGAAGCGCTGCGTCAGGGCGTCGACTTCCGCATGCGCCATGCTGCCTCTCTGTCGGTGCCTCTGGTGGTGGATATCGGTGTCGGCGCAGACTGGGGTGAAGCGCACTGACCTTCGAGGTCAGTGCTCCATGCCGCGCGCGAGGGCATCCAGGGCTTCACGACCTTCCTGCACCCGCTCCAGCGCCGCGCGGGCCTGGTCGGGGGCAATATTGAGCCCGGTAAACAACTGGCTTTCCAGCGGCACACTGGGACCCGGCACCATGCGTCCCCGGCGCAGCATCCGTACCGCCAGGCAAATCAGGTTGGCATATTCCGCGTGCAGGCCCATGTAGTCCGGATGGGCCGCATGGCGAATGCCCAGGCAGACCTCACCGGGCAGGTTCCAGCTGTTCAGAAGACTGGCGGCTATCTGGTCCCTGTTGAGCCCGAGCACATGGTCCTCCACAACCCGCGGATCAAGGTGCGGGTTGGCTTCCCAGAGTCGGCAGCAGGTCGAAAAGTGGGGCTTGAACACATGCGCCAGCACCAGATAACCAAAGTTGCTCAACAGGCCACCCAGATAGGCCAGTCCGAAACTGGGCCTGGAGTCACGCGGCATGGCTGTGTGCAGTTCGGCGACCGTCGCTGCGGTATAGACGGCTTCCTGCCAGTAAGGCACCACACCCTGCGGTTCGTCCGGCGGCATGCTCAGTGTCTTGCCCAGCGCCAGACCCAGCGACAGATTCATGACCAGGTCATAACCCAAAACACGCACAATGGCGTCCTGCACCGATTTGACACTGCCAGGGGCCGCATAATACGAGGACGATGCCCAACTGGTCACCTGAGCGGCCAGACTGGGGTCCTTCTCGACAATGGCCGACAGCTTGCTGATATCGGCACTCGGGTCAACCCGCAGGCGAATGATTTCCTGTGCGGTATGAGGCAGTGGCGGGATTTCCAGCGTTTCTTCCAGCCGCTGGCGAATGCGCTTGGCGGTGAAGCGGCTGATGGAGTCTTCAATTGCATCCCGATCCAGATCGAACAGACTCAGTTCGTAGTCCAGTTCCATCTCCGGCACGGCCACTGACACATCAACGGTCCGGGTAGCCTCGTCTTTTACCAGGCTTTTGGCCGGCAGTGCCAGCAAGGAACCGCGCGCGCCACTCTGGATACAGACCTCCCCCTCGCTGGGCAGATACTGGTCTTGCAGGACTTCCACACCGAGCAATGCATCCAGCGCCGGCAGTTCCTGCAGGCCATGCTGTCGCAGCAGCGCCTGGCGCTCCTTGAGCTCCGCGGCGACCAGCTCACGGCCGGTCTGCTGGCGCAAAGCGACCAGATCAAGCAGGCGATCGGACGGCAGCAGCAAGGCCACCTTGCCCAATCGGTCGGCCAGCAGGATACACTCGACCCGCGGGAACTTTCGCGCTTCACGGGGGGTCACCAGCCGCGACTCGACTCCTTGGCTCGCCAGATACTGGCGCACTGCACTAGGGGTAGGATCAGAGGCATTCATGGATTCTGCTGCATTATTGTTCATTGAACGATTCCGTCGATCGGCCTCGACCGATAGTTGCTTGTGGGGCCAACTACTGCCTGAAGCGACACCCTTGTCTCAGTCTAGTCAGGAATACTGATACTGTCCCCGACAAGATCACATTTTTCTGCATCGACTTGCAGTGTCTCAGACTTTGCCATATTCAAGGCCTTCCGGATACCAGCGCGACAGCAGGGCGTCTGCAATATCGGGGAAGTCCTTCTCCAGGGTCTGCGCCATGGACTTGATCGCAGGCAACCAATGCTGGTCGCGCTGCAGGTCGGCAATGCGGAAATCGGCCTCACCGGTCTGCCGCTTGCCCAGCACTTCTCCGGGGCCGCGCAGTAACAGGTCCTGCTCGGCAATCTGAAAGCCGTCACTGGTACTGCGCATGGTGTTCAAACGCGCTTTGCCGCCTTGTGACAACGGCGCATGGTACATCAATACACAATAGCTGTCTGCCGCCCCCCGGCCCACGCGGCCGCGTAGCTGATGCAACTGGGACAGCCCCAGGCGCTCTGCATTCTCAATGATCATCACCGAGGCATTGGGCACATCCACGCCCACTTCGATGACGGTGGTTGCCACCAGCACCTGGATATCACCCTCCTTGAAACTCTGCATCACAGCAGATTTTTCGCTGTTCTTCATACGCCCATGAATCAACGCGACCGGCACGGGCGCCAGGGTCTCCAACAGTTGGCCATGAAGTTCCTCCGCGGCCTGGGCCTGCAGCTCTTCATTGTCTTCGATCAGGGTGCACACCCAGTACACCTGGCGCCGATCAGCGCAGGCTTCACGCACGCGCTGAATCACCTTGTCCCGCTGCTGATTGCTGAGCACCGTGGTGACCACCGGGGTGCGACCGGGGGGCAATTCATCGATCACCGATACATCCAGGTCGGCATACAGCGACATGGCCAAGGTGCGCGGAATCGGCGTCGCGGTCATGATCAACTGATGGGGTACCAGGCCCTGCTGGCGGCCCTTTTCACGCAACAACAGGCGCTGATCGACGCCGAAGCGATGCTGCTCATCGACCACCACCAGGCCCAGGCGCTGATAAACCACCTCTGCCTGAAACAACGCATGGGTGCCCACCACACAGGATGCACCCGCCGCCAACCGGGCGAGTGCGTCGCTACGCTGACGCCGCGACTGCTTGCCCTGCAGCAGTACCACCTCGACACCCAGTGGCGTCAGCCACTCGGACAGGTTGCGCGCATGTTGCTCTGCCAGAATTTCGGTGGGGGCCATAAAGGCGGCCTGCCAGCCGGCATCCACCGCACGCAACATGGCGAGCAGGGCCACCATGGTCTTGCCCGACCCGACATCACCCTGAACCAGGCGCAACATGGGTTCCGGACGCTCGAGATCTGCTTCGATCTCGGCCAGCACCCGCTTCTGGGCACCGGTCGGTGCAAACGGCAAGGCCTGCAGCAATTGCTGCTGCAGGCGGCGGTGCTCCGGGGCCAGGGGCGGAGCGGCTTCCCGCCGGGCTATATGGCGCAGTTGCCGGATGCCCAGGTGCTGCGCCAGCAGTTCCTCGACGGCCAGCCGAGCCACACAGGGATGCTCCCCACTGGCCAGGGTGTCCAGATCGGTCGCCGGAGGGGGATGATGCACGAACTGCAACGCAGTCGGCAGGTCAGGCAGGTCCCATTGTCGACGTATCTCAGCCGGCAGCAGGTCGGCCAGCTCATGGCTGTGCTTGAGCCACTCCAGCGCCTGCTCGAGCAACTGGCGCAGCCGCTTTTGGGTCAGCCCTTCTGTGGTCGGATAGACCGGCGTCAGTGTGCCATTGGGGGCAGGCAGAGGTGTGCCCTCAGGCACTGCGGTATAGTCGGGATGATAGAATTCGGGGCCAGTGGCGCCGCGTCGCACCTCTCCAAACGCCTGAATGGCGGTACCCGGTTGCAGCTTCTGTTGCTGCGCCCGGCTGAAATAGTAGAACCGCAGGCCGACTTCACCACTGTCATCGCGCACTTTCACCAGCAGAGAACGGCGGCGACCCATTTGCACTTGGGCAGACACAACGGTGCCCTGTACCAACGCATGCTGACCCAGGCGCAACTGGCCCAGAGGTTGCGTGCGCGTGCGGTCTTCATAACGCAAGGGCAGGTGAAAGAGCAGATCAGACATCCGGTGCAGGTGCAGCCGAGCCAGTTTCTCCGCCAGTTGCGGGCCGACACCTTTCAGCGCCGACAACTGGACGTCTTCTCCGCTCTCCATCAGAAATTGAACCTGAGTTGCAGTTTGTAATCCGCCCGCTCGGTACCGAAATAGCTGTTTTCGGCGAGGGCCTCCACATACAGGGGCCCCAGTACGCGCAGATTGAAGCCACCCTTGATCAGGGCAACATCCGGTGTCAGGCGCTCCCTCAGGCCCTCGTCCTCGATGATGAAGTTGGCAAACCCGACGCCGAGCAGCCCGTGTACATAGTCCCGAAAGAACGGTACCTGGTAGGTGCCATAGAAGGCAATCTGGCGAATACCCCGGTTGGTGCCGTATTCCAGTTCATTGAACTGCAGTACGCCACCCAGCCCTAAGCCAAAGTAGAGGCCACCATCGGGTGTTGCATCATAGTATCCGCTATAGACCGAGACCCGGTTCTGGTCATCGGCGACCGCCATGGGAGCAAACCAGACCAGGCTGACCAGTACCAGCAGTGCACTGACCCGACAACCGATGCGAGCCATCAGTCTTCCAGCACCATGACGGCATCCATTTCGACATTGGCACCTTTGGGCAATGCGGCAACCCCGATAGCCGCGCGGGCCGGAAAAGGCTCACTGAAAAAGCGCTGCATGCATTCGTTCACCAGATTGAAGTCGCTCAAATCAGTGAGAAAGATGTTCAACTTTACGATATGGGCAAGGCTGCCACCGGCCGCTGTGCAGACGGCCTGCAGGTTGCTGAACACCTGCTCGACTTCGGCCTGCCGATCACCGGTGACCAGCGCCATGGTGTCAGGTTGCAGCGGAATCTGTCCTGACAGATAGACAGTATTGCCTGCCCGAATGGCCTGTGAATAGGGCCCTATTGCAGCCGGCGCCTGATCGGTTTGAACAACGGAACGTGACATGGATTGGGCTCCCCAATTAAAGTATTCGGATGAGTGAAGACAACAGCCAGCTTTCAGCCACTGAGTGTCCGCCATTATGCCATGGTTCAGAAAATCATCATCCCTGCACGAACGTTCAATTCAGTGCCCGTTCTGCAGTCGTCAGAACCGGGTCGCCTTTCGGAAAAACGACACGTCGATGAGCCCATTGTGCGAGCATTGCGGGCGTTGCTATCTGATACTGATCAGGCGCGGTTGGCTCGGCGGCACAACCCTTGAGGCCAGGGTGCGGTAGAGCAGGACAAGGGGAGTTGCGGCGGGAAAAGCTGAACGGGTTGAGCGGAGACACGGCTCCATGCCGAAGCATGCAGCCGTGCAGACCAATGAAGCTCAGTTCACGGAATCTTTCAGGGCCTTACCGGGCTTGAAGCCGACAGTGCTGCTGGCCGGAATCTGGATGGGAGCTCCGGTCTGAGGGTTTTTACCAGTGCGTGCACTGCGGTTCTTTTTCTGGAAAGTGCCGAAGCCGACCAGGGTGACAGCATCCCCTTTGGACACGGAGTTGGTGATCTCGTCCAGGACAACATTCAATACGTCGTTGGCCTTGTCCTTGGATAGTTCGGCACGTTCAGCGATGGCAGCTGCCAGTTCCGGTTTACGCATATGGGCCATTCCTCTACTTGGATTGTTTCGGTTGTATCGTGACCTGCGACTCTGAAAACAGGCCGCACGCCTTAGCGTAGAGCCATTCTTGAAGGCCAGAGCGCTGTCGTCAAGCGAATGTTTCCGCAAACGGCGGTTTTTTTGCTTTCTCGGGCTGTTTCGCTCGTAAATTGACCAGTCTGACGGACAGGATAGCCATTTTATCAGGCCGCAGTTACACTGCGCGCACCCTGTGCCGGTGACGGAAAAGCATGACTGATACAGCCCGTATTCTGCAAGACTGGCCCATTAGATGCGCTCGGATCGACTGGCAGGCTGCGCCGCCGGACAACGGTGTTGCCCGCGACTGGCTGACCGACACCGGCTCTTTGACCGCCAAGCTCCTGTCCCTGAGCGGAGGGGATTTCAGGGTGGATGTACTGCGCGAAGGTCGGTTTTTCGGCGCGGTCGGGCGCCCCGTGCCGCAGCCCAGTGTGGCACGGGGGGCCGGACACGGTCTCTACTGGCAACGTGAAGTCCTGTTGTGCGGTCGCAATGAAGGCTGGGTGAGAGCCCTGACCCTGGTACCGGTCCGACATCAGGCGCTGATCCGGCGCCTGCGGCGGCTGGGCAGGCAACCCCTGGGCGCCTTCCTGTTTGCCCAGGCTGAACTGCAGCGTGTGACCATGGACTTCGCCACACTGGACTGGGGTCTGGCACGACGCAGCTGGTTCAGGCTTGGCACACAGGAGATCATTCTGATAGAAGTGTTTCTCGACGACTTTCTGGTGACCGTGCAATGAAGTGGACACAGCGCCTGCCCCTCTACCTGCAACTGACCCGACTGAATCGGCCCATCGGGGTCTACCTGCTGCTCTGGCAGACCTTGTGGGCACTGTGGTTTGCCGCCGACGGCATTCCCGGCCTGCATACCTTGCTGGTGTTCATCCTGGGGGTGATATTCATGCGCAGTGCCGGCTGCGTGATCAACGACTATGCCGACCGCCACCTGGACGGGCACGTCAAGCGCACTGTGGATCGCCCCCTGGTGACCGGTCAGGTCAGCGAGCGCGAAGCCCTGATACTGGCTGCTGTGCTGGTGCTGGTGTCTTTTCTGCTGGTGCTCACCACCAATTTGAGCACGATTCTCTGGTCTTTCGGGGCGGTCGGGCTGGCGGCACTCTATCCGTTCATGAAGCGTCATACGCATCTGCCACAGCTGTTTCTGGGTCTGGCGTTCTCTTGGGCCATTCCGATGGCCTATGCGGCCGAAAGCATGCCCGTTACACCGGTGACCTGGGTGCTCTTTCTGAGCGCCGTCTGCTGGATCATGGCTTATGACACCCTGTATGCGATGGTTGACCGCGATGATGACCTCAAGATTGGTATCCGCTCAACGGCCATTCTGTTCGGCGACTTTGACCGGGTAGCAATAGGGCTTTTGCAGGGTTTGTTTCTGCTCGGCATGCTGCTGGCCGGCCAAATGACCGGCAGCGGTTTTGCCTATTATCTGGGACTGCTTGGTGCTGTCGTATTGTTTGGCTATCAACACTGGCTGATTCGGGAACGGGAGCGCCTGCCCTGTTTCCGTGCCTTTCTGCACAACCATTGGGTCGGGCTTGTGATTTTTGCCGGTACGGTCGCTGACCGCAGTCTGATAACACTTCTGCTTCAATCCAGCTGAATCAGCGAACCCTGGCAATAAAGCGGGAGAGGTCCTCGTACTTGGTCGGATCTTCATCGGTCCAGCGCACGTTGACCAGCAGGCTGTCGCAGTCAAAGTCAGTGCTGGTGGCCTGCAGCGAGAACACGAATATGTTCAGACGGGCCATGCGCTCGCCACCCAGATCAATATCCAGAGCGGCCTGCTCGAACAACTGGGGCAGTCGTTTCTGGCGCTCCACGCGCAACAAGGCCTGGGTCAGGTTCAGATCTTCGATCAGCGCCGAGAAGGTCACATCCGGCAGGCGCAGGTCAGCCCGCACTTCCCGCTTCAGGCGACCCACCTTGGCTTTTGTCTCTTTGACCGGTGCTGCCGCCGGCGCCGCACCCCCCATCAGCGCACTGGCGCCGCCCATATCCTGGGCGGGGGCCGCCTTGGGCGGCTGTGGGCTCCCGCCCATCAGCGCTGCGGCACTGTTGTTGGCCGCCGAGCGCGCCTGGTCAGACACCGAGCGCTCGGACTTGCCCATCATTTTCTGCAGGGTGGCCTTGTGATTTTTTGCCAGTTGTCGAATGACCTTGCGCAGCAACTGATCACTGGTGAACGGCTTGCCGATATAGTCGCTGACGCCTGCCTCGACGGCCTGCGTGACATGGCTTTTGTCGCCGCGACTGGTCACCATGATAAACGGCAGGCGCTCGGCCTGCCGGTCCTTCTCACCCTGGCGCAGTTCAATGAGCACATCAAGGCCGGACACATCGGGCATTTCCCAGTCGCACAGCACCAGGTCATAGTCATTGCGATTGAGCATGCTCTGCGCTCGACGGCCGTCATTGGCTTCATCAATCTGAATGCCCGACAGTTGGCTGCGCAGGGCCCGCTTGATCAGATCGCGTATGAAACTGGCGTCATCGACCACCAGAACCCGCAGTGTGTCACTCATGTTTCAGACCTGTTGTTGTCGTCGTTATCCGGACGCCCCTGCAACGAGAAGCTGCGCTGGGCAGCCCTGACACTATAGCGGCGAGCCTGGCGATACCTTTGATAAAGGCGCTGCAAATCACGCACGGCATCAGCCAGTTCGTCGTCCGCGCCGGGGCCCAGATATAGCTCGCTGACGACGGCTGTACCCAGTGGCAGCCAACTGCGCCCGTCACGCTGCCTGGCCTGCCGGCGCGGCAGGGCAAGGCGCCATTCCTGCATAGCCGACAAGGCCTCCGGCTCTTCAAACCAGCCGGGAAAAGGCAAGGCGTCCGTGGCCTGCAGGGTGCGGTGCGGACCATAACGGACATGACGCAGCAGTCGCGGCTGCCCGGCAGTGGCCTGAAACAGGGCCTGTCCGCTCTGCAGCCCGATACAGAGCCCTTGGTAGCCCTCGCCCAGCAACTGCCAGCCCAGCGGATTCAGCGGGCTTTCCAGCAGGCGCAATACTGTGACCCCTTCATGGCGGGCCAGATCCAGCGCCTCGTCTGCCTGTTGATCGGCCACCAGGGTTTGCAGAATTTCCGCACTGAGCTGGTCCCGCTTGAGCTCCATCTGTGCCGCAAAATAGGCGAAGTCGACGGCCGCCCGGATATGCTCTGGCAGCGCCGCATAGCGAGCCTGCAACGCCTGCTGCCACTGGTCTTCGGTCAACTCGATTTCGTTGCCGACCCCAGTCTCTCCGCGCAGCCAGGGGCTGGGCAAATCCGCAAAATCAGTGAGGGGCAACTCGTTGCGTTTCAAGGCCGACAGCAGTTCATAGCCCCCATAACAATAGAGTAAACCATGCCCGGTCATGGCGCCTCGAATTCCATCACATCGGTATTTCCGGGCAATGGGTCCTGGATCAGGCCGGCTGCAGCCACCTGGTTGAGTCGCGTTGCCAGGCGCACGCCGGCTTTTTTCAGCTGCGTCTCCAATGCCGGCAATGCCTCGCGGCGATAGACACTGTTCCAGCCGCCGGCGCGATCAGCCAGCGGATAAGCCAGGTCACGCGCTACTTCATGAGTTTCCCAGACCCAACTGGCCGGCTCGCCCTGCTGCCATTCGCGGCGCTGCTCATCGGTAATCTGGCGAGCAAAAATATTGGCCATCACAAATGGCGGGTGAGACAGGTGGTCGAAAAGATCGTTTTGCCAGATTTCAAACAGGCTGCGTCGTTCCAGATCGCTGCCCACCAGTTCGGTTTCCCGGCCGCCCCTGTCATGGCTGAATCCGGCATTGACCGGATCGTGCAGGTCGGCCATGTAATGCACCAAAAAACGGAAGGCATCCAGTCGGCGTGCACGACTGGCCGACTCGTCAGCCAATACGGCTTCAGCATCCAGCACGGCAGCTACTGAGCAGATACCATTCGGGCAGTGTCGCTCAGGCTGAAAGCCGGTGTCACCCTCTTCAAAGAAAGTGTAATGAAACCCCAGGCGCCACTCGTTGCCCCGGCGGCGCGTGACCTGCTGCGCATAGTTGGCGTCCTCCAGCAGCAGGCGGCGATAATGTTCGCCATACAGGTCCCGCACCAGAGCCTGCGCATCGTCGGACAGGTAATAGGTGGACAGTTGAGCCACGATCTGGTGCCCCCGCTCGCCAAAGGCTTGCGCCGGCAGTGCGAGGCAAAGCGCCAGACCCAGAGTGATCAGGCACTGCGCCGCTCGGCCAGATAGCCGACCGCCAGAAAAGCCAGCACAATGATAATGCCAAGAAAATGTGCGTCGATTGAAGACAGCGCTCTGGCCACCCATAGGCCCCCCTGTACGGTCATGAAGCCGTAGCCCAATGCACAGAGTATGACAAAAACCAGCGTGCGGAGCACGAAATGTGCTTTGCGCACCAGTCCGCGCACGGCGCGATTGATGTCATGGCCGAAAATCACCAGCAGTGAAGCCACCAGACCAGTGGAGAGAAAGGTGAGATGCGGCTGAAACAGACCGGAAAACTCGAGCAGCAAAGCAGACATGGTAAACCCTTCCCGAAAGTACGGACCCCGAAAACGACAAAACCCGGACAATTTGCATTGTCCGGGCATGGCGATGTGCATACTTGGTGCCGGCACCAGGAGTCGAACCCGGGACCTACTGATTACAAGTCAGTTGCT